>JBGPZD010000050.1:0-16463 GCA_041493605.1 Methylomirabilia bacterium
CCATACCTCGGTTCCCTCTCTCCTTGGGCGGGGATGAGCCGCCCGCGTAAGCCCCGCGCCACCATGGGCGGGGTCTCCCCCAGGATCGGGGGAAATAAAAAAGCGCCGTCGAGGACCGGAGCCCTCTCGGCGCTACTGCTCTCTACGCACGAGTCTTTCTCACGAAAAAACCAAGCGATGTTTCGGAATCACCAACTCTTAGGAAAAGTTAGCAAAGGTCCGAAACGGCTGTCAAGATCGTTTTCAGCCCCGTTGGTCCGCCGCTGGGGGAGGATCGGGGCCGTCCGGGCCCCCGTATATAAGGAAGGGAGGCCAGGTCCGGCCATCGGCCGGACCTGGCCCCGACGCTACGCCAGCTTAGACCTTGCGGACGTTGGCCGCCTGGAGCCCCTTGGGACCCTTGGTGACCTCGAACTCGACCTTGTCGCCCTCGGTCAGGCTCTTGAAACCGGAAGCCTGAATGGCGCTGAAATGCACAAACACATCCTCGCCATCCTCCTGGGAAATGAAGCCGTACCCCTTCGCGTCGTTAAACCACTTCACGCTGCCCTGAGCCATTTCTACTTACCTCTTTCTTTGAGGCTTTCGCCTCGGTGATACCCCACCACCATGGCGGGGGCGTCCTCCTGAAGTGGAGGACAAACAAAAACGCCGCGGGACTTGAGGTCCTCACGGCGTTGCTCTCGAATCCGGCGACGTCTGAGTCGCCGTGTATCCGGCTACCGGTGAACCTAAACCTGAGGCAGAGTGTAGCCGACCTTCCGCCCCCTGTCAAGGGATATCCCGGATGGCCAGCGTCACCGGCGTGGAGCCGTTCTTGGTCCCGAGCCAGCCTGGGACGGCCATGGAAAAGCGGCCCGCGGTGCCCCCGGCGACCACGACGTGGATCTCGTCCGCCGACGGGAACTTGGGGATGAGGTCGTCGGCCTTTGGCTCCACGCCCCTGGCGAAGCGCAGGTTGGTGCCCTCTCCGCTGTCGGCGTCGGGCTCGAGCGTGCGGTACGGCACCCGAACGGTTTCGAAGAGATGGCGCCTGAGATCGGCCTTGCTCCAGCCGTCGGCGGCGAACGTCCGCGCATGTTCCGGCCCGACCACCAGCATGGTGTGGGAGTAGAGCGGGAAGTGCTTGGCGTTCCAGAGCCCCGCCATGGACCAGCCGAGGGAGCCGGCCAGCTGGCGCGCCGTCCGGCTGGCATGGTCGGAGATGCCGTGGGGCCCCTCGCCGGCGAAGACCGTGACCGCGCTGTCGCCCGGCGTGAGCCCGCGCTCGACGTGGTAGGGCGGCCACGGGCTGACCTCTTCGTGCTCGCCGATGCAGTAGGTGTAGCGGCCCGGGTGGCCGAAGGTGGACATGGAGGTTTCGCCCGGCTTGGCGCCGCCCACGTTGATCATCACGAGGCGGAGCGCACGGCCGATGGTGGCGTTGGCCCGGTAGCCGGGACCGAAGACGCCGAAGGAGCAGTTGAGGCCGATGCGCGGCCGGATGGGCCCATTCACCACGATGAGCGGAGCGGAGAAGTGAGTCGAGGCGGACATCCCGTGGAGGTTGAACTCGGGCGCGCACGCGGCTTCCACCGCCGCCAGCACCACGGGCAGGTAGTCGGGGCGGCAGCCGGCCATGACCGCGTTGATCGCGACCTTCTCGACGGTGGCGCGGCCGTAGTTGGGCGCGACCTCGCCCAGCAGGTCGCCTCGGCCCCGCGTGGTGCCGACGAGCATCCGTTCGACGCGCTCGCGGGTCGGCGGGACGACGGGGAGCCCGTCGGTGACGCCCTTGTCGAACCAGGTCTCGAGCTCGTCCATCGGATCGCCCTGGCGCGATCGCGCCGGGGCGCCATGTTGACACATTTTCCGAGCGCGTGCTATACGTGTCGCACCTCTCCAACCCTCCAAGTGAAGGAGATACCTCCATGAAGCGCCTCCTCCTCGTCGTCCTCGCGCTCGCCTGCGTCGTGGCCTGGTCGGCGGCCCCGGCGGCCGCCCAGTACAAAGCCGAGTTCAAGAACAGCCTGGTCGTGGGGCCCGCCGGCCCGTGGGGCGAGGCGGCGATCAAGTTCGCCGATCTGCTCAAGGACCGGACCCAGGGGCGGATCAACGTGAAGAACTACTTCGCCGGCCAGCTCTTCGCCGGCAAGCAGACCAACGAGTTCCTGCTCCTCAACCAGGGCGTGGCCGATTTCGCGCTGGGCTCGACGATCAACTGGTCGCCCCAGGTCAAGGAGCTGAACCTCTTCGCCATGCCCTTCATGTACCCCTCCTACAAGGCGCTCGACGCCGTGGAGAGCGGCGAGCCCGGGCAGCGCCTGTGGAAGCTCATCGAGGCCAAGGGCGTGATCCCGCTGGCCTGGGGCGAGAACGGCTTCCGCGAGATCACCAACTCCAAGCGGCCCGTGCGCAAGCCCGGAGACCTGGAAGGGCTGAAGGTGCGGGTTGTCGGCTCGCCCATCTTCATCGACACCTTCCGCGCGCTGGGCGCCAACCCGGTGAACATGAACTGGGGCGAGGCGCAGACCGCGTTCCAGACGGGCACGGTGGACGGGCAGGAGAACCCCGTGGTTTCTGTGATCCAGCCCTTCAAGCTCTGGACCGTGCACAAGAACATCACGCTCTGGCACTACGCCATCGACCCGCTGATCCTGGGCGTGTCCAAGCTCACGTGGGACAGCCTGACGCCCGCCGACCGCGAGATCGTGAAGAACACGGCGGTCGAAGTGATGGCCGCGCAGAAGGCGGGCGCGCGCGCCGGGCTCGACGGCTCGCTCGAGGCTGTCGAAGTGTTGAAGAAGAACGGCATGGAGGTGGTCATCCTCTCGCCCGCCGAGCTGGCGGCCTTCAAGGCCAAGACCAAGCCGGTCTACGACAAGTGGGTCCACGAGATCGGCGCCGATCTCGTGAAGTCCGCCGAGAGGATCATCGCGGAGACCAAGTAGTGGGGCGTCTGGCCCGCCACATCGAGGAGGCCCTCGCCGGGGGCCTCCTCGTCGTGATGGCGGTGCTGGCCTTTCTCAACATCCTGGCCCGCTATCTCACGAACTATTCCTTCGCCTTCACCGAGGAGATCGAGGTCGCCGCCCTGGTCTGGATCAGCATGCTGGGCGCGGCCGTCGCGTTCCGCGAGGCCCTGCACCTGGGATTCAGCATCCTGCGCGACAGGTTTCCGCGGCCCGTCCGCCAGGGGCTGGCGGCCCTGGCCGGCCTGACAGCGGTCGCCACCATGGCCGTGCTCGCCTGGGCGGGATGGCGGCAGATCCAGAGCCAGATCGCGCTCGGCACGACCTCGGAAGCCTTGGGCATCCCCGAGTGGATCTACACGGCGGCGCTGCCCGTCGGCGCGCTCCTCATCATCGTCCGCGTGCTGCAGGCGCTCGGAGCGGAGATCGCCCGCGCCTGATGGATTGGCTCGGGATCGTCTGGTTCTTCGGCCTCTTCATCCTTCTGCTGGCGATCGGCGCGCCCATCGCCGTGGGGCTCGGGGCGACCGGCCTGTTTCTGATCTGGAAGTTCAGCCTGGGCATGGCCGCCATCGGTCCGACCTTCTATTCGAACTTAGCCAAGTTCCAGCTCCTGGCCATCCCGTTCTTCATCATGGCGGGGCTCATCCTCGAGCGCGTGGGAATCTCGGAGCGGCTCGTGCGGCTGGCCAGCCTGCTCATCGGTCCCGTCCACGGCGGGCTGGCGCTGGTGGCCATCGTCTGCTGCGTGTTCTTCGCCGGCATCTCGGGCTCCGGTCCGGCGGACACGGCGGCGCTCGGGACCATCCTGATCCCGGCCATGGCGGCGCGAGGGTACGCGAAGCCCTTCGCCTCGGCGCTGATCGCGTCCGGCGGCTCCATCGCCATCATCATCCCGCCCTCCATCGCCTTCATCATCTACGGCGTCATCACCAATACGTCGATCCCGGCCCTCTTCGCCGCGGGCGTCATCCCGGGGCTGGTCGTCGGCGCCTGCCTGGCGATCCCCGCCTATGTGATCTCGCGCCGTCACGGCTGGCGCGGCGACCGCTACGGCACCCGCGCGGAAGTCCTGCGCGCGCTGCGCGACTCCGTCTGGGGACTGCTGGCGCCGCTGATCATCCTGGGCGGCATCTACGGCGGCGTCTTCACCCCCACCGAGGCGGCGGTGGTGGCCGTCTTCTACGGGCTCTTCGTGGGCTTCGTCGTCTACCGCTCGCTCAATCTGGTGTCGCTGTGGGGCATCATCCGGGACACCGTGGTCTCCTCCGCCGTGGTGATGCTGATCGTGGGCTTCGCGGGGCTCTACGCCTGGGCCGGCTCCACCATGGGTGTCATCGACCGGATCACCCAGGCCCTGCTGGGACTATCGAAGACTCCCTGGGTCGTGCTCTGGGCGATCAACCTCCTGGTGTTCCTGGCGGGCTACATCCTGGACGGCATTTCGATCTACTACATCTTCGTGCCCATCATCATGCCCATCATGGCCGCCTTCGGCTGGAATCCCGTCTGGATCGGCGTGATGCTCACCGTGAATATCGCCATCGGCCAGGTGACGCCGCCCGTGGCGGTGAACCTCTACGTGGCCGCCAACATCGCCAAGCTGTCCTTCGACGAGATCTCCCGGGCCGTCTGGCCGTTCGTGCTGGCCATGCTGCTCTCGCTGTTCATCGTCACCCAGTGGCCGGGCCTCTCGACGTTTCTCCCCGCGTTGTTCGGCCTCCAGTAGCGGAGTAGAATCGGCCCCGCGATGGGCTTGACGGATGATCGTCCATGGCGGTCTGATCCCGACACGCGCTGGCGGCTGGGACTCGGCTAACTGGCCGAAATAGCGCCGGTTTCCCGCGTTCCGAGCCGCGGCGTCCGCCGGCGAACGGGGTCGGGATCGTGACGTCCATGTTCCCGAAAATCCTGCGGGTTTGCTTGTCTCCCCACCGGGCCGGTGCTACACTCACGAGCACGTTTTTCACCGCTCGAGACGCGACTCTCTCTCACAGGGTGTGTGTATGCTGATCAGTCTTCTCGCCGGGCTGTTCTCGAACGACCTGGCCATCGACTTGGGCACGGCCAACACCCTGGTCTACGTGCGGGGCGAAGGCATCGTGATGAACGAGCCCTCGATTGTGGCCATCCACCAGGCGGACCACTCGGTGCTCGCCGTCGGGCACGAAGCCAAGGCCATGCTGGGCCGGACGCCTGGCAACATCCTGGCCATCCGGCCCCTCAAGGACGGCGTCATCGCCGACTTCGACGTCACCGAGAAGATGCTGCACTACTTCATCAACAAGGTGCACCGGCGCCGGACCCTGGTGCACCCGCGCATCGTCATCGGCGTCCCGTCCGGCATCACCCAAGTGGAAAAGCGGGCCGTGCGCGACTCGGCGATGCAGGCCGGGGCGCGCGAGGTCTATTTGATCGAAGAGCCGATGGCTGCGGCCATCGGTGCTGGGTTGCCCATCCAGGAGCCGGGCGGCAACATGATCGTGGACATGGGCGGCGGGACCACAGAGGTCGCGGTGATCTCGCTGTCCGGCATCGTCTACTCCAAGTCCGTGCGCATCGCGGGCGACGAGATGGACGAGGCCATCGTCCAGTACATCAAGAAGCATTACAACCTCCTGGTGGGCGAGCGTCGGGCGGAGGAAATCAAGATCACGCTGGGCTCGGCCTATCCCACGGGCGGCGAGCGCGCGACCATGGAGGTGAAGGGCCGCGACCTCATCGACGGGATCCCGAAGACCATCGTGGTCACCGACGAAGAGATCCGCGAAGCGCTGCGCGAGCCCGTCATGGCCATCGTGGACACGGTGCGGACCTGTCTCGAGCGGACGCCGCCGGAGCTGGCGGCGGACATCGTGGACAAGGGCATTGTGCTCACCGGCGGCGGGGCGCTGCTCCGCGGGCTGGACCTGCTCCTGCGGCAGGAGACCGACCTCCCCATCACCGTCGCCGACGATCCCCTGTCCTGCGTGGCCCTCGGCACCGGCAAGGTTCTGGACGAGCTGGATCTGCTCAAGAAGGTGGCGATCCCGGCCTAACGCTGGACGGCCCTGTCGGGCCAGGTCGTGATCGCCGCGAGGGTGGCGTCGCGGTGAGATTTCGCAAGTACGGGCTCCTTGTTTCGGTGCTGCTGGTGTCGCTGCTGCTGCTGACCGTGCAAACGCGCGGCGGCGGCACGGGGCGCGCCGGCGACCTGGTCGGCCTCGTCGTCACCCCGGTCCAGAACCTCCTCGTCAAGATCCATCGCGGCGCCGTGGGTCTCTGGACCGCCTATGTCGACTGGAAGTCCGTGCGCTCCGAGAACGTGGTGTTGCGCGCGGAGAGCGAGCGGCTGCGCGTGCAGGCGCTGCAGGCGGGCGAGACCAAGCAGGAGAACGAGCGGCTGCGGCGACTGCTGGCGCTGCGCGACCGGCTGCCGCTCGCCACCCTTTCCGGCGAGGTGATCGGCCGTGAGGCGGGGGGCTGGGTGCGCTCGCTCACGGTCAACCGCGGGCGCGGCGACGGGATCACTCAGCAGACGCCGGTGATCGTCCCCGAGGGCCTGGTCGGACGTGTGGTCCAGGTGCGCGGCCGCGCCGCGGTCGTCCAGCTGCTCAACGACCCGACCTCCACGGTGGGCGCCGTGGTGCAGCGCACACGCACCGCGGGGCTGGTCGAGGGCGACGCGGGCGGCACCGTGCGCTTCAAGTTCATGGCCCGCGATGGCGGGGGGGTGGCGCCGGGCGATCTGGTGGTGACGTCGGGGCTGGGCTCGCTCTTCCCCAAGGGGCTGCCCGTGGGGCGCGTGGTCGCCGTCGAGGACAAGGGCTCGGCGCTCTTCCACTTCGCCGTGCTGGCGCCCGCGGTGGACTTCTCGCGCGTCGAGGAGGTGCTGCTGCTCACCGGCCAGACCACCCAGGACGTGGCCGGCCTGTTCCCCTCTGACGGCTGACGCCATGCGCCTGCTCTTCCTCGTGATGACCTTCGGCGGCAGCCTGGCCCAGTCGAGCATCGTGCCGGCGCTGAGCGTGGGGGGCGTCACGCCGGACCTGCCCCTGATCCTCACCGTGCTGCTGGCGCTCCGGCGGGGCCCCGAGATCGGTTGCGCGGCCGGTTTCGTCGCGGGCCTGCTCCAGGACGTGGCCGGCGGCGGCCTCGTCGGCGTCCAGGCGGTGACCAAGGCGCTGACCGGCTTCGGCGTCGGCATGCTCGTCGGCCGGCTCTGGCTGGCCAATCCACTCGTGCAGGTGCCGGGACTGGTGCTGCTCACCCTCGGCGAAGGCGTCGCGCGCTTCTTCCTGCTCCAACTGTTCCACTACCCAGCCTCCCTCGGCGAGCTGATGCTCCACGTGATCCTGCCGCAGGCCCTCTACAACGGCTTCCTCGGCGCCGCCTGCATGCTAGCCGCCGCGGCCGCCGAGGCGCTCCGGCGGGGGCGGACATGGATCTAGCTCCCCTCCCCGGCGGCCGGCGGGAGGCCTGGAGCCGGCGGGTGCTGGCGCTGGCGGCGATCACCGCCGTCGGCTTCGTGGGTCTGCTCGGCCAGCTCTGGTACCTCCAGGTGCTCGAGGGCGGGCGGCTGCAGGAGCTGTCGGAAAAGAACCGGATCCGGATCCGGCCGGTGGCGGCCCCGCGCGGTATCCTCTTCGATCGCAACGGGCTCGCGCTCGTGGACAACCGCCCCGCCTTCACGCTCTCGCTCATCCCGCGGGAGATGGAAGACCGGGACACCGTGCTGGCCCGGCTGTCCGTGCTCCTCAAGATCCCGCTCGCCGAGCTCGAGGGGTCCCTCGATCGCGTGCCCGCCGATTCCATGCGCGCCGTCCGCGTGAGGCGCGGGCTCTCGCTGGAGGAGGTGACCAAGGTCGAGGAGCGCAAGCTCGAGCTGCCGGGCGTCCTGGTCGAGGTCGAACCCCAGCGCGTCTACCCCACCAGCACCTTCGCCGCGCACCTCTTGGGCTTCGTGCGGGAGGTCAGTGACGAGCAGATGAAGCAGGGCCGCTACCGCCGCGGCGACATGATCGGGCAATCGGGGCTCGAGCGGGTCCTCGACGAATACCTTCGCGGACGTGACGGCGGCGAGCGCATCGAGGTGGACGCCCTCGGCCGCCCCGTGCAGGTGATGAAGCGCGAGGAGCCCTATCCGGGCGCGCAGGTGGTCACGACCGTGGACCGGCGCATCCAGGAGGCCGCCGAGCGCGCGATGGCGGGCCGCGCGGGCGCCGTGATCGTGATGGATCCGCGCAACGGCGACGTGCTGGCGATGACCTCGAGCCCGGCCTTCCCGCTGGACCGCTTCACCGGGAACCTGGACCGCGAGGAGTGGCTCCGCGTGGTCCGGGACCCGATGACGCCGCTGATGAACCGGGCGCTCCAGAGCCAGTACGCGCCGGGCTCGCTGTTCAAGGTGATCGTGACGGCGGCGGGGCTGCAGGAGGGCTCGCTCACTCCCATGGACCGCACGTACTGCAACGGCGAGTACCACCTGGGCGCCTGGACTTTCAAGGACTGGAAAGAGGGCGGGCACGGCCACGTGGACCTGCGCTCGGCCCTGGTCCAGTCCTGCAACATCTTCTTCTACCAGGCCGGCCTCAAGGTCGGGCCCGAAGCCATCGCGCGCTACGCCCGGGCCTTCGGCCTGGGCGCGCCGAGCGGCATCGACCTGGGCGGCGAGAAGCCGGGACTCGTGCCGTTCGCGGAGTGGAGGCGGCACCGCTCCGTCCGCGGCTGGCAGGCCGGCGACACGATCAACATGTCCATCGGCCAGGGCCAGCTCCTGGTCACCCCCCTGCAGGTGGCGCGGATGATGGCCGCCGTCGCCAACGGCGGCATTCTCTGGAAGCCGCGGCTGGTCCAGCGGGTGGAGCTGGGCGACGGCAGCCTCGCGTACTCGGCTTCGAGCAAGATGACCGGGCGCGTGGACCTCTCGCCGGTGGTCTGGAGCTTCCTCCGCCACGCGCTCACGGGCGTGGTCAACGAGGGCGGCACGGGCGCGGCGGCCCGGATCCCGGGCGTGGAGATCGCGGGCAAGACCGGCACGGCCCAGAGCGTCGCCAAGAGCGACAGCGCCAAGGGGCAGGACCACGCCTGGTTCGCGTCCTTCGCCCCGGCGGGCGATCCGCAGTACGTGGTCGTGGTGCTCGTCGAGCGCGGCGGCAGGGGCGGCCAGGTGGCCGCGCCCATCGCGCGCCAGATCTACCAGGCGATCTTCCTCGAGAGGGTGGCCATGGTCGGCGTGGGCGGGGGCTCCTGATGCTGAGGCTCGATCGCCGGCTGCTGCAGAACGTGGACTGGTCGCTCCTAGCCGCCGCGGGATTCATCATCCTGCTGAGCCTGCTGTCGCTCTGGAGCCTGACGCCGGGGCGCGGGGGCTCGGCGCTGGCGTGGCGGCAGCTCTCTTGGGTGGGGGTGGGGCTGCTGGCCCTGCTCGTGGTGGTGAGCGTGGACTACCGAAACCTGGTCCGGGCCGCGCCGGCATTCTACGTGCTCGGCGTGGGCCTGCTGCTCGTCGTGTTCACCCTGGGGCGGACGGTGTCGGGCGCCCGGCGCTGGATTCACGCGGGGCCCGTCACCTTCCAACCGTCGGAGCTGTTCAAGCTGATCTTCATCCTCACCCTGACCTGGGCGCTGACGTCCCGGCGGGAGCAGCCGCTGTCGCGGGGCACCCTCATCGGGACCTTCGCGCTGGTGGGCGTGCCGTTGTTCCTCATCGTCCGCCAGCCGGACCTGGGGACCGCGGTCGTGCTGATTCCCGTGCTCGCGGCCGTCCTGATCGGAGTGGGCGTGAAGCTCAGGGTGCTCGGGGCGCTGACGCTGGCCGGGCTGGCGGCGCTGCCGTTGGCCTGGCTCGTGCTCAAGCCGTATCAGCGCGACCGGCTGCTGGTGTACGTCGACCCGTTCCGGGATCCGCTTGGGACGGCTTACAACGTGATACAGGCGAAAATCGCCATTGGTTCGGGCCAGCTCCTGGGTAAGGGCGTCAGCGGGGCCACGCAGAGCCGCCTCGCGTTCCTGCCGGAGCGCCATACGGATTTCATTTTTGCCGTGTTCGCCGAGATGTGGGGCTTTATCGGTGCCCTTGTGCTGATCGGAGCGTATCTCCTCCTGGTGCTCCGGGGGTTCGAGATCGCCGCCAGCACGCGGGATCCTCGCGGGCGCATTCTCGCCCTCGGGGTGACCGCGGTCTTCACCGCCCAAATCCTGATCAACCTGGGGATGGTGACGGGCCTGCTGCCCGTCGTGGGGATTCCGCTGCCGTTGATGAGCTACGGCGGGTCTTCCATGGTGGTGTCGCTCATGGCGCTGGGCCTCCTGCTCTCGATCCGAATGCGGCAGTTCAACTAACCGCTGAACTGCTGGCCGGGCGCCCCCGCGGGCCCGGATCGAGGACTGACGTGGCCAAGCGGATCGTGGTCAATGCCGGCGTGGCCGAAACGCGGCTCGCCGTCCAGGACGGCAATCTCCTCACCGAGCTGTACATCGAGCGCGCCGGCCGGCGCTCCATCGTCGGCAACATCTACAAGGGCGTCGTCACCAACGTCCTGCCGGGCATGCAGGCCGCCTTCGTGGACATCGGCCTGCACAAGGACGCCTTCCTCTATGCCGGCGACTACACGGCCAACCTTGGGGAAGGCGACCGCGACCTCACGGTCGAGGGGGACGAGGATGCCGCCGACGTGGACGTTGTCGGGGGCGAGCCCGAGGGGCGCCCGTCCGCGCCGGCGGTGCCCATCGAGGAGATGCTGCGCAAGGGCCAGGAGGTGCTGGTCCAGGTGTCGAAGGAGTCGCTCGGCACCAAGGGCGCCCGCGTCACGTCGTTCGTCTCCATTCCCGGCCGCTACATCGTCTGCATGCCCCAGGCCCGCCACGTCGGCGTCTCGCGCCGGATCCACGACGACGCCGAGCGGGAGCGCCTGCGCGAGATTGTCAAGGGACTGCGGCCGGCCGGGGGAGGCTTCATCGTCCGGACGGTCGCCGAGGGCAAGGGGGAGGAGGAGCTGGCGGCCGACATCGAGCTCCTGAGCCGGCTCTGGAGCCAGGTGCAGGGCCGCTTCGAGTCCGCCAAGGCGCCCTCGCTGCTCCACGAGGAGATGGACGTGACCTTCCGCGTGGTGCGGGACCTCTTCTCGCCCGAGGTCGAGGAGTTCCTCGTGGATACCCGCGAGGCCTTCGAGAAATGCGCCCAGTTCGCCTCGTCCCTGGTGCCCCAGCTCGCCTCCCGGGTGAAGCTGTGGGACAAGGACGAGCCGATCTTCGAGGCGACGGGCATCGAGAAGGAGATCGAAAAGGCCCTGCGGCGCCGGGTCTGGCTCAAGTCGGGCGGCTACATCGTCATCGACCACACCGAGGCGCTGGTCGCCATCGACGTCAACACCGGCAAGTACGTCGGCAAGCGCGACCTCGAGGAGACCATCCTCAAGATCAACGTGGAAGCGGTCACCGAGATCGTCCGGCAGATCCGGCTGCGGGACCTGGGCGGCATCATCATCATCGACTTCATCGACATGGAGCGAGCCGAGCACCGCGACCAGGTGTTCCGGGCGCTCACGCGGGTGCTGGAGGACGACAAGGCCCGGAGCAACGTGCTGGAGATCTCGGAGCTGGGCCTCGTCGAGATGACCCGCAAGCGGGTGCGCCAGAGCCTGCAGTCGCTCTTCTGCGCGCCGTGCCAGGCCTGCAAGGGCAGCGGGGTCGTCAAGTCGGACGCCACGCTGGCCGCCGAGATCTTCCGCAAGATCCAGGCGGGGATGAAGGAGGCGGGCGGGCTCGAAGTCGTGGTGCGCGTCCATCCCGACACGGCGCACCACCTCGAGGTGGACCAGCGCGAGGGGCTCGAGCGGCTGCAGGCGCTGATCGGCCGCAAGGTGGCCGTCCAGGCGGTCGCGTCCTACCACCGCGACCAGTACGACCTCACTTTCCGCTAACGGTCGCAAATCACGGCGAGCGGGTCGCCGCGACCTGACTCGCCCACGGTCAACATGGCTTGGCCATGTTGAGGATGAAGGAGAGCCACCGGATGGCCGCGACGCTGCCCCTCATCCCCACCACCGTCTGCGGGAGCCACGGGCTGCCGTCTTGGCTCCATCTGGTCCGCGAGGCCGAGCAGGCCGCCCGGCTGGGCCCGGCCGATCTGCAGGAAGCGTACGAAGACGCCGTCCGCATCGCCATCCGCGACCAAATGGAGGCCGGGGTGGACGTGATCTCCGACGGCGAGATGCGCCGGGTCACCTTCATCCGCGGTTTCTACGACCGGCTGAGCGGCATCCGGGCGCTGCCGGTCCCGCGCCGGCTCGGGCCGCCCAACTACGACAGCCACTGCCCGTACGAGGTGGTCGACCGCGTCACGGCGCCGCAGGGCCTGGGCATCGTGGAGGAGTTCCGCTTTGCGCGCCCGCTCGTGGACCGGCCCATGCGGGTGGCGGTCCCGGGCCCGCTGACCCTGCTCATCCCGCTCAGGCGGGGCGGCCCCTACGCGTCCGAGGACACCCTGATCGCCGACCTGATCGTCCTGGTCAACAAGGAGATCAAAGCCCTCGTGGCGGCCGGCTGCGAGTTCATCCAGGTGGATGAGCCCAACTACGTCATGGCCGCCGGCAAGCACCGGGTGCTCAGGGGCGAGGCCGGACCCATGGTGGCCGCGCTCAACGCCGCGCTCGAGGGCGTCACGGCCAAGACCGCCCTGCACGTCTGCTTCGGCAACGCGCATAATAACTCGTTCGCGACCCCGCGGCGCTACCGGCCGCTCTACCCCGCGCTGCTCGACGCGCGGGTGCACCAGTTCGTGTTCGAGTATGCGAACCGGGAGATGAGTGAGATCGAGCTCTGGAGCGAGTTCCCCACGGACAAGGAGATCGCCGTCGGCGTGATCGACGTCAAGGCCTTCCGCGTGGAGACGCCCGAGGAGGTGGCCGAGCGCGCGCGGCTGGCGCTCAAGCACATCCCCGCCGAGCGCCTGTGGCTGGTGCCGGACTGCGGGCTGTGGGAGACGCCGCGCTGGGTCGGCGTGGCCAAGCTCCGCTCCATGGTGGAGGCGGCCCGCGCCGTGCGCCGCGAGCTGGGCGCCGCGTGACCCGGCCGTCCCGGATCAGCCGGGCCGTCATCCTCGCCCAGCTGCGGCTGGCCGCGAAGAAGGGCGACCGCGCCGCGCTGACCCTGGCGACCGACCAGATGAAGACCTGGGCGTACTCCCCTCGCTACTGGGAGAAATACCTCGAGCTGCTGGCCCACCCGCTGGCGCGGCTCGTGGACTTGGCCGTGATCAAGCAGGGCGACAAGATCGCCCATCAGAAAGGGTGGGTCCGGCCCAAGCGGGAGCGGGCGAAGCCGCCCGCCAAGCGCGGCAAACGCGGCGCCGGCCGCGCCCGGACGCGGCCCGCGCGCCCGGCGGCCGCCGCGACGCAGCCGTCGCTGTTCCCCGACCTCGCCTGAATCCCCGGCGCCTTCCCGGCCGTCCCAAGGCGTGGTAGAGTACCCCTGTAGGGTATCTCGGGACGGGAGGGGGCGACGCCGTGACGGCAGGGGCAGGGCTGGGCGCGCTGGTCGGGCTGGCGCTGGTGGCGGCCGTGGTCGCCGCCTGGATCCCGCCGGTGGCCCAGGATCCTGCGTATCACCGCATGGCCGACGGACGGATGCTGCTCGGCGTCCCCAACGCGCTGAACGTCCTTTCCAATCTCGCGTTCGTCCTGGTGGGCGCGGTGGGGCTCTGGGGGCTCCGCGGCAGACGGGTGCCCTTCCTCGACCCTCGGGAGCGGTGGCCGTACCGCGTCTTCTTCGCGGGGCTGCTGCTCACCGGCTTGGGCTCCGCCTATTACCACCTGGCGCCGGACAATGCCCGCCTGGTTTGGGACCGGCTGCCGCTGGCGGTCACGCTGATGGCGCTCTTCGCCGCCATCATCGCCGAGCGGCTGAGCGTGCGAACGGGACTCCTGCTCCTTCCGCTGCTGGTGGCCCTGGGCGCCGGCAGCGTGCTGACCTGGTACCGGGGGGAGCTCCTGGGCAGCGGCGACCTGAGGTTTTACGGGATCGTCCAGTTCTACCCGCTGCTGGCGGTGCCGATCCTCTTGCTCCTCCCGCCGCGGTACAGCGGGGGCGGCTGGCTGCTCGGCGCGATTCTGCTCTACGCGCTGGGCAAGGCATTCGAGGCGCTCGACGCGCCGATCTTCGGGCTCGGCCGCGCGCTGAGCGGCCACACACTCAAGCACCTGTTCGCCGCGCTGTCCGGCTACGCGGTCTGGCGCATGCTGCAAACCAGGCAACCTTCACGAGAGGACCACTGACATGATGGACGAGGAGACGAAAGGCAAGACGTTGGGCCGGCTGCGCCGCATCGAGGGCCAGGTCCAGGGCATCCAGCGGATGGTGGAGGAGGAGAAGTACTGCGTCGACATCCTCCTCCAGCTGATGGCGGTGCAGGGCGCCGTCGAGCAGGTGCAGAAACTCGTCCTGGCCCAGCACATCGAATCCTGCGTCTCGGACGCGATCCGCTCCGGCAATGCCCGGGATCGCCAGAAAAAGGTGGACGAGCTGCTGGATGTGTTTTCCCGCTTTTCCGGGCGGTAGGATGGAGGCGCGCTCATGACAACGCCCACGACGATGCCCACGACGACGCCCACGACGACGCCCGAGCAGGACACCCGGCTCGACTTTCCCGTGAAGGGGATGCACTGCGCGGCCTGCGTGGGCAAGGTCGAGCAGGCGCTGCTGGGCGTGCCCGGAGTGAGGACGGCCGCGGTGAACCTGGCCACCGAGCGCGCCACCGTGCGCCTGGGCGCGGGGGGGCCGTCGCTCGATGCGCTGCGCCGGGCCGTGGCCGCGGCGGGCTACAGCGTGCCGGCCGACATTTCGGCGACGCCCGAGGCGGCGGACCGCGAGCAGGCCGAGCGGGCGCAGGAGAACCGGCGCCTGCGGCTCAAGTTCGTGGTGGGGGCCGCGCTGTCGGTCCCGGTGCTGCTGGGGAGCATGCACGAGGTGTTCACCTGGGCGCCTCACTGGCTGCGCAACCCGTTTCTGCTCTGGATCCTGACCACGCCGGTCCAGTTCTGGGTGGGCTGGCAGTTCCACGCGGGGTTCCTCACGGAGCTGCGCCACCGCTCGGCCAGCATGAACACCTTGGTGTCCATCGGCACCAACGCGGCGTACTTCTTCAGCGTGGCGGTCACGCTCTGGCCGGGCGTGTTCATGGCCACGGGGGCCATGCCGTACTACGAGGCCTCGGCGCTGCTCATGAGCTTTCTCATCCTCGGGCGCTGGCTGGAGGCGCGCGCGCGGGGCGGCACCTCCGACGCCATCCGCCGCCTGATCGCGCTCCGGCCCAAGACGGCCCGCGTCGTGCGGGCCGGCAAGGAGGAGGATGTGCCCATCGGCCTGGTGCTGGTCGGAGACCTGCTCCGCGTGAGGCCCGGCGAGCGCGTCGCGGTGGACGGCCAGGTGGTCGAGGGCGCCTCGACCGTGGACGAGTCCATGCTCACCGGTGAGAGCCTGCCCGTTGAGAAGGGGCCCGGGACCGCGGTGGTCGGGGGCTCGGTGAACCGGACGGGCACGTTCACCTTCCGGGCCACGCGCGTCGGAAGCGAAACGGTTCTCGCCCAGATCATCCGGCTGGTGGAAGAAGCGCAGGGGTCCAAGGCGCCCATCCAGCGGCTGGCCGACCGCGTCGCCAGCGTCTTCGTGCCGGTGGTCCTCGTCCTCGCCGCGGTCACCTTCGGCGTGTGGTGGATCTGGGGCCCGGAGCCCGCCTTCTTCTACGCGCTGGCCAACGCCGTGGGCGTGCTGGTCATCGCCTGCCCCTGCGCGATGGGGCTGGCGACGCCCACGGCCATCATGGTCGGCACCGGCAAGGGCGCCGAGCTGGGCGTGCTGATCAAGAGCGCCGGGGCGCTCGAGCTGCTCCACCGGGTGGGCACCGTGGTCTTCGACAAGACGGGAACGCTCACGGTTGGCAGGCCGGTGGTCACCGATGTGGTCCCGGCGCCGGGCTTCGACGTCGACGGCCTCCTGGCGATGGCGGCGGCGGCCGAGCAGGGGTCGGAGCACCCGCTGGGCGAGGCCATCGTCACCGAGGCCAAGGCGCGCGGCCTCGCGCTGCCGCCGGTGAGCGAATTCCAGGCCGTCCCGGGGCAGGGGGTGGACGCGCTGGCTCCCGACGGCCGGATCCTGCTGGGCAACGCGCGCATGATGCAGGCGCGCGGCCTCGACGTCACCGGGCTTGAGCCCCTGGCCCGGCGGCTTGCCGCCGAGGGCAAGAGTGTCGTGTACGTCGCCTTCGCCGGCAAGGCCCAGGGCCTCGTCGCCGTGGCCGACGTCCTCAAGCCCGAGGCCCGCGCCGCCGTGGAGGGCCTCAGGGCGCTGGGCGTCGAAGTCGCCATGCTCACCGGCGACACGCGGCTCACCGCGGAGGCGATCGCCCGTGGCGCGGGCATCGAGCGCGTGCTGGCCGAAGTGCTGCCGGAGCAGAAGGCGGCCGAGATCAAGCGGCTGCAGGAGGGAGGCCGGCTCGTCGCGATGGTCGGCGACGGCATCAATGACGCGCCGGCG
>JBGPZD010000076.1:0-11419 GCA_041493605.1 Methylomirabilia bacterium
AGAACGAGCGGTCTCATCACCGGGTCTCCTCTTTGCTCTGGCAGGCGACGCAGTAGCGCGCCGCCGGCATGGCGCGCAGCCGCGCCAGCGGCAGAGGCTCACCGCAGCGCAGGCAGAGGCCGAAGCTGCCGGCCTCGAGCCGCGCCTGGGCCGCGAGGATCTCGTCGATCTCGCGCCGTTCGCGCTCTTCCAGCCTATCCAGAAGCGACGTGGCCGAGTCGGCCCCGACGTGCTCCATGGGCGCGCCGGGCTCGGTGCCTCCGAGGGATGCCAGCTCCTCATCGGTGATGGCCAACGTCCGGAAGAGCGCCTCGCGCGCCTCCCCGAGCCGACGGCTGAATTCGGCCCTGAGCGCGGGATCCAGATCGCGGTTGGTCCGGGTCATGTCCACATCTCCCGCTCGATGGCGGTCATGAGGTCGTTGCGCGACACGATGCCGACCATGTGCCCGCTGCCATCGATCACCGACAGCCTGCGGAGCCCGGAATCAACCACATGGGTCACGGCGGTCTCGACCGTTTCCACCGGCGCGGTCAGACGGGTCGATGGGTGGATCATGGCCAGAGTCCCTCTCATGATAAAGGTGCAAGGCGGGTGCCACGCCCTCTGGGACCGAGCCGGTAAGAAAATCAGGGAGTTGAAGAAAAGCTCCGCGCCGGGGGTGGGGCATAGCCCACCGGGATGGGGCGGCCATGTCCCGCCGCGAAGGCGACGGCGGTTGGCTAGGCGCGCTCGGCCAAGGCGCCGACGATGTCCACGATCGAGACCATGCCGATGAGCCGGCGCCCGTCGAGAACAGGCGCGGCGCCGAAACGCCGGTCGCGGAACAGGCGGGCCGCCCGCTTGAGCGGCGTGGCGGGCGAGAGGATGAACACGGACCGCGTCATGATCTCCCTCAGCGGCACCGAATCGCTCGGAGCCTCGCGGAGGTTGCGCTCCGACACCATGCCCACGAGCAGCTCGCCGTCCAGCACCGGCAGGTGGCGGATCCAGCCGTTCCTCATCAGCCGGCGGGCCTCGCCGACGGTCGTCGCGAGAGCGGCCGCCACGACCGGCTTCGCCATGATGTCCGCCACCGTCGCGCCCATCTCTAGCCTTTGATATTGCCGATGGGGGTGAGCGACACCACCTTGCGCGACACTCCGACGCGTTCGAGGACGTCCACCACCGCGTCCAGGTCCTTATAGGCGAACCCGGCCTCCTCGGCGACGCCCGACTTGGAGGCGGCGCGCACCACAATGCCCCGGGCGTCCATCTCCTTGAGGAGGGTCTCGCCCCAGACCCGGCGCTTGGCTTCGGCGCGCGACATGGTCCGCCCGGCCCCGTGGGCCGTCGAGCCCCAGGTCTCGGTCATAGCGTGGGCCGTGCCGACCAGCAGGGCCGAGCCGGTCTCCATGGAGCCGCCGATGATGACCGGCTGGCCGATCTCGCGGTAGTCGGCGGGCACGTCGGGCGCGCCCGGGCCGAAGGCGCGCGTGGCGCCCTTGCGGTGGACCACGAGCTCGACGGTGTCCGTGTCCACCGCGTGGCGCTCGAGCTTGGCCGTGTTGTGGCACACGTCGTAGATGACGGAGAGCCCCAGCTCCCGCGCGTCCTTGTCAAAGACCTTGGAGAAGACTTCACGCACCCGGTGGGTGATCACCTGGCGGTTGGCGAAGGCCGAGTTGGCCGCGGCGTTCATGGCGCCCCAGTAGGCCTGCCCTTCCTTGGAGCGGAACGGCGCGCACGCCAGCTCTCGGTCCCTCACCGTGATGCCGTATCGCGGCATGATGTCGTCGAACAGCCTGAGGTAGTCGGTGCCGATCTGGTGGCCGAAGCCGCGCGAGCCGCAGTGGAACATCACGAAAATCTGGCCGGGACCCTCCACTCCCAGCACCTTCGCCGCCCTCGCGTCGTGGATGGCGCCCGGGCGCACGACCTGGATCTCGAGATAGTGGTTGCCCGAGCCGAGCGTGCCGAGCTGGCCCATGCCCCGCGCCATGGCGCGCGCGCTCACGTGGGCGGGATCGGCGCCCGGCAGGCAGCCGCGGCCCTCGGTGTGCTCGAGGTCCTCGGGCCAGCCGTAGCCCTGGGCCACGCACCAGCCGGCGCCCTCGACCATGACCTTCCTGAACGCGGTCTCCGTGAGATGGACGAAGCCCTTGGCGCCCACGCCCGAGGGCACGGCGCCGAACAGCGCGCCGACCAGCTCGCGCAGCCGGGGCCGCACCTCGTCCTCGGTGAGCCCCGTGCGGATCACCCGCATGCCGCAGTTGATGTCGAAGCCGATGCCGCCCGGGGAGATGATGCCCGCATCCGCGCGGAAGGCGGCGACGCCCCCGATGGGGAAGCCGTAGCCCCAGTGGCCGTCGGGCATGCAGAGCGCGGCGCGGACGATGCCGGGCAGACAGGCGACATTGGTCACCTGCTCGAAGACGCCCGCGTCCATCTGGGCGAGCAGCGCCTCGGAGGCATAGATGCGCGCGGGAACGTGCATGCCCGGTTTGGCCGTGGGCGGGATCTCCCAGATGCAGTCGCCGATGGGCTTAGCATCGAGTCTCAGCGTGTCCGCGATCCTCATCGCTCCACCTCGCGCCCTCAGATGTCGATGACCACGCGGGCCCGCCAGCCGCCGTCCACCGGATCCAGCGCGAACTGGTGGAAGGTCACGGCCTTGGGGTCGGCGCCCAGCGCCGTGCGGTCCGGGTCGATCGGACCCCCGCGAAGCTCGGCCGTGAGGCGAACGGGCCCCTCGCCGGTCACGCGCACACGGGACTGGGGAAAGACCTCCCGGTCGCGGTCCTTGAGGAAGATCAGCTCGGACAGCCAGTCGTAGAGCAGCAGATCGAGCCGGGCCGCTTCGAGGGTCACGGCCCGCTCCACCGTCAACGCCACGGTGGCCGGGTCCACCATGAGCCGGGCCAGGGCCTGCGCCGCGGTCTCGAAGAGATCGTCGAGGTCGCGGCCCTCGATCTCCATGGCGCAGTCGGCCAGCGCCACCTCCTCCAGGAACCGGTATGCGCCCACGTCCGTCTCCCCCCGGCCTACATCGGGTAGCGCCGGTAGAACCAGCGCTTCGCGACTTCGACGAGCCCAAGGTACGTCACGATCATCGTCAATAGAAATGCGAAGAACAAGGGCGGCAGCGGCACGAAGCCGAGCCAGGACGCCAGCGGGGTGAACGGCAGCA
The DNA here is from genome assembly GCA_041493605.1 of Methylomirabilia bacterium. Lineage (GTDB taxonomy): Bacteria > Methylomirabilota > Methylomirabilia > Rokubacteriales > CSP1-6 > DASSSH01. The sequence continues at coordinate 3,170 of JBGPZD010000076.1, forward strand.
GGGCGCCAACCGCGACGCTGGCCGCCACGCCCCAGCCGAGGGCACGGCTCGGCCGGCTGGCCCACGGGCGGTCGGCCGTGCGGATCACGAAGATGACCAGGGTCTGGGTGGCCAAGGACTCGACGAACCAGCCCGTGCGGAACAGCGCGGCGTCGGCGTGGAACACCCACAGCATCACCCCGAAGGTGGCGAAGTCGTAGAGGGAGCTGAGCGGCCCGATCAGCAGCATGAAGCGCCGGATGAAGCCGATGTTCCAGCGCTTGGGCTTGACCATGTAGGTGGCGTCCACGTGATCCGACGGGATCGGCACCTGGGCGAGGTCGTACAGGAAGTTGTTCAGCAAGATTTGCAGCGGCAGCATGGGCAGGAACGGGAGAAAGAGCGAGGCCGCGGCCATGCTCAGCATGTTGCCGAAGTTGGAGCTGGTGCCCATCAGCACGTACTTCATGATATTGCCGAAGCTCCGGCGCCCCTCCTCGACCCCGTCGTGCAGCACGGCCAGCCGCTTCTCCAGCAGGATGATGTCGGCGGCGTCCTTGGCGACGTCCACGGCGTTCTGGACCGAGATGCCGACGTCGGCCGAGCGCAGGGCCGGGGCGTCGTTGATGCCGTCGCCCACGCACCCGACGACGTGGCCGCGGGCATGCAGCGCCCGGACGATGCGGTTCTTCTGGATCGGCGAGACCCGCGCGAAGACGGCCGTGCGCTCGGCCACGGCGGCCAGCGCCGGATCGGACATGCGCTCCACGTCCTCGCCGAGCACGATGGCGCCCGCGTCCATCCCGACCTGCCCGCAGATCTTCCGCGTGACGAGCTCGTTGTCGCCCGTGATGATCTTGATCTCGATGCCGTCCGCCCGGAGCGCCGCCAGCGTCTCCGCCACGCCCTCGAGCGGCGGGTCCAGGAAGGCCGCGAAGCCGACGAAAGTCAAATCGCGCTCGTCGCCCACCCCGTAGCCGGGCTGGCGCTCCACGGGACGGTAGGCCACGGCCAGCGCGCGGTAGCCGTCGGCGCTCAGCCGGCGGAACAGCGCCTCCGCCTCCGCGCGCGCCTCCGCGTCGAAGGGCTTCGCCGCGCCGTCGAGCTCGACGAGCGCGCAGGCGGGCAGCACGCCCTCGGGCGCGCCCTTGACGATCAGCTGGCGCCCGCCGCCGTCCTCGACGACCACGGAGACCCGGCGGCGCTGGAAGTCGAACGGGATCTCGTCCACGCGGGCGTAGCGGCCGACGGCAGGGTGCTCGTGGCGGAGGATCGCGTCGTCCATCGGGCTGCGCAGCCCCGTCTGGTAGACGCTGTTGAGCGCCGCCAGCCGGATCACCGTCTCGTCGCTCTCTCCGCGCAGATTGACGTGGCGGTCCACCGTGATCTCGCCCCGGGTGAGCGTCCCGGTCTTGTCGCTGCACAGGATGTCCATGCTGCCGAAGTTCTCGATGGCGGCCAGCTGCTTGACGATCACCTTCTTCTTTGCCATGCGCACGGCGCCACTCGCCAGCGTCACCGAGACGATCATCGGCAGCAGCTCGGGCGTGAGGCCGACGGCGAGGGCGACCGAGAAGAGGAACGATTCGAGGGGGTCGCGGCGGAGCAGCGCGTTGACGAGGAAGACGAACAGCACCAGGAAGATCACGACCTGGAGGATCAGGAACCCGAAGCGCCGGGTGCCGCGCTCAAACTCCGTCTCCGGCGGCCGCCCGACCAGGCTGGCCGCCACCTGGCCGAATTCCGTCGCGGCGCCCGTGACCATGACCACGGCCGTGCCAAGGCCGCTCACCACCGAGGTGCCGCGGAGCACCGCGGTCGCGGCCTCGCCGGGGCCGCCCGGGGGGAGCGCCTCCGCCTGCGCGTGCTTTTCCCGCGGCAGCGACTCCCCGGTCAGCGCGGCCTCGTTGACGAAGAGGTCCCGCGTGGAGAGCAGCCGGCCGTCGGCGGGCACCAGGTCGCCGGCCTTGAGCTGGACAACGTCGCCGGGCGCGATCTCCCGGGTCGGCAGCTCGCGCGGTGCCCCGTCACGCAGCACCGAGGCGGTCTGGCCCACCTGGGCCCGCAGCCGCTGGGCCGCCCGCTGGGAGCGGTAGGCCTGGGTGAAGTTGAGCGACACGCTTAGAACGAGCATCAGCGCGACGATCACCGAGCTGGCCACCTCGCCGAAGGCGGCCGAGACCCCGCTGGCCAGCAGCAGGATCACGACCAGCGGGTTGGCGATGTAGCGGGCGATCTCGCGCAGGGCCTCGAAGCGCCGCGGCGGCGCCAGCTCGTTCGGCCCCCAGCGCTTCAGGCGCGCCCCAGCCTCCGCCGAGCTGAGGCCGCCCTCGCGCCCGGTGACAGCTTCGAGTGCCTGGGTTGCGCTCAGCGTCCACCACGTTCCGCTTGCCGCCGTCATCGCCGCGTGAGCCTCCTTCCGACGATTATCCACGATGAATGGAGCAAGGAGGGTGCCATGGCCGGGCTGGCTTAAATCCCGGCGCGCGCGCGCGGACACGCGGCCCGGGTCGGGGCGGCGGCGCCTCAGTGGGGCGGGACTTCCCTGCTCCGGCGCCTGGCGCGAGCCGGAGTGCGGGAGGAGATTGGAGCCTTTTCGCCGGGATAACCGGACGGCACCGGAGATGCACCGAATCATCTTCAAACCCAACCTCTGCACAGGAGGTGCCCTATGCTCGGAAGAGTCTGCACCAAGCCCGTCGTAACCGCCTCGGCCAACATGACCGTCGCCGAGGCCGCACGCGCGATGCGGACGAAGAACGTCGGCGCGCTCGTGGTCGTCAATGCCGGTCGGCCCCTTGGGATGATCACCGACCGGGACATCGCGATGGACGTGGTCGCCCAGGGAAAGGATCCCGACGCCGTTCGCGTCGGCGACGTGATGCGCAAGAAGCCCGTCACGATCCGCGAGGACATGGGGATCCTGGACGCGGTCAGGACCTTCGCCAAGACCGGGGTCCGGCGGCTGCCCGTGGTGACCAAGACCGGCACTCTGGTCGGCGTCATCGCCATGGACGACCTGGTGATGCTGCTCGGGAACGAGATGGGGCATATGGCGGCGGCCCTGTCGGCCGGGCTGCGCAAGGCCTCCTAGGCGAGCCCGCCGTCGAGCGCCCAGCCTGCGGCTGACCGGAGCGGACCGGTCAGCCGTTGGTCTCTTCGCCGCCTTCGTCCTGGAACGGGTCCCGCCATTCGCGAACCGGGAACCCGTAGTCGTAGCGCAGGCCCCGTAGAGATTCTTCCCTGAGCGGGCCCACCCGGCTCGGATTGCCGCGTGGGCCCAGGACCACCGGCGCCCATTGGCCGCCCCGCCGGCGCACCGGCCGGGACTTCGGCGCGGCGCCGGTGCCTCGGGCGGGAGTCTTGCGCGGCCGGGGCGGCGCTCGGCGAGCGGCCTTCTTCGACGGGGAGCGGCGGCGCCGAGACGCCGCCTTTCGTGACCGCGGGCGCTTCCTCCGGGCCACCAGCTGTCGCCGGCCGGGCTCAGCCCCGGCGGAACTCCTGGTCGAGCATCCTTCTCACGGGTTCCTCTCGCGGTCGCGGCTCATTCGATTTCTTCCTCGGACCGACCGCAGCGGTCGCACTGGGTCGTAGGCCACTCTACCTCGTCCGGGTCTTCGTCGCCACCGCCGGCGTGCATCAATCCCCCGCAGGGGCAGGGCGCCGGGTACTCTTCCCAGCACTCGGGACAACGTCCGTCGCCGACGACGTGGGTGCTTTCCTCTCCGACGGCGAAGAGCTTGACCATGGAAGCTGGCTCCTTTCCCCGGCCGACCCGGTCAGCTCGGTTCGGCGGGCCCGCCGTGGACGCCGACCAGGGCCAGAGCGCGCGCCGCCGCCCAAAACATCCCCATCACGGCCAGCACCACCAGCCCGACCGCCAGCCACTGAGCGGCCAGCACCGCCAGAACCGCCAGGACCAGCCCGGTGACGGACAGCAGGCCCGTCAGCAGCAGCACGACCACTCTGAGAATGATCACCGCCGGGATCCCGCCGCGGCGATCCGCTCCTGGAGCAGGTGCTTGGCCTTCTCGAGCTCGGCCCGGCGCGCCCGCGTCAGCTGCCTCCCGGCGCGGTTGATGAAGAACATCAGCATCCGCAGGCCCGACGTGATCCCCTTCGGGCTTACCCGCCTCGACGCCAGGGTGCGGGCGATGGTCTCGGCGTCTTCAGTGAACAGGCCCTCCCGCGGCACCGTGGAGCCGGTGCACACGCTCTGAACCCAGAGGCGCCTGCCGTGGGGCCCCGGTCGCCGCCGCCGCGCCGTGCTCATCTTGTGGATGACCGACTCCCCCTCGGGTCCGCCCACCGGGCGGGCTCAGAGCGGGAGCTTCACGGCGTCTTCAGCGCGCTCGCGCTCCGGCCAGCCCTCCTTCCCGATGAGCGGGACGAAGGCCACCTCTTCGAGTTCCTCCTGGTCGAAGCGCTCGGCTCCCGTCCGGGTCACCCGCACGAGCTTCTGGAATCGCGGTGAGGAGCCCACCGGCATGACCAGCCGGCCGCCGACGGCGAGCTGGTCGAGCAGCGGCGGCGGGATCGCCGGACCGCCCGCGGCCACCACGATCGCGTCGTAGGGCGCGTGCTCGGGCCAGCCCAGGGTGCCGTCGCCATGGAGCACGTGGACATTGCGATAGCCGAGGCCGGCGAGACGCTGCCGCGCCGAATCGGCCAGCCCGGCCAGCCGCTCGACGGTATAGACGTCCGCCGCGATCCGGGCGAGGACGGCGGCGCCATAGCCCGACCCGGTCCCGATCTCGAGCACCCGCTCACCCGGCCTGGGCCGGACCGCCTGGGTCATCAGCGCCACGATATACGGCTGGGAGATCGTCTGGCCCTCGTCGATCGGGAGCGGGCCGTCGTCGTAGGCGAACGGCTTGAGACGCTCGGCGACGAAGGCCTCCCGGGGCACGACCCGCATCGCGTCGAGCACCGCGGGATCCCGGATGCCGCGCGCCGCGATCTGGGTCTCGACCATCAGTCGCCGCGCTTCAGCGAAGCTGTCTGCCGCCATGAGCGCTCTGCCCTCCTCGGCTGCCGCCTCAGCGCTCATGAATCCTGCCTATCCCGTGCCAGAGCCGGCGAGCCGACAATTCAATTGGTTACGCGGGCCTTCCCGGTGAGCCGGCGCCCCACTGGGGCGCGGATTCCCCGCCGGGCCGTCTCAGCCGGCCGAGCAGGCCGGCCACCCCGCCGGGGAAGACAAAGACGACCGCGCTCAGCAGCGCGCCCAGCACCATCCCGTGGTAGAGGGTGACGCGCAGGGCCAGCTCCTCCAGCAAAGTCAAGAGGACCGCGCCGAGCACGGGGCCGAGGAAGTGGCGGCTGCCGCCCACGACGATGGCCAGCACGAACTCCGCCGAGAGCAGCCAGTGGAGCTGCTCCGGCGTCACCTGCCGGTCGAGCTCTCCCGCCAGCGCGCCCGCCAGGCCCGCATAGGCGCCCGCGATGACGAAGGCCGCCCACCGGCACCAACCGACGGGAATGCCGATGAAGCGGGCTCGCGTCTCGTTGTCCCGGACCGCCTGCAGCGACTTGCCGAATGGCGAGTGGACGATCCGCCACATCACGAGCGCGCACCCGAGGAACGCCGCGGCGATGACGTAGTAGAGGACGCCCGGGAAGCGCTCGGAAGACACCTCGATCCCCGCCATGGTGAGCCGCGGCAGATAGAGGCCGCCTTCGCCGACGAAGTAGAGCCCCTGCCCCACGTCGCCCGCCAGCCGGAAGACGTGGCCCGCGACGAACAGCGAGTGGATCACCTGGCCGAACGCCAGGGTCAGGATGGTGAAGTAGATGCGGGTTGCGCGGAGGCAGAGCAGCCCAACCAGGGCAGAGGCCGCGGTCGAGGCCGCCAGCCCCGACAGGAGATAGGCCTCGAGCGAGCCCAGGTATCCGAAGACGCGCAGGAAGGCCCCCGCGTAGGCGCCCAGGCTGAAATAGGCCGCGTGCCCCAGCGAGAGCAGGCCCGCGTAGCCGAGGAGGAGGTTTACGCCCAGGCAGGCGATGGCCAGGATCAGCACGTGGCTGACGACGATCAGGGCGTAGGGCGAGACGATCAGCGGCAGGAGGGCCAGCACGGCGGCCGCGGCGAGACCGGCGGCGGCCAGCGGGTGTCGCCTGACGGAGTTGCCCATGGCGCCCGGCGGTGGTGGCGCGCCCCGGCGGGCTAGCCGCGCCAGGAGTCGCGCACGATGTAGCCCTTGGCCTCGAGCGCCTTGATGGCGGCGCCGGGATTGATGGTCGCGACGCGGATCACGGCCTCCTTGGCGCCACCGCGGCCGGCCAGGGTCATCACGCTCGAGATCGGCGTGCCCGCGCCCTCGACGATCTGGATCACCTCGCCGAGCCCCGCGGGACGGTCGCCCAGCAGCACGTCGAGCCGGCTCGACGGCTCCAGCGCGCCCATGGCCTTGGCGAAGAGGCGGAGCACGTCGGTCTCCGTGACGATCCCGACCAGCCGCCCGCCCTCGGTGACGGGCAGAGCGCTGATCTTCTCGGTCACCATGATCCGCGCGGCCTCCTCGACGGGGAACATCGGGGCGATGGTGATCACCCCGCGCGTCATGAACTCCCCCACCTTGACCCGGTCGAGCAGGTAGTTCAGCTCCTGCGCGCTCAGGCTGGTGGCCGCCGAGGGCATGGCGCGCTTGAGGTCGCGGTCCGAGACGATGCCGACCAGGTTGCCGTTCTCGACCACCGGCAGGTGGCGCACGCCGCGGCGCTGGACCAGCCGCAGGGCCTCGGGCAAGGTCGTCTCGGGCAAGATCGTGATCAGCTCGGCCTGCATGATGTCCTGGACCAGCATCAGGCTTCTCCCCCGCCCAGGCAGGCGTCGAGCGGCGTCGGCCGCTCGCCGAGCGCCGCCGCCACGCCGGGATGGACGATCTTGCCGCGCCAGATGTTGACGCCCCGGCCGAGCTCGGCGCTGGCCCTAGCGGCCCCAACCGCGCCGCGATTGGCCAGATCGAGCGCGTACGGCAGGGTGGCATTGGCGAGCGCGAAGGTCGACGTGCGCGGCACCAGGGCCGGCATATTGGCGACGCCGTAATGCACCACGCCGGCCACCTCGTACACCGGCTCGAGGAGCGTGGTCGGCCGGATCGTGGCGACGCAGCCGCCCTGGTCCACCGCGATGTCCACGATCACCGATCCCGGCTTCATCCGCCCCACCATCTCCTTGGTCACGAGGATGGGCGCGCGCGCCCCCGCCACCAGCACGGCGCCGACGAGGAGATCGGCCCGCTGGACGACCTGGGCGATATTGAAGCTGTTGGAGGCCAACGTGACCACGCGGCCGGCGAAGAGATCGTCCGCGTGGCGGAGGCGGTCCAGATTGATGTCGAGCACCGATACGTCGGCGCCCAGCCCGACGGCGGCCTTGGCGGCGTTGAGCCCCGCGGTCCCCGCCCCCAGGATGGCCACGTTGCCTCGCGGCACTCCGGGGACCCCCGAGAGGAGAATCCCGCGTCCCCCGCGGGCCTTGCCGAGGTAGAAGGCGCCCTCCTGGACGGCCAGCCGCCCGGCCACCTCGCTCATTGGGGTCAGCAAGGGCAGGCTGCCGTCGGCGCGCTGGACGGTCTCATAGCCGACGGCGATCACATCGGCGCGGGCCAGCTCGCGCGCCAGCTCGGGCACCGCGGCCAGGTGCAGGTAGGTGAAAACGATCTGGCCCGGGCGGAGCCGCGGGTATTCAGGCGGCAGCGGCTCCTTGACCTTGAGGATCAGCTCCGCCTGAGCCCACACGGCCTCGACGGAGTCCAGCGCGACGCCGGCGGCGGCATATTCCTCATCCCGGATCCCGCTGCCCTGCCCCGCGCCGCGCTCTACCAGGACCTGGTGGCCCGCCTCGGTGAGCGCCCGCGCGCCGGCGGGGGGCAGCGCCACGCGCTGCTCGCCGGGCTTGATCTCGCGCGGGACGCCGACGATCACCGCTCAGGCCCCCTCGAGCGCCGGCATGCGCTCCTCCTTTTTCTCGGGCACCTCGGTGAGCGTGGCTTCGGTCAGAAGCAGGACGCTGGCCACCGACACGGCGTTCTCGAGCGCGATCCGCACCACCTTGGTGGGATCGATGATACCCGCCTCCACCAGGTCCACGTATTCCTTCCGCGCGGCGTCGAACCCCATGTTGCCGGTCCCCTTCCGCATCTCGTTGACCACGACGCCGCCGTCCACCGACGAATTCTCGGCGATCTGGCGCGTGGGCGTCTCAAGGGCTCTCCTCAAGATTTGCAGCCCGGTGCGCTCGTCGCCCTCGCACTTGCCCTCTTCGCG
>JBGPZD010000154.1:0-3521 GCA_041493605.1 Methylomirabilia bacterium
GCCAAGCGACCGCTCTGGGTGCTGCACGACGGCCCGCCCTACGCCAATGGGCACATCCACATGGGGACCGTGCTCAACAAGGTGCTCAAGGATCTCGTCGTCAAGTCCCGGACGATGCTCGGCTGCAACTCGCCGTACGTGCCGGGCTGGGACTGCCACGGGCTGCCCATCGAGCACGAGGTGGACAAGGAGCTGGGGTTGGACAAGCCGGGCGCCGACGTCCGCCAGGCCATGGACCCCGTCGAGAAGATCCGCCGCTGCCGCGAGTACGCGCGGAAGTATGTCGACATCCAGCGCGAGGAGTTCAAGCGGCTGGGAATCTTCGGGGACTGGAAGAACCCGTACATCACGATGGAGCCGGCCTACCAGGCGGTGATCGCGCGCGAGTTCGGGCGCTTCGTCGGGCGCGGTCTCGTCTACAAGGGCCTCAAGCCCGTTCACTGGTGCATGCACTGCAAAACGGCGCTGGCCCAGGCCGAGGTCGAGTACGAGGACCAGACCACGCCCTCGGTGTACGTCAAGTTCCCGGTGAAGACGGCTGCACCCGGTCTCGCCAAAGCGCTGGGCGGCCGGCGCGCGTCGCTCGTGATCTGGACGACGACGCCCTGGACCCTGCCGGCCAACCTCGCCATCGCGGTCCATCCCGGCGAAACGTATACGGCCGTTGATCTCGACGGCGAGGCCCTGATCGCCGCGCGGCCGCTCGTCGAAGCCTTTCTCGCCCTCGACGGCGTGAAGGGCCGAGGCAAGGCGCTGCCGCTGTCCGTGCCGGGCGCCGCGCTCGAGGGCACGGTGTGCCGCCATCCGTGGATCGAGCGCGACATCCCGGTGATGACGGCCGACTTCGTGGCCATGGACACGGGTACGGGGCTCGTTCACATCGCGCCCGGCCACGGCGAGGAGGACTACGACCTCGGGCGGAAGGCGGGGCTCAAGATCTACAATCCCGTGGACGACGACGGGCGCTTCGTGCCCGAGGTCGCCCACTTCGCCGGGATGACGGTCTGGGACGCCAATCCCCGGATCATCGAGCACCTCAAGGCGGTCGGCGCCCTGGTGGCCTCGGTGCCGCTCGTCCACGAGTACCCGCACTGCTGGCGCTGCAAGAACCCGACGCTCTTCCGCGCCACGGAGCAGTGGTTCATCTCGATGGACCAGGGCGGGCTGCGGGACAAGGCCCTGGACGCCATCCGGCACAGCGTCCGGTGGATCCCGCCGTGGGGCGAGGAGCGCATCTACAACATGGTCGCCCACCGCCCCGACTGGACCATCTCGCGCCAGCGTGTGTGGGGCGTGCCCATCGTGGCCTTCTACTGCGCCGGGTGCGGCACCCTGCTGCTCGAAGAGCGGCTCGTGGAGCATGTGGCCGACATCATGAAGGCGGGCGCGGGGGCCGACGAGTGGCACGCGCGCGCGGCCAAAGACCTCCTGCCGGCCGGCACGCGCTGCCCCAAGTGCGGCGGGAGCGAATTCCGCAAAGAGACCGACATCCTCGACGTCTGGTTCGACTCGGGCTGCAGCCACGCGGCCGTGCTCGAGACGCGGCCCGAGCTGGGCTGGCCGGCGGAGATGTACCTCGAGGGCTCGGACCAGCACCGCGGATGGTTCCACTCCTCGCTGCTGGAAGCCGTCGGGACGCGGGACCACGCGCCGTACCGCGCCGTCCTCACCCACGGCTTCGTCGTGGACGGCGAGGGCCGGAAGATGTCCAAGTCCCAGGGCAACTACGTCACACCGGACGAGCTGATTCCGAAGTACGGCGCCGAGGTATTGCGGCTCTGGGTGGCGGCCGAGGACTACACGGAGGACATCCGCCTCTCCGAGGAGATCCTGAACCGTCTCGCGGACGCCTACCGCCGGATCCGGAACACCTTCCGGTTCCTGCTGGGGACGCTCGCGGACTTCGACCCCGAGCGCGACCGCGTCTCCTTCGAGCAGATGGACGAGCTGGACCGCTGGGCGCTGCTGCGCCTGGGCGGGCTCATCGCGCGCGTGCGGAAGGCCTACGACGAGTACCAGTTCCACGTGGTGTTCCACACCGCGCACAACTTCTGCGCGGTGGACCTCTCGGCGCTGTACCTCGACATCATCAAGGACCGCCTCTACACGTCCGCCGCGGACGATCCGCGCCGCCGCGCCTCGCAGACCGTGTGCTTCGAGACGCTGACCGCGCTGGCGCGCCTGCTGGCGCCCATCCTGACCTTTACGGCCGACGAGGTCTGGTCGCACATCCCGGGCCGCGGCAAGCCCGACAGCGTGCACCTGGTGACTTTTCCGGACGAGCGCGGCGAGTGGGCCAACGAGCGGCTGGCGACCGAATGGGAGCGCCTGCTCGAGGTGCGCGGCGAAGTCTCGCGCGCGCTTGAGACGGCCCGCCAGCAGGGGCGGATCGGCAAGGGGCTCGACGCGGTCGTCTTTGTCACCAGCGCGCCCGAGGAAGAGTGGCGGCCGCTGCTGGAGGTCAAGGGCGAAGGGCTGCTGACGACGCTCTTCAACATTTCGGCGGTGCGGCTGCGGGAGCGTCCGCCCGAGGGCGCCGGCATCGGCTTCGAGAGCCAGGAGATCCCGGGCCTGAGCCTGCAGGTGGTGCCCGCCCAGGCCCTCGGCTGGAAGAAGTGCGAGCGCTGCTGGACGTGGAGTCCGCGGGTCGGCGAGGACGCCGACCATCCGGCGCTCTGCGAGCGCTGCGCGCCCGTCGTCCGCCGCCTGCGGTGATCCCCGTCCGATGACCTTCGCCGCGGCGGTGGCCGTCCTGGTCCTCCTGTTGGATCAGGCGACCAAATTCCTCGCGCTGGGGCGCCTCCTGCCCGGCCAGCCCGTGAGCGTCGTCGACGGATTCCTCGCGCTGACCCTTGTGCTGAATCCTGGACTCGCCTTCGGCATGCTCGGCGCCGTGCCCGCGGCGTGGCGCTGGGTCGTGGCCGTGCTGTCCATGGGCGCCCTCACGGTGCTGGCCGTGCTGGGCGCCCGGCTCCTGCCGGGCGGGGGACGGCTGACCGAGCTGGCCCTGGGCCTGGTTTTTGGCGGCGCCGTGGGCAACCTGATCGACCGCGGCCGGTTCGGCGCCGTCGTGGACTTCCTCGACTTCTACTGGCGCGGCTATCACTGGCCCGCGTTCAACGTGGCCGACTCCGCCATCAGCGTGGGCGTGACCCTGCTCGCCCTGCGGATGCTGCTGGCGCCCTCCCCGCGCCCATGACGTCCGGGGCCGCCCGTCGCGTGGCGGCCGCCGTCCTGCAGCGGGAGGCGGGGACGCGGCTCGATCGTTGGCTCGCGGCGCGTCTGCCGGAGCTCTCCCGCACGCGGATCAAGGCGCTGGTGGACGGCGGCCACGTGAGCGTGGGCGGGGCGCCGAGCAAGGCGTCTCACCGGCTCAAGGTCGGCGAGCGCGTGGAGGCGACGATTCCCCCGCCTCCGCCCGAGGAGACGGTGCCCGAGCCGATCCCGCTCCGCATCGTCTTCGAGGACGAGCACGTTCTCGTGGTGGACAAGCCCGCGGGCATGGTCACCCATCCGGGAGC
>JBGPZD010000107.1:0-7160 GCA_041493605.1 Methylomirabilia bacterium
CATGGGCCAGGCCAGCATCCGAAGCGCCGTGGCGTGGCCGGTCCAGCCCGCGAGGAGCCAGAGGCCGCCGGCCGCGCCGAAGGCCATCAGGATCCACCCGCCCCAGACCAGCCAGGAGCGCCAGTTGGGCTTGAACAAGAGCGAGAGGAAGCGCTCCGGGCGCTTGAGGTCGAAGACGAGCAGCGCGGTGGTGAGCGCGAGGAAGAGCAGGCCGATGAGCGGCGCTGCCAGCCCGGTCACGGCGCCGCCCGAGGCGAGCCCGCCCATCAGCGCCAGGGCCGACACCAAGAACACGCCGGCGGCCACCGACTTGGTCCAGAGATAGGTGGAGACTCTCCATCCCCAGGGTCGCTCGGGATGGGCCACGTCGTAGACCGTCCGCGCGAGCCTCAGAAGATCCACCCCCGGCTGCTCGACCGCGGCGGCCGCGCCGCCGTTCACCGCCACGTTGCGCGCGCCCGGGTCGGGAATCCGGCTCACCTGGGCGAACGCGTAGCCCCCTGAGCGCTCCTGCATCGCGGGCGTGAGCGCGGCCTCCTCGGCCCCGAGGTAGAAGAGCTTGGGCCGAGTGCCCTGCTCCGGCTTCCGGACTTGGGTCGGCTGCGAAGCGACGAGCCGGGCGATCGTCGTCCCGGGATCGTCGAGATCCCCCGCGATGATGGCCTGCACCGGGCAGACGACGACGCAGGCCGGCTCGAGCCCGACCTCCACCCGGTGGGCGCAGTAGTGGCACTTGGCCGCCGTCCGGGTCTCGGGATCGATGTAGAGCGCGTCATACGGACAGGCCTGCATGCAGGACTTGCAGCCGATGCAGCGGCCGCCGTCGAAGTCCACGATGCCGTCGGGGCGCCGGTAGAGCGCCACCGTCGGGCAGATGGTCACGCACGGCGCGTTGTCGCAGTGGTTGCAGCGCATGACCGAGAAGTAGCGCCGCGTGTCGGGGAAGGTCCCCTTCTCGATGTACTTGACCCAGGTGCGGTTGACGCCGAGCGGGACCTGGTTCTCCTCCTTGCAGGCGACCGTACAGGCGTGGCAGCCGATGCACCGGCGCTGGTCGATGACGAAGCCGTACCGCATGCGTCTCCTTTGACTGCTCAGCCGTGGAACACGTCGATCCAGATCCGCACCATCACCACCGCGATCAGCGCCACGAGCACGAATCGCAGCGCGGCCACTGGCAGCCGGTGGCTCACGCGGCCGCCCAGCAGCGCGCCGACAAGGGAGCCCAGCACCAGGATCGCGGCCGCCCAGAGCGGCACCTGGCCGGTGACCGCTTTGCCCACGAACCCCGCGACCGCCGCCATTCCGACGATGGCCAGGGACGTCCCGATGCTCAGCCGGACCGGAATGCCCATGAGCCCGATCAACACCGGCACCAACAGAAACGCCCCGCCCGCGCCCACGAGCCCCGACATGAGCCCAATCACACCCGGATAGAAGATGGCGGCGGCGCGGCTGAACGGCACCGCGGCCTCGTCCGCGTCCCCCGCGGGCGCGGCCGGCGTGACAAACATCAGCGGCAGGGCCAGGGTCGCCATCAGCCCAAAGACGGCCAGCAGGGCCCGGCCGCTCACGTAGTGCGAGCCCACCGCCCCCACGAGCGCGCCGGCCGCCATGGCGGGCCCGCCCGTCCACGCCAGGGCGCGGTGCACGTGCGCATGCCGCCAGTGGCTCCACACGCCCACGACGGCGGCGGCAAGCACCTGGGTCATGGTCAGCCCCGCCACCATCTTAATGTCCAGGGTTCCGACCGAGAGCAGCGGCGGCACGTAGAGCAGGAGCGGAATCAGCACGATGGCCCCTCCGACTCCAACGAGGCCGGAGGCGAAGGCGCCGGTCAGCCCGAGTCCGAACAGCGTCAGGGCCAGCGGGAGCGTCAACGCGACGTTCCCGTCCTTCCTCCCTCATGGTGGCCGTTCACGGCCACCATGATATCCCGATTGGGCGACCGCTTAGCGAAGACTCGAGTAGTACGCGGCGAGATCTCCCAGCGTCTCGTCCGGCAGGGTCCGCATCAGGGCCTTGAGGGCCGCGATTGAGACGTCGCCCGGGTTGCGCTTGTCCGCCTTGAACAGCAGCATCTGCTGCCGGAGATAGCCCGGCGGCTGCCCCGCCAGGGTCGGAATGAGCTTGGCGGGATCGCCGCGGCCGTCCGTTCCGTGGCAGATCACGCACGCGGCCGAGGCCACCCGCCCGCGCTCCACCGCCGGGGCCGCGGCCCTGATCGGCGTCGGCTGCCGGCTCTGGCCCGCAAAATAGCCGGCGATCTCGTCCACGCCCAGCCCGATCACCATCTTGGCGTAGGGCTCCATCTCGGGGGACGGCCGCTTTCCGGCCGCGTAGTCCGCGATCTGCTTCTTGAAGTAAGCCGACGGCATCCCGGCCAGGATCGGCATGCTGTCCGACGGGCTATTGCCGCCGAGGCCGTGGCAGGCGCTGCACGTGAACACCTTGGTGAAGCCGGGTGTATCCACGGGCCCCGCCGCCGCCGCGCCGGAGACGCCGATGGCGAGCAGGAGGAGCCCGAGGGCGGCACAGCCGGTGAGTCCGGATCGGGTTGTCATGGTCGCATCCTCATTGTTCGAACCATTGCACCGCTCGCCTAGGCCAGCATGTCGTTCCAGATGCTCCGGGCCCAGCCGACGGCGTGCTCTCCCCACGCCTCGCTCTGTCCCGGAGTGAGTTTCTGCTCGATCTGGACGACCTTGCCGTTCTCGATCTTGTAGGCATTGACCACGGCGATGGCCTCGCGGTCGTTCACCCAGCTGTAGCAGGTGTTGCCCGGCGCCATGGGTGGCACCTCCTTGCCGTTGAGCTGGTTGACGATGGCGATGGCGGCGATCTTGCCCATATTGTTGGCCACGTTGCCCGACTTGGGCACGGGCAGGCCGATGGTCGAGTCGCCGATGACGTGGATGCCCTTCTGCTTGACCGACTCGTAGGTCAGGTGGTCGACCTCGCACCAGCGCTTGTCGGCGCCCACCAGGTCGGCCTGGACGGCGATGGTGCCCGCGCGCTGGGGCGGGATGAGGTTGATGACGTCGTACTTGACGCGATCGAACTCCGTGCGCACCTCGCGGACGCCCGGGTCGACCCTGATGACCTTGCTCGACGGCCGGTACTCGATGTTCGGATAGGCCTGCCACGCCGCCCGGAACAGCGCGGTCTTGGACACGATGTTCTGATTGGCGTCCAGCACGATGAGCTTGGACTTGGGCTTGTTGTTCTTGAGATACCAGGCCACCTGGCAGATCCGCTCATACGGGCCGGGCGGGCAGCGGTAGGCCACGGGCGGAACCGTCAGGACGAACACGCCGCCGTCCGCGATCGACTGCAGCTGCCGGGCCAGCGCCGCGGTCTGGGGTCCAGCCTTCCAGGCGTGGAGCACTTTGTCCTGGTTCTGGGCCAAGCCCTCGACCTGCTCCCACTGAAACTCCACCCCCGGCGACACAACCAGCCGGTCGTACTCGAGATACCCCTCGCCCAGCTTCACGCGCTTGCGGTCCGGCTCGATGGCGGTGGCGGTCTCGTGGATGATCCTGACACCGTGGCGCCTGAGTCCCGCGTAGCTGAAGGTCAGGCTCTCGAGCGACCGCACCCCGCTCAGCACCAGGTTGCTGAAGGGACAGGAGACGAACTCGCGGTTGGGCTCGATCAGCACGACCTCGACATTCGGGTCGAGCAGCCGCACGTGCTTGGCCGCCGTGGCGCCTCCCCAGCCGCCGCCGATCACGACCACGCGCCGCCCAGCCTTGGGGGCGAAGTCGCCCTTGACCGCGGCCGCGCACCCGGCCAGGCCGGCGCCGCCCATTACTCCCAGTCCCAGTCCTATCGCGGAGGTCTTCAGAAAGTCTCTGCGAGAGCCCGTCATGGCGCCACCCTCCATTTACTAATTCCTGACATTTACACTATTCTTGACCGGAATTCTGAGGAATATATAAGCCAAAGCCACTCCTGTCAAGTCCTTCCTTCTGGAGGATCAGGCGCCTATCGCCTGCCTGACTCGGGCGAGGACCTGCGCCGGGTCGCCTTCGAGGTGAACCGGCGGGGTGAGCGGAGGCGGCGGATTCTTGATGCCGCAGCCCGTGAGGACCAGGAGCGGCCGCGCGCCGGACTCGACTTCGCCAACGCTCTTGAGCTGGATCAAGGCGGCCAGCGCCGCGGCCGCCTCGGGGGCGGTCCAGATGCCTTCGATGCGGGCCATCAGCTTCTGGGCCTCGACGATCTCCCGCTCGCTCACCGCCCGGGCGTGGCCACCCGTGTCGCGGAGGATCTTGAGCATCTGCCGGCCGGCGAAGGGGCCGGGCACCCGCAGCCCGGGGGCGTGGGTCACGGGATTTTCCCAGAGCGTGGTGGTCTCGGCCTTTTCCTGCCAGGCCTTGACGACCGGGGCACAGCCCTCGGCCTGGACGGCCACGAAGCGGGGCTGGGCGGGCTTGATCCAGCCCATGGCCGCCAGCTCCTCGAAGCCCTTCCAGATGCCGACCAGCCCGGTGCCTCCCCCGGTCGGATAGAAGAGCAGGTCGGGTATGTTCCATCCGAACTGCTCGGCCAGCTCGAGCCCCATCGTCTTCTTGCCCTCGAGGCGGTAGGGCTCCTTGAGCGTTGCGAGGTCGAACCAGCCCAGCTGGGGCGCCAGCGAGGCGGTGAGCTTGCCCGCCGTGGCGATAGAGCCCTCGACTGTGAAGACAAACGCGCCGGCAAGAATCGCCTCGGCCACCGCCGCCTCGGGAGTGCCCAGCGGGACCACCACGGCCACGGGCACGCCGGCCCGCGCGCCGTAGACCGCCGCGGCGCCCCCGGCATTGCCCGCCGACGGGATCATGAGCCCCGTGACGCCCAGGGTCCGCGCCTTGGTCACAGCCATGCCCAAACCGCGGGCTTTGAAGGAGCCGGTCGGGTTCTGGCCTTCGTCCTTCGCCCAGAGTTGCTTGAGACCGAGATGAGCCGCGAGTCTCGGCAGGGGCAGGAGCGGCGTGCCGCCCTCGCCGAGCGTCACCGGCTCCTCGTTGGTGTCAAGCGGCAGCAGCTCCCGGAAGCGGTACATGCCCGGCGGGCGCTGCCTGAGCTCGTCCTTGGTGACGGCGGCCGCCGCGCGCGCCAGGTCGTAGCGGACGGCCAGCATCTGGCCGCACGTGACGCAGACGGTGAGCAGCCGGCCGGCCTCGTGCCGGTGGCCGCACACCGTGCACTCGATGTGGGTGACGAAGCTCATCGGAAGGGAGCTAGTGTTTCTCGGCCTTTTCCTTCTCGGCCTTGGTGGCCGCGACGACCTTCTCGGCGAGATGGGCGGGCACTTCCTCGTAGTGGGAAAACTCCATCGAGTAGCCGCCGCGCCCGCCGGTCATGGAGCGCAGCGTGGACTCGTAGGTGAGCATCTCGGCCATGGGCGCCTGCGCGCGCACGGCCACGACCTCGCCGTCGGGCTCCATGCCCACGATGCGGCCGCGCCGGCCGTTGAGATCGCCGATGACGTCGCCGGCGTTATCGGCCGGCGCCGTGACCTCCACGTTCATGATGGGCTCGAGCAGGCAGGGCCGGGCCTCCATGAAGCCCTTCTGCAAACCCATGGACGCGGCGATCTGGAAGGCCATGTCGGAGGAATCCACGTCGTGGTAGGAGCCGTCGTAGAGCGAGACCTTGAGGTCGACGATCGGATAGCCCGCCAGGATGCCGCGCTTCATGCATTCGCGCACGCCCTTCTCGACGGACGGGATGTAGTTGCGCGGCACCGAGCCGCCGAAGATGTCGTCCACGAACTCGAAGCCGCCGCCCCGGGTGAGCGGCTCGACCTTGAGCCAGACGTCGCCGTACTGGCCGCGCCCGCCGGTCTGCTTCTTGTACTTGCCCTGCACTTCGGCGCGCCCCTTCACCGTCTCCTTGTAGGGGATGCGCGGCGGCAGCATCGTCACGTCCACGTTGTACTTGCGCTTCATGCGCTCCACGGTCACCTCCACGTGGAGCTGGCCGATGCCCGAGACCAGCAGCTGCTTGGTCTCCGGGTCGAAGTGATGGTGCAGCGTCGGGTCCTCCTCCTCCATGCGGTGCAGCGCCGTGGAGATCTTGTCCTCGTCGCCCCGGCTCTTGGGCTGGATGGAGAAGGAGATGGACGGCTCGGGGAAGACGATGCCGGGCAGGACGATGGGGTGGGCCTCGTCGCAGAGCGTGTCGCCCGTGAGCGTGTCCTTGAGCTTGGACACCACGCCGATCTCGCCGGGGCCGAGCGTCTCCACTGGCTTCTGGGTCTTGCCCTGCAGCCACCCCAGGTGCCCCACCCGCTCTTTGGTGTCGCGCGTGGAGTTGAACACCTGGCTGTCGGACTTGAACGTGCCCGAGTAGACGCGGAAGAGGGAGAGCCTGCCGACGTGGGGGTCGGAGATGGTCTTGAACACGAGGGCCGAGAACGGGGCCTTGGGGTCCGGCGCCCGCTTGGCGCCGGCCTTGGTCTTGGGATCGGTGCCCTCGACCTCGCCCTGGTCGGCCGGCGACGGAAACTCCTTGGCGACGAGGTCGAGGAGCGGCAGCACGCCGATGCCGCGGGTAGCCGCAGCGGCCAGCACCGGCACCAAGGCCCCCGCCGCGATGGCCTTGCGCAGGGCCTCGAGCATTTCGGCCTCGCCGATGGAGCCCTCCTCGAGGTACTTGGCCAGCAGGTCGTCGTCGGTCTCCGCCACCGCCTCGACGAGCTTTTCCCGGTACGACTTGGCCGTGTCCATAGCCTCGCCCGGGATGTCGGTCTCCGCGGTCTTGCCGTTGGCGGTCACGTGGGCCTTCATTGAGATCAGGTCCACCACGCCGTGGAAGGCCGCTTCGCTTCCGACGGGCACCTGGAGCGGGCAGAGCCGGCCCTTGAGCCGTTTCTGGAGCGACTCGAGCGCGCGGAAGAAATCGGCGCGCTCGCGGTCCAGCCGGTTGATCACGACCACGCGGGGCAGGCCGTACTCGTTGGCGAACTTCCAGACTTTCTCGGTCTGCACCTGCACCCCAGCCACGCCATCCACCACGATCACGGCGCCGCTCACCACGCGCAGCCCGCCGCGGGCGTCGGCCACGAAGTCGCCGTACCCGGGAGTGTCGACCAGGTTGAGCCGGTGGCCCTTCCAGTCGCAGTAGGCTACCGCGGTGTTGAGCGAGATCTTGCGCTTGATCTCGTCGGGGTC
>JBGPZD010000182.1:0-2114 GCA_041493605.1 Methylomirabilia bacterium
CCCTTCACGCCGGGATGGGGCAGTGGCAGTTCGGCTGCGATCTCTGCCAGGACGTCTGCCCGTGGAACCGCAAGGCGCCGATCACGGGCGAGGCCGCCTTCAAGCCGGCGCGCCCGTATCCCGGAGCGGAAGCCGTGTCGGACATGGACGAGGGCGCATTCAAGGAGCGCTTCGCCGGGACCGCGCTGCTTCGACCAAAGGCTTCGGGGATGCGGCGTAACGCGCTGATCTCGATGGCAAATCAGGCTGGCTCAGCGGCGCCCGCCGCGCCGTGACGCCCGGCGCTCCGCTCGGGGACTTGGTCCGGCTCTTCCTCCGCATGGGCTTCTCCGGCTTCGGTGGCCCGCTGGTCCACATCGCGATGATGGAGACCGAGGTCGTCGAGCGCCGGAAGTGGCTCAGCAAGGAAGACTTTCTGGACGGCTTGGCCCTCTGCCAGATGCTACCCGGCCCGGCCTCGACCCAGCTCGGCGTCCTCATCTGCTATCTCCAGAGGGGCCTGCTGGGCGGGCTCGTCGGCGGTGCCGCGTTCGTCCTGCCCGGCTTCTGCGTGATGCTCGCCTTCACCCTGCTGTACGCACGCTACGGCGCGATCCCGGCGCTCCAGGGAGTGTTCCTCGGCATCGCGCCCGCCGTCATTGCCGTCATCGGCTTTTCCGCCTGGCGGCTCGGCCGCACGGCCTGCTCGAGCATCGGGCTCGGTCTCATCGCCATCGCCGGATTCTTCCTGACCACTTTGGGCGAGCTGGACACGGTTCTCGTGCTGATCTTCTGCGGCGCCATCTGGGTCGCGTATCGCGTCTTCACCGCCCACCTCGCCACGACGCGGGTCTGGGCGCTGCCCGTGCTGGCGGCGGTGGCCGGGCCCCAGGTCTACGCGCGGCTGGCCTGGCTCTGGGTCAAGATGGGCGCGCTCGTCTATGGCGGCGGCTACGTCATCATCCCCGTGGTCCGAGGCGAAGCGGTGGAACGCTGGCACTGGCTCACCGACCGCGCCTTTCTCG
The DNA here is from genome assembly GCA_041493605.1 of Methylomirabilia bacterium. Lineage (GTDB taxonomy): Bacteria > Methylomirabilota > Methylomirabilia > Rokubacteriales > CSP1-6 > DASSSH01. The sequence goes on from JBGPZD010000182.1 coordinate 1,005, forward strand.
ACGGGCTGGCCCTGGGACAGGTGACGCCGGGTCCGATTGTGAACCTCTCGGTGTTCGTGGGCTATCAGGCCGGCGGGATCCTGGGCTCGGTGGTGGCCGCCCTGGGCGTCTTCGCCCCGGCCTTTGCGGTGGTCCTCGCGGCGGCGCCGCTCATGGATCGGCTCAAGGGCCGGATGCGCTTCCGGCTGTTCCTCCAAGGCGTGAACGCGGCGGTGGTCGGCGCGATCCTCGCCGCGACCATCCCGCTGGCACGCGGGGCGATCGTTGGGCCCTTCACGATCGTCGTGGCCGCGGCGAGCGTGGTTGCCCTCGGGCGCTTCAAGCTCGACACGGTGTGGCTGGTGCTGGCCGCGGGGGCGGCGGGCTTGCTCTGGAGCCTTCGCGGATGATCTCCTCGGTGACGGTGTTCTGCGGCTCGAGCGACGCGGTGGACCGCAAGTATTTCGACGCCGCCGCGGAGCTCGGGGAAAAGTTGGCCCGGCGCGGCTGGCGCCTCATCTACGGCGGCGGCTCGGTCGGGCTCATGGGGGTGCTCGCGCGCGCGGTGCTCGACCACGGCGGGCAGGTGACGGGCGTCATTCCGCGGGCGCTCCTCGATCTGGGCGTGGGCGACAAGGACGTCAGCGAGCTGGTGGTCACCGACGGGCTGCGGGATCGCAAGGCCATCATGGACGAGCGGGGCGACGCCTTCGTCGGGCTGCCCGGCGGTCTCGGCACGCTGGAGGAGGTGCTCGAGGCCCTCACGCTCAAGCAGCTGGGCTACCACCGCAAGCCCATCGCCGTCCTCGATCTCGACGGGTACTTCGACCCGCTCTGGGCCCAGATCCAGCGCGGCATCGACGAAGGCTTCATCAAGGCCGAATTCCTCGACCTCTGGTACCCCGCGCCCGACGTGGACGCCCTGCTTCGGTATCTCGACGGCTATGAGCCTCACGGATACGGCCTCAAGTGGACGTGACCGGTATGCTACAATCCGGTCGCGGAAGGAAATAGATGATATGGCCATCCTGAAGGTCGCCCGTCTCGGCCACCCCGTGCTCCGGCAGGTGGCCGCTCCGGTCCCGGTCACCGAGATCCGCTCGGCCGAGACCCAGCGGCTCATCGAGGACA
>JBGPZD010000119.1:0-5971 GCA_041493605.1 Methylomirabilia bacterium
AACCAGAGCGCGGGTCCCTTCATGGCCCGCATCCCGCCCCCGCTTGGCGACTGGGCAGCCTATACCTACACCTCCTCGGCGGCCGGCACCTTCTCGGTGACGACCTCGAGCGCAAACGACGCCGCCACCGTCACCCTTCCGTAGCCGGACTGGATAGGCGGGCTCTCCCGAGGGGAGGAGCGACCCGGCTCCTCCTCTCGGTCGTTCTTCGGCAGGAGCCTACGGACGTCCCTCGAGGGCGCGCGCGAGCTGGTCCAGGTGGTTGTCGTCGTGCCAGGCCATCACGCTGAGGAAATCGTCGATAGTCCGCCGGCCGCGCGAGTCGGTGTGGATTCCGGCCCGGCTCCAGTCGGCGGGCTTGCGCCCCCGGAGAAAGTCCAGCGTCTCCGCGCGGCGGCGGGCGAATGCCTCCAGCGCGGCGGCCGCGTCATTGCGCAGGTACTGCCGCTCCTCGGCCCAGCGGGTCGGGTTGGTCGTGACGAAGCGGGGCTCGTCCATCAGCATGATCTGCTCGAGGCGCAGCAGGAAGGATTCCTCATTGTCTCGCAGGTGGCAGATGATTTCCGTGGCCGCCCAGCTCTTGCCATCGGGCCGCCGCGCGAGCACCTCGGCGCTCCGCCCCCGCACCGCGCCCGCCAGCTCAGCCGGGGTGCGCCCAATACGGTCCAGCCGCTGCGCGCGGGGCTGCTTCGCGTAGTCCTCGACGCTGGCCACGAGAACCCTCAGCCCGGCAGTATCTTGAAGATCGGCTCCAGGTTCCTCGGATCCGGCGTGAGCGTCCCCACCGGGCGCCGGCGGATCTCGTACACCACCGCGTCGTTGACCGGCGTCTTCACGCCCGCCTGCCGGCCCTGGTCGCAGACGTAGCCGTTGAGAAAGTCGATCTCCGTCCGCCGCCCCTTCATGACGTCCTGGAGCAGCGAAGGACGCCCGCCGCTCAGGAATTTGGCGCTGGCGGCCATGTCGGCCGCCACCTGGTCGTAGCCGCGCCCGGCGGCGGCGTCCACGAAGCGCTGGGCCTCGATGCCGAAGATCGGCTCGACCTCATAGCCCCGCGCGCGGCCGACCTGGATGACTTCCGACGCGAGATGGATGGCGATTCGGCTCGGCACGGGCTGGCTGCGCACTTCGGCCGAGCCCAGGCCGCTCAGCCCGGCCAGCGGGTTGGCCATGCAGTTGACCGAGAGCTTGGACCAGCGCTCGCCCCAGAGGTTGGCCGTGACCTTGGTCGGAGCCACGGCATTCATGACTTCGGCGAGCCGGCGGGCCCGCTCCGAGTCCCTGCCGTCGTGCTCGCCGATCTTGAAGCCGATCTTGCCCGCGTCCGTGCGGATCGCGTGCCCGGGCTCGTACATCCCGGCGCCGATGGTGATCACGCAGCCCAGCGCGCGCTCCTTGCCCGCCAGCGCCGCCACGCGCTCGTCGTTGATCCCGTTCTGGAAGTCCACGACGACGCCGTCGGGCTGCTTGAGGTACTGGAGCCCCAGCTGGGTCGCCCACTCGGTGTCGTAGGACTTCACGGCGATGAACACGGCGTCGAACGGCTCTCGTACCGTCTGCGCCTCGTGGATGTGAAGGGCCGTCACGGGAATCAGGTGCTCGCCGCAGGTGCCGCTCAGCCGGAGCCCGTGCCGCTTCATGCACTCCACGTGCTCCGGCCACTGGTCGATGAGGGTGACGTCCTGCCCGGCCTTGGTGAGCAGTCCGCCCACCACGCAGCCGATGGCGCCCGCGCCGATGATCCCGATTCGCATGCCCGTGGGTCCTCCGTGGAAAGGGAAACGGCTAGCCGGCGTCGAGGTCGATGCCGTGTTCTTTGAGCTTCTTCCGGAGCGTATTGCGGTTGATGCCGAGCAGCTGGGCGGCGCGCACCTGGTTGCCCTTGGTCTCGCGCATCACGGCCCGCAGCAGCGGCTTCTCCACGAGCCCGACCATGAGGGCGTGCAGATTGGCCGAGGCGTGGCCGCGCAGCCCCCGGACGCACTCGTGCATCTTCTTCTCGATGATCTCCTCGAGCGAGGCGTCGCCGCCCACCGCCGCCGCGGCCGAGACGGGGCCGATGGGCAGGTGCTCGGGCAGGATCACGCCGCTCGAGGCCATGACCATGGCCCGCTGGATCACGTTCTCCAGCTCGCGCACGTTGCCGGGCCAGTCGTAGCCGACCAGCCGGTCCATGGCTTCGGGTGCGACCACGCGCTCGCCGAGGGCCGCGGCGTACTTGGCGAGGAAGTGCCCGGCCAGCAGCGGGATGTCGCCGCGCCGCTCGCGCAGGGCCGGCAGCGAGAGCGTCACCACGTTGAGCCGGTAGAAGAGGTCCTCGCGGAACCGCCCTTCCTTCATCATCGCTTCGAGGTCCCGGTGGGTGGCGGCCAGCACGCGCACGTCCATGCGGATCAGCTCTTGGCCGCCGACGCGCTCGAAGGCGCGCTCCTGGAGTGCCCGGAGCAGCTTCACCTGGAGCTCGGGCGGCATGTCGCCGATCTCGTCGAAGAAGACCGAGCCGCCGTGCGCCAGCTCGAGCTTGCCCAGGCGGCGCTCCTTGGCGTCGGTGAAGGCGCCCTTCTCGTGGCCGAAGAGCTCCGACTCGAGCAGGGTGCCGGGAATGGCCGCGGCCGAGATGCCGATGAAGGGCCGCCCGGCGCGCCGGCTGTAGTGGTGGAGTGCCCGCGCCACCACTTCCTTACCGGTGCCGGATTCTCCCCGCAGCAGCACGCTCACGTCGCTCGAGGCGACGCGGCCGATGGTCTTGTAGACCTCCTGCATGGTCGGGTGGTGGCCGACCAGGACGCCGAACTCCCAGACTTCCTTGAGCCCGGTCTTGAGCGAGGCGACCTCCTGGCTGAGCCGCCGCGCCGTCAGCGCGCGCTCGGCCAGGAGCAGCGCCTCGTCGAGGTCGAAGGGCTTGGCGAGGTAGTCGTAGGCCCCCTCTTGCATCGCCTGGATGGCCGTCTCCATGGTCCCGTGGGCGGTCATGATGACCACCAGGGCGTCGGCCCGCTTTGCGCGCACCTGTTTGAGGAGGCTGAGCCCATCGATGCCGGGCATCCGCACGTCGAGCAGGATGAGGTCATAGGGCTGCGCCTCGGCCTCCCGCAGGGCGGCGGTGCCGTCCTTGACCGCGGTGACCTGGTAGCCGGCGCCGCGGAAGCCCTTCTCGAGCACCCAGCGCAGCCCGTCCTCGTCGTCGGCGATCAGGATGCGTCCATCGGGCATTTGCTTATCTCGCGATCGGCAGGAAACAGGACACGGCGGTGCCCTTGCCCGGCTCGCTCGTCACCTGGATGGCGCCCTTGTGCTCCTCCACGATGCGGTGGCAGAGCGCCAGCCCGAGCCCGACCCCGGTGTCCTTCGTCGTGAAAAACGGGGTGAACAGCTTGGCCCGCGTGGCCTCGGAGATCCCCTCGCCCTCGTCCACGATCTGCACCTCAGCCATGCTCTTGAGCCCCTGCCCCAGGTCCACCTTGGCGAAGAGCGGGTTCATGCTGAGCCGCGTGACCAGGGTCAGGCGACCGCCCTTGGGCATGGCCTCGATGGCATTGCGCACGAGGTTGTGGAAGACCTGCAGCATCCGGTCCTCGTCGGCCATGATGGGCGGCAGGCTCGGGTCATAGCGGCGCACCACCTGCACGCCGCGCTGGGCGGACAGCTCCTCGGACATGAGCGCCACGCGCTCGAGGAGCTGGTGCACGTTGAGCGGCCCCGGCCGCAGGGTGACCGGCCGGCCCAGGTCCAGCAGCATCTCGATGATGCGGTTGACCCGCTCCACCTCCTTGAGCAACACGTTCGTGTACTCGCCCCACCGGGCCTCGTCCCCCAACTCGCGCTTCATGAGCTGGACGGCGCCGCGGATGGCGCCCAAGGGGTTGCGGATCTCGTGGGCGATGCCCAGCGCGATCTGCCCGGCGGCCGCCAGGGTCTCGCCCCGGCGCACCTCGGCCTCGAGCTGGTGCAGCCGTGTGATGTCGCGGATCACGGCCACGGCGGCCTCGACGGCGCCGCTCCTGCCCGCCATCGGCGCCGTGACCACGCTGACGTACACCGGCCGCCCGTCGCCCCCCTCGACCACCGCTTCCGACTCGGAGCGGCTCTCGCCGGTCGCGAGCGTATCGGCGAGATGCCGCGCGAGGGACGTCTCGGGGGGGAAGACCTCCTTGAGCGTGCGCCCGAGCGCGCGGCGCGCCGAGCGCCCGAGGAGCGCCTCGGCGGCGGGATTCCAGAGGACGATGCGCTGGGCCTCGTCCACGCCGACGACGGCGTCGGGAAGCCCCGCCAGGAGCGCCTCGTAATCGAGCCTGGGCATCAGGCCAGCGCCAGGTCGGGGATGGCGTTCATCGTGAGCGGCGCCCGCTCCCCGGCTTCGAGCCGGTCGTGGCCGGCCGCGGCGATCATGGCCGCGTTGTCCGTGCAGAGCCGGCGCGACGGCACGTGCAGCTGCCAGCCGCGCCCGCCACACTCGGCCTCGAGCGCCGCGCGGAGCGCGGTATTCGCCGCGACGCCACCGGTGAGGACGATGCGTCGCACGCCGCGGCGGAGCGCGGCCTTGACGGTCTTGCGCGCAAGCATCTTCACCGCCGTGGCCTGGAAGGAGGCGGCGATGTCGGCCACCTGGGCCGGCGACAGCGTCCCGGCCCGCTTGACGTGGAGCGAGACGGCCGTCTTGAGCCCGCTGAAGGAGAAGTCCGGCGCCCCGTCGCTCATCTGGGCTGTCGGGAACGCGATCGCGCGCGGGTCGCCCGATTCCGCCATTCGCTCGACGGCGGGGCCGCCCGGGTAGCCCAGCCCCAGCAGTTTGGCCACCTTGTCGAAGGCCTCCCCGGCGGCGTCATCGCGCGTCCGGCCGATGCACTCGTAGCGGCCCCGCGCCGGCGCCAGATAGAGCGCCGTGTGGCCGCCCGAGACCACGAGCGACAGGAAGGGATAGTCCGGCGGGTGCGCCTCGAGGAAGGCGGCGTAGATGTGGCCCTCCAAGTGGTTGACGCCGACCAGCGGCGTGCGCCGCGCATAGGCGATGGCCTTGGCCGCCGAGCAGCCGACGAGGAGGCAGCCCACGAGGCCCGGCCCCTGGGTCACCGCGATGCCGTCCACGTCGGCGAGCCCCATCCCGGCCGTCTCGAGCGCGCGCCGGATCACCGGCAGCAGCACCTCGAGGTGGCGGCGCGAGGCCAGCTCGGGCACCACGCCACCGTAGGGCGCGTGGACGTCGTCTTGCGAGGCGACGACGCTGGACAGGACCTTGCGCCCGCCGTCGAGCACGGCCGCCGCGGTCTCGTCACACGAGGTCTCGATGCCGAGAACGATCATCCGTCCGATTGTCTCCGAGAGAGGGTTAACGGGCCAGCTGGGATACCGGCACCAGCCTCAGCCCCCGCGCCTCCCAGCGCGGAATGTACTCCCGCAGCAGCCTCACGGTCTGCGGATACCCGTGGGCCACGACCACCACCTCGCCGCGGCGCTCGGCCCAGCCGGCGACCTCGTCCCATCGCGCCCGGTCGCCCTCCTCGCCGCGCGCGTGGTCCACGAGGATCTGACGCCGCGCCGCGCGCACGCCCACCTCCTTGGCCTCGTCGTAGGCCACCGACAGGCTCGAGGTGTAGCCGTCCACGAAGAACAGCCGCCGCGCGGCCAGCACTTCCAGCAGCGCCCGCATGCGGGGGCGGTCCTCGGTCATGCGCGAGCCCATGTGGTTCTTCACCCCGACCACCGGGGGCAGCGCCTCGAGATGCTCGCCCAGGCGGCGCTGAAGCTCCTCCGGCGGCATGGACATCAGCAGGGCGCCGGGCCCCGGATCCAGCTCAGGGTACCGGTAGGGCTCCATGGGCAGGTCCAGCAGGACCTCCATCCCTGCCCGCGAGGCGTCGCGCGCGATGGACGCGGACAGCGGCAGCCCGGGGAGCACGGCGATCGCCACGGGCCGCCGCAGATCCCGCACGAGCTCGAAAATGTCGCGGCGGCCGCCCAGGTCGTCGACGAC
>JBGPZD010000019.1:0-30350 GCA_041493605.1 Methylomirabilia bacterium
GGAGGAGATCGGCGGGCTCGGAGAGCGGCGCGTGGCGCTCGGCGCGGATCGCGACGGCAAGGAGTCCCCGCTGGCCGTGGCCCGACAGCTGTAGCTGGGCCAGGAAGCCCGGGCGCGGGATGTCCAGGCGGGGCTTGAGGCATGCCGGCTCTCGCTGGCCGAGCGCCGCGGGCGGTTCGAGGAGCTTCGGATCGAGCGCCTCACGATCGCCGGGGCCAGGGCTGACCTGACGCGCTCGAGCGGCGAGCTGAGGGAGCGCGCCGTCCACCTGGAGCGGCGCAGCGAGCGCCTCGGGGCGGAGACGGGCGCGGCCCGGATCGAGGCGGAAGGGCTGGCCTCCGCGCGGGCGCGGCTCGAAGCGGCCCGCCGGAAGACCGGGGCTCAGCTCTCGCTCCTGACCAACGAGCTGCAGCAGCTCGAGGCCGACCGGGTCGAGGGCGAGGGGCGCCGGGCCCGAGCGCAGGAGTCGCTGGGGGAGCTCCGGGTGGCCCTCGGCGCGCGACAATCCGCCCTCGAAGCGCTCGAGCGGCTCGAGCGCGAGCGGGAGGGTTACGGCGCCGGAGTGCGGGCGATCTTCACCCGGACCGCCGAACTGGCGGGCGTGGTGGGAACGGTGGCGGACCTGCTGGACGTGCCGTCGGGGTTGGAAGCCGCCGTGGAAGCGGTGCTGGGCGACCGGCTGCAATGGGTCGTCGTCGAGCGGTTTGAGCAAGCGCGGGCGGCGTTGACCTATTTGGGCCGCGAGGGAGCGGGAGCCGCCACTCTTCTCCCCCTCGAGACCCTGCCACCGCCGACCGCCGTGCCGGAGGACTCCTCCGACGTGAGCTGGGCGGCCCGGCTCGTCGGCGGCGCGCGGCCTGAGCTGCTTCACTACCTGCTCGGGCGCGTCGCCGTGGTCGCTCATCTGGACCAGGCCGAGTCGCTCTGGCGTCGCAATGGCGTGGTGGCGACCTACGTGACCCGGTCGGGCGAGGTCCTGTCGCCGACGGGACGGCTCACCGGCGGCCGGCGGGACAGCGAGCGCCAGGGCAACGACCAATCCATCCTCGGCCGGAAGCGCGCCATTCGGCAGCTCGGCGAGGAGATCGCGGAGTTCCGGCGCGAAGTGGAAGCGGCCGTCGCCGCGCTGGAAGCGCGTGACCGCGAGATCGCGGGGCTGCGAGGCCGCCAGGAGAGCTTGCAGGCGAACTTCCAGGCGCAGGAGACGGCCCGGCTCACGGGTGAGAAAGACTTGGAGTCGGTGCAGCGCGAAGCCGAGCGGGTCGGGCGACACCTGGAGACCCTCGCGGTCGAAGCGCGGCAGCTCGAGACCGAGCGCGGCGAGACGGGCCGGCAGCTCGAGGAGCTGGAGCGCTCGCTCGCCGGCGCCGCTGAAGGGGAGGTCGCCCTGGACCGGCAGATGGCGGAGCTGCGCGAGGCCCTCGACGCGGCGCAAACCGCCGAGGCGGGGCTCGGCCGTGACTTGACGGCCTGCCAGGCTGACTTGGCCGTGACGGCCGAGCGGGTCGAGGCGCTGGGTCGGGACATCGAGCGGCTCGGTGAGTTCGAGCGCGAGTTCGGCGCTCAGCTTGAGCAGGCGGCGCTGCGCCGGGCCCAAATGGCCGAGCGTCGCGAGGACCTGAGCCAGGAGCGCGAGCGCACCGACGCGCAGGCCCGGGAGGCCGCGGCGGAGCGGGACCGCCTGGAGGCCGAAGTCCGCGTCATCGCCGAGGAGCACCAGACGCAGGTGGCCGAGCGTGACAGAGTGGATGCCGAACTCAAGGAAGTCCAGCACGAGGTCAATGGCCTCGTCGCTCGGGTGCATGAGCTCGACCTGCGCGCGACTGAGGGGCGGGTGCGCCGCGAGGAGCTGCTCCAGGAGACGCGGCGTCGCCATGCCGTGGAAGGCACCGAGGCGCTGCTCGCCGCTCACGACCCGGCCCGGGATCTGGAACAGGCGCGGGCGCGCCACGACGAGCTGTCGGAGAAGCTCGAGGCCATGGGGCCCGTCAACCTTGTGGCGGACGAGGAGTACCGGGAGCTGGAGGAGCGCCTCGAGTTCCTCCGCACCCAGCACGACGACGTGGTGGCGTCCCTCAAAGACCTGGAGAAGGCCCTGCGGGGCATGACCCGGACCGCCCAGGATCGCTTCCAGGAAGCCTTCGACGACATCAACCGCCACTTTGGCCACATCTTCTCCCGACTCTTCGAGGGCGGGCGCGCCGAGCTGCGCATGGTGCCCCCGGAGGAGGGCGAGGAGGACCCGCTGGAGCTGGGTGTGGAGTTGCTGGCCCAGCCGCGAGGCAAGCGGCTGCAGGCGGTCACCCTCATGTCGGGCGGGGAAAAGGCCCTCACGGGGCTCGCCCTGCTCTTCGCGATTTTCTATCACCGTCCGAGTCCCTTCTGTGTGCTGGATGAGGTCGACGCGCCGCTCGACGACGCCAATATCCACCGCTTCCTCAAGGTGCTCCGCGAGCTCTGCTCCCAGACCCAGTTCGTCGTCATCACGCACAATCGCAAGACCATGGAAGCCGCCGATGTGCTGTACGGGGTAACCATGGAGGAACCGGGGCTCAGCCGTCTCGTTTCAGTAAGGCTGACTGAAGCGTAACTTCGCTCGCCGCTTGACTTTTCTGCATCTGTCCCCGTACACTTCGACCCATGGAGCAGGCGGATGCCGAGCGTTCTTTGGGGACCTTGCTGCGGTCGCTCCGGGAGGCCAGGAACGGCTCTCTGGAGGAGATGGCCCGCTCTACGCGCGTGGGCATCCGCCAGCTGGAGGCGCTGGAGTCCGATAAGCTGTCCGAATTGCCCGCGCCCGTCTTCGTTCGCGGCTTCATTCGCGCCTACTGCAGCTTTCTGACCGCGCGCCCCGACGAGGCGCTCGGCCGCTACCGTGACATGCTGGGCGAGCGCGCCGCGGCCGAGGCCAGCGCCCCGCCGGTGCAGCCGGCCTCATCCTGGCGTAGTAGCCCGGTGCTGGTGAGCCTGGCGCTCCTGGTTGTCTTCGGGCTGGGACTGCTGGCGATCAACGGGATGCTCAGGCGCGCCCCCAGGGCGGCCGCTCCGCGGGCGTCCGCGCCGGTGGCGGTCGAAGCCCCGAAGGTCTCGACCACGGTCCCGGCACAGGCAGAGGCGCCACCGGCCGACTCCGCGGAGCCCCGGCCGCCCGTCGCGGCGCCGCCCGCGACCCCGGTTGACAAGGCCGCGCCGAAGGCCTCGCAGCGCCTAGTCGTCAGGGCGGTGGAGCCCACATGGATCCGCGTGCAGACCGACGACGGCCGGGTTGCCGAGGAGCTGCTCCCCGCGGGCGCGACGCGGGAGTGGGCCTCGGCCAAGCGGTTCGTCGTGACCGTTGGCAATGCCGGCGGCATAGAGGTGGAGCTCAATGGGCGGCTCCTCCCACCCCTGGGCCCGAGGGGCGCGGTGATCCAGCGCCTCGAGCTACCGCAGGCGGGCTCGTGAGCCTATTCGGCTCGTTCGCTGATCGAGTCCGGGAGGGCCTGCGGCGGACCCGTCAGCTCATGGAGGACGGGCTCGGCGGCGTCCTCGTGATCGGCCGGCCGGTGGACGACGCTCTGCTTGACGAATTGGAGGAGGCGCTGATCGCAGCCGACCTCGGCGCGGGGGCCGCCGCCGCCTTCGTCGAGCGGGTGAAGGACGAGGCCCGGCGCGGCCGCGCGGTCTCGAGTCAGGACGTCCGGGCCCACCTCCGCCGGTTCCTCGAAGAGACCCTGGCCGGCGCGGCGGCGCCCCTCAGCCTGGAGGCGCGCCCCACGGTAATCCTGATGCTCGGGGTCAACGGGGCGGGCAAGACCACGAGCACCGGCAAGCTCGCAGCGGCGCTCAGGGCCTCCGGCAAGAGCGTGATGCTGGCCGCGGCGGACACCTTCCGCGCGGCGGCCGTCGAGCAGCTGGAGGAATGGGGGCGCCGCGCCGGCGCGGAGGTGATCCGGCAGGAGCCGGGCGCCGACCCGTCGGCCGTGGTGTTCGACGCCGTCAAGGCCGCCACGTCGCGCCACGTCGACGTCCTGCTGGTGGACACGGCCGGCCGGCTGCACACCAAGTCGAACCTGATGGAAGAGTTGGCGAAGCTGAAGAAGGTCGTCTCGCGCCAGCTGCCGGGCGCGCCCCACGAATGCCTGATGGTCCTCGAGGCGCCCACCGGGCAGAACGGGCTCCAGCAGGCCAGGATGTTCCACGAAGCCGTGGGCCTCACCGGCGTGATCCTGACCAAGCTCGATGGGACCGCCAAGGGCGGCATCGCGATAGCCATCTGGGAAGCGCTGCGCCTTCCGATCAAGCTTGTGGGTGTGGGCGAGCGCATCGAGGATCTCCAGCCCTTCGACTCGAAGACTTTCGTCGACGCGATCGTGAGCGAGTGATGGGCCGCGCCTCGAAACCCGAGGACGATCGATGGATGGCCGAAGCGCTGGCCCTGGCGGTCCGGGGGCGCGGCCTCACGTCGCCCAACCCGATGGTCGGAGCCGTGGCGGTGCTGGAGGGGGGGGTCGTGGGGCGGGGGTTCCACGCGCGGGCTGGAGCGCCCCACGCCGAGATCGAAGCGCTTCGTGAGGCGGGTGAGAACGCCAGCGGGGCGACCCTCTACGTGACCCTGGAGCCGTGCAATCACGCGGGCCGGACGCCTCCTTGCGTGGAGGCCATCCTCCGCGCCCGGGTTGAGCGAGTCGTGGCCGCGGTGGCCGACCCGAATCCGCGGATTCGGGGGCGGGGGACGCAGGCGCTTCAGGACGCGGGGGTGGACGTGGTCCTGGGCTGGATGGAAGCCGAAGCCCGGGTGCTGAACCGCGTGTTTTTCACGGCGATGGAGCGCCTGCGCCCCCACGTCACGCTGAAATGTGCGATGACCCTTGACGGCAAGATCGGGACCTTTGACCGGTCCTCCAAATGGATCAGCGGTGAAGCGGCGCGACGAGAGGCGCATCGGCTGCGCAGCGAGAGCGACGCGATCGTGGTGGGTATCGGCACGGTGCTGGCCGACGACCCGGCCCTCACCGTGCGAACGGATCCACCGTGGCCGCGAGAGCCGCTACGGGTGGTCGTGGACAGCCGGTGCCGGCTCCCGTTGGCGGCGCGCCTGATCGAGTCCGGGAACCCGGCGCGGGTGGTGGCGGCGGTGGCCGACGAGGCGCCGGCGGCGCGCGTCGCCGCGCTCGCCTCGCGCGGGGTCAGTGTGCTGCAGTGCAAATCGGACGGCGACCGGGTGGACGTCGCCGACCTCTGCTCGCGCCTGTTCGCCCTGGACGTTCAGGGCGTCTTGCTGGAGGGCGGGAGCGAACTGAATTGGGCGTTTCTCGAGGCCGATCTCGTCGACCGCGTCGCCGTGTTCGTTGCGCCGGTGCTGTTGGGGGGCGCGGCGGCGCCCACAGCCGTCGGCGGGCGCGGGCTTCCGCTCGGCGCCGGGCGCCGGCTCCAGTCGCTGGACGTCAGGCCCGTGGGCGATGATTGGCTGATCGAGGGGGACATCGTCCGTCCCGGCGAGGACCGGTGACGTGTTCACCGGGCTGATCGAGGAGATCGGGCGGGTCGTGCGCCGAGACGGTCCCCGGCTGCGCGTCACGGCTCACGCCGTGCTCGCCGACGCGCTCCCGGGCGCAAGTATCGCAGTGAACGGCGTCTGCCTCACCGTCGTCGAGCGAGAAGGCGCCCGGCTGGGCTTCGACCTAGGGCTGGAGACCCTGGCCAGGACGGCGCTCGGCGACCTGGCCCCGGAGGACGGGGTGAATCTGGAGCGTCCGCTGCGCCTGGACGGCCTGGCCGGCGGGCACCTTGTCCAGGGGCATGTGGACGGGGTGGGAATCGTGGCCGACCTAACCCGGGAGGGCGACACCGCCCGACTCAGGATAGAATGGCAGGACGCGGCCCTCGCCCCGCTGCTGATCGCCCAGGGTTCCATCGCCGTGGACGGGGTCAGCCTGACGGTGGCGAGCCTCGACGCCCGCGCGTTCGAGATCATGGTGATCCCGCACACGCTGGCCGCCACCTCGCTGGGCGCGCTCAAGGCGGGCCGGCGCGTTAATCTGGAGACGGACATGATCGGCAAGTACGTGCAGCGCATCCTGTCCCTGCGGGGTGACCGACCGTGACGACGGAACCAATTCGGGCGTTCGCGACCATCGAGGAAGCCGTGGAGGAGATCCGCGCCGGTCGGATGCTGGTGGTCGTGGACGACGAGGACCGGGAAAATGAGGGCGATCTCTTGATGGCGGCGGACAGGGTCACCCCCGAGGCCGTCAACTTCATGGCCAAGTACGGCCGGGGAATCATCTGCATGCCCATGCTCGGCGAGCGGCTCGACGAGCTGCAGGTCTCCATGATGGTGTCGGACAACACGGCGCCGCTCGCCACGGCCTTTACGGTGAGCGTGGACGCGCGGCGCGGCGTGACCACCGGGACGTCGGCCTACGACCGCGCGGTGACCATCCGGACTCTGGTCGATCCCGCCACGCGATCCCAAGACCTGACCCGGCCCGGTCACATCTTCCCGCTCCGCGCCATGCCCGGGGGGGTGCTGCGGAGGGCCGGACACACCGAGGCTGCCGTGGACCTGTCGCGCTTGGCCGGCTGCGCCCCCGCTGGCGTGATCTGCGAGGTGCTCGACGCCGACGGTGGCATGGCGCGGGTGCCCGAGCTGCTGACCCTCGCGCGCACCCACGGCCTGAAGACCATCACCATCAAGGATCTGATCGAGTACCGCATCCAGAAGGAGAAGCTCGTGCGCCGGGCGGCCACCACGCGGATGCCGACCGACTACGGCGAGTTCACCTTGATCGCCTATGAGACGACGGTGGACGACCGGGTCCCGCTTGCGCTTGTCATGGGCGACGTCGCGGGCGACGAGCCGACTCTCGTGCGCGTCCACTCGGAGTGCCTCCCCGGCGACGTCTTCGGGTGCCGTCGCTGCGACTGCGGCGCCCAGCTCTACAAGGCGCTGGCCATCATCGAGCGCGAGGGGCGCGGGATCCTGGTCTATATGCGCCAGGAGGGCCGCGGGATCGGGCTGTTGAATAAGCTGCGGGCCTACGAGCTGCAGGACCAGGGCAAGGACACGGTGGAGGCGAACCACGCGCTGGGGTTCCGGGCCGATCTGCGCCACTACGGCATCGGCGCCCAAATCTTGCTGGACCTGGGTGTGAAGAACCTCAGGATCCTGACGAACAACCCGAAGAAGATCGTCGGTATCGAGGGCTACGGCCTTCACGTGGTGGAGCGGGTGCCCATCGAGATCCCCGCCACCGACGCCAATCGCCGCTACCTCATGACCAAGCGCGAGAAGCTCGGCCACCTGTTCATTTCGTTCCCCGATTAGCATGGCCGGGCGAGCTCCGAGGAGCGCGGCGCGCCTCAAGGCCCCGGGGGAGCGGTACGCCGTTGTGGTGGCGCGCTTCAACGAGGCGATCTCAAAGAAGCTCCTGGACGGCGCGCTCGGCGTGCTGTCCGCGCACGGCGTCGCCGCCGCCGCGATCGACGTGCACTGGGTGCCCGGTTCCTTCGAGTTGCCTCAAGCCGCACGGGCGCTGGCGAGGACCGGACGTTACAGCGGCGTCGTCTGCCTCGGCGTGGTGATCAGGGGGCAGACGCCGCACTTCGAATACGTGTCCGGGGCCGCGGCCCAGGGGATCACGCGCGCCGCCCTCGACACCGGGGTCCCCGTGAGCTTCGGCGTGGTGACCGCGCTGACCGAAGAGCAGGCCTGGGACCGGGCGGGGGGCGCGGTGGGCAACCGCGGAGAAGAGGCTGCCGCCGCGACCGTCGAGATGGCGCGCTGGATGCGGGGCCTGAGCGCGAACCGCTCCCGCCGCCGCCGCGAGGGATAGTTGGGCCGCCGCCGGAAGGCCCGGGAGCTGGCGCTGCAGCTCCTCTATCAGCTGGACGTGCAGGGGGAGAGCAGCGCCGAGCCGCACCTGGCGGAGTTCTGGACGCGTCACCCCGTGGAGAGTGACGTGCGCGAGTTTGCCGAGGCCCTCGTCCGCGGCACCAAGGAGCACGAGACGAAGATCAACGAGATGATCGCTCAGTACGCGGAGAACTGGGAGCTGGACCGGATGGCCGTCGTCGACCGCAACATCCTGCGCCAGGGCATCTTCGAGCTGCTCTGGATGGGCGACGCGCCGCCGAAGGTCGCAATCAACGAAGCGCTCGAAGTGGCGAAGAAGTTCAGCACCCAGGAATCGAGCCGGTTTATCAATGGTATCCTCGACCGGATCCACAAGGAGTTGGGTCCGCCATCCTGACGGGCGCGCGCCATCCGCTACGCCATCCTTTCTGACGTCCACAGCAACCTGGAAGCCCTGACCGCCGTGCTGGCCGATGCCGCCGTCGAGGGCGCACGGGAGATCCTCTGCCTGGGGGACGTCGTGGGATACGGCGCCGACCCGGTGGCCTGCGTCGAGCGGCTGGGAGAAACGGCCGCGGCCGTCGTGGCCGGCAATCACGAGCACGGGGCGCTGGGCCTCCTGGATCTCGCCTGGTTCAACCCCTTCGCCCGGGCCGCGGCGCTCTGGACGGGGGCCCAGCTCGACCCCGACCACCGCCGCTACCTGGAGCGCCTGCCGCTGACCGCCACCGTGGAAGAGGCGACCCTGGTCCACGCGAGCCCCCGCAGCCCGGACGAATGGGACTACATCATGTCGGCCGAGGACGGCTTCGAGGTTTTCGGCGCCTTCGAGACGCGGCTCTGCTTCGTCGGGCACTCGCACCGCGCGGGCGTGTGGTCGCTCGGCAGCAGCGGCCCCGACTTCGTCGGAGGACCGGGAATCTCGGAGGCGGCCGTGGCGCTCGAGGACGGCCGCCGCTACCTCGTCAACGTGGGGAGCGTCGGCCAGCCGCGCGACCGCGATCCGCGGGCGGCCTACGTGATCTGGGATCGCGAGGCGCGGACGGTCGCCGTCCGCCGTGTCGTCTACGATCACCGCGCGGCCGCGGGGAAGATCCTCGCGGCCGGGCTCCCGAGGGTCCTGGCCGACCGCCTGGCCGATGGCGTCTGATCGCCTGGGAGCCCTGTCTCAGGCGCGCGTCCGCCAGACTCTGCTCGCGGCGTCCGGGGCCATGGGCGCGCTGGCGTTTCCGACGACGGACTGGTCAGTCTTCGGCTGGGTATGGCTCATCCCGACCCTGCTGTGCGCCGTCGCGCGGCCTCCGCGGCTCGCGCTGGCGGACGGCTGGTTCGCCGGTACGGTCTTCTTCGCCGTGCTGCTCCGCTGGCTGGACCACACCTTCCAGCACTACAGCGCGATTCCGTGGCCGGTGACCTGGCTTCCCATCCTCGCGCTGGCGGCATACTGCGGGCTCTACGTCGGCCTGGTCGCGTGGGCGGTGGCGTGGCTGAAAGGCCGCGTGGGGCCCGGCTGGGCGCTCGGCCTGGCGCCGGCCTTCTGGGTCGCGGGGGAGTGGGTGCGGGGCCATCTCATGGGCGGCTTCCCCTGGGGGTTGCTCGGCTACTCCCAGCACGCATCGCTGACGGTGATCCAGGTGGCCGAACTCGGCGGGGTGTACGCGGTGTCGCTCCTCATGGTGGCGGTGAACGCCGCCCTCGCGGCGGTCGCGGCCGTGGGATTGCGCCGTGCGCTTCCCGGCGCCGCGGTCGCGGGCCTCCTGCTCCTGGCCTCGCTCGGCTTCGGCGCATGGGTGCTGGCGCGCGAGTACGGCCCGGCCACCGACCGCGGGGCGAGATTCGTCGAGATCGCCGTCATACAACCCTCGATCGAGCAGAGCATCAAGTGGGATCCGGCGCGCCATGCCGAGACCATGGCGATCTATGAGCGGCTCACGCGAGAGGCGGCCCGGTCCGAGCGGGGCACCCGTCCCGCGGCGGTGATCTGGCCTGAGACGGCGGCCACGATTTTCCTCCGGGGCGATCCGGAGCTGCTGGGGCGCCTGACCCGGCTGTCGGAGGAGCTCGAGACCCCCTTGCTGGTCGGCTCGATCGACCGGCAATCCGGGCCCCGTGGCCAGTTCCTCAACAGCGCGTTTTTCCTGACCCGACAAGGCATTACGGCCAAGTATGATAAGATTCATTTGGTGCCGTTCGGCGAATATGTCCCGCTGTCCGGACTGATCGGTTTTGTCCGGAGCTGGGCGGAGTTCATCTCCGACTTTGGCGCGGGCGAGACGCGCACCGTCTTCCCCCTGGCCGGGGCGCGATTCGGGACCGTGATCTGCTACGAGGTGATCTTCCCGGAGCTGTTTCGGGGCTTCGTGGAGGGCGGCGCCGACTTCATGGCCAACATCACCAACGACGCGTGGTTCGGGGAGACGAGCGGACCCTGGCAGCATCTGGGGACGCTGCCGCTTCGAGCGGTGGAGCACCGGATGGGCATCGCGCGGGCGGCGAATACCGGCGTCTCGGCCCTCGTCGCGCCGACGGGTCGGGTGGTGCGGTGGCTGCCGCTGTTCGAGCGCGGAGTTCTCCGCGGACCCATCGAGCTGCGGAGCCGGAGCACGCTGTACACGCGCTGGGGCGACTGGCTGGCGTATGCGTGCCTGGGCCTGTCGGCCCTGGCATTGGGACTGACACTCTCTCGGAGGTCTTGAGCCGGATGCTGAGCGATCTGAAGCGCAACATCCAAGAGTTGGAGAAGCGGCTCGACGACCTCCGGAGCCATCTTTGACCTGCCCCGGAGAGCAGCCCGCCTGACCGAGATCGACGCCGAGATGTCCTCGGCGACCTTCTGGGACGACAGCCGAAGGGCGCAGGCCGTCGTCCAGGAGCGCGCCGAGCTGGCCCGGACCCTGGGGACCGTGAAAGAGTTGACGACGCAGTTGGAGGAAGCGCGTCTGCTCTGGGAAATGGCCACCGAGGAGCAGGACGAGGGCGTGGCTTCTGAACTCCAGACACGGCTGGCCGCGCTTGGTGGTGGTCTCGACGGGTTCGAACTCAAGGTCATCCTCTCGGGTCCGCAAGACAAAAAGAACGCGATCCTGTCCATCCACCCTGGCGCCGGCGGCACCGAGTCCCAGGACTGGGCCCAAATGCTCATGCGCATGTATTTGCGCTGGGCGGAGCGCGCCGGCTTCAAGGCGGAGGTGGTGGATCTGCTGGCCGGGGAAGAGGCCGGAATCAAGTCGGCGACCATTGAGATGACCGGCGAGTACGCGTACGGGTATCTCAAGAGCGAGATCGGCGTGCACCGGCTGATCCGGATCTCGCCGTTCGACGCCTCCAGGCGGCGGCACACGTCGTTCGCGTCCGTCGCGGTCATCCCGGAGGTGGAGGACGTGGAAGTGGTGGTCAAGGACGAGGACATCCGCGTCGACGTGTACCGCTCCTCGGGCCCCGGCGGGCAGGGCGTCAACACGGCCGACTCGGCGGTGCGCATCACCCACCTGCCAACCGGGATCGTCGTCGCCTGCCAGAACGAGCGCTCCCAGCTCAGGAACCGGGACACCGCCATGCGCATTCTCAAGTCCCGCCTCTACCAGGTCTACGAGAAGAAGCAGCGGGAGGAGCTGGCCGACCTCACCGGCGAGAAGAAGGACATCGCGTTCGGCAGCCAGATCCGCACCTACACCTTCCATCCGTACCAGATCATCAAGGACCACCGGACGGGGCTGGAGGTGGGCAACGTGGATGCGGTGATGGACGGCGGGCTGGACCCCTTCATCCAGGCCTTTCTGAAGGGCCCGAAGGGCGGAGCGTAGCCCGATGGCCCAGCCCCCGACGCCAGACGCCGCGCGGCCGTCGGACGCCAACGAGCTGGTCCGGCGCCGGCGGGCGAAGCTCGAGGCCTGGCGGGCCCGGGGCGTGAACCCCTTCGGCGGCCGTTTTCCGGTGACGCACTGGGGCGGGCGGTTGCAGGAGCGCTTCACGGGGGCCTCGGAGGAGATGCTCAAGAGCGCGGAGCCGGTCTCGCTGGCCGGCCGGGTCATGGCCATGCGCCACCACGGCAAGACGTGTTTCTCGGTGCTCCGTGACCAGTCGGGACAGGTCCAGATCTACGGCCGCGCCGATGCGCTGGGCGAGTCGTACGATGCCTTCATCGATCTCGACGTGGGCGACTTCATCGGGGTGACGGGGGATCTGTTCAGGACCCGCACCGGCGAGCTGACCGTGGCGGTGAAGCGGTTCGAGTTCCTCGCCAAGTCGCTCCGGCCACTTCCGGAAAAGTGGCACGGACTCAAGGACACGGAGACCCGATACCGGCGGCGATACGTGGATCTCGTGGTGAACCCCGAGGTGCGCCAGGCCTTCGTGATGAAGAGCCGCCTGATCGCGGCCATGCGGGGGTTCCTCGACGCGCGGGACTTTCTCGAGGTGGAGACGCCCATGATGCAGCCGATCCCGGGCGGAGCCGCGGCCAAACCGTTCAAGACCCATCACAACGCGCTGGACATGTCGCTCTACCTCCGCATCGCGCCGGAGCTGTACCTCAAGCGCCTGGTAGTGGGCGGAATGGACCGCGTGTACGAGGTCAACCGCAATTTCCGGAACGAGGGGATCTCGACCCAGCATAATCCCGAGTTCACCATGCTGGAGTTCTATCAGGCCTACGCCGACTACAACGACCTGATGGAGCTCACCGAGGAGATGCTGCTGCACCTGGCGCAGGCGCTGCTGGGTCGGGCCGAGATCGTCTATCAGGGGGAGGTCATTCGGTTCACGCCACCGTGGCCGCGGCTGCCCTTCTTTCAGGCGCTGTCGGATGCGTTGGGCGCCCCGGTGAGCCCGGATACCGACGCGGCGGTTCTGGCGGCGGCGGCGCGGAAGCGCGGCGGCTTCGCCGCCGACAAGCGGACGCAGGCCGTGCTGGCGGGCGAGGGAGGCGCGGTGGCGCTCTGGAAGGAAGTCTTCGAGACCGCGGTCGAGCCGACGCTCGTCCAGCCGACCTTCGTGGTCGACTTCCCGATCGAGCTGTCGCCGCTGTCGAAGCGCAAGCTGGACCACCCCCGGCTCGTGGATCGCTTCGAGCTGTTCATCTGCCGGCGCGAGATCGCCAACGCGTACTCCGAGCTCAACGACCCGATCGACCAGCGGCACCGATTCGAGGAGCAGGCCGCGGAGCGCGCGCGCGGCGACGAAGAGGCGCACTGGATGGACGAAGACTTCGTCGAAGCGCTCGAGTACGGCATGCCGCCCACGGCGGGCGAGGGGATCGGGGTCGACCGGCTGGCGATGCTGTTCACCGACTCCGCGTCCATCCGCGACGTCATCCTGTTCCCCCATATGCGGCCGAAGCAGGGCGTGGAGGCTGTGGAGGGCGGCGAGGAGCCCCAGCTCTGATGCCCGGACGCAGCCTGCCGTTCGAGGTGTTCCTCGGGCTTCGCTATCTCCGCGCGCGGGGCCACCGCGCCAATCTGTCTCTCTTCGTCTGGATCGGCATCGGCGGTGTGTTCCTGGGCGTGAGCGCCCTGATCGTTGTCCTGGCCGTCATGACCGGTTTTCAGGACGGGATCAGGGAGAAGATCATCGCGGCCAACCCGCACATCCTCATCATGGAAGCCGGCGGGCGCGGGGTCGCCGACGCCGGCGCCCTGGCGGCCCGCGTGATGCCCGTCAAGGGTGTCCGCTCGGCCACGCCCTTCGTACTCCAGCAGGCGCTCTTCACCGCGCGGGCCGGCGGCGCCACTGGCGGGCTCGTGCGCGGCGTGGACCTGGATTCGCCCTCGGTGCGGGCGGCGTTGACTTCGGAGATCCGCCTCGGGAGCCTCGAACCGCTCCTCCGCACCGGCGGGGAGCCGGGAATCCTGCTCGGCCGGGAGCTGGCCCGCACCCTGGGGGTGGTGCCGGGCGACCACCTCACGGTGATCTCACCCCAAGGCGCCATGACGGCCGTCGGGCTGGTGCCGAAGATGCGGCAGTTCGAGGTGGCGGGCTACGTCGAGGTCGGCATGTACGAGTACGACGCCTCACTGGCCTACACCAGCCTGCGGGCTGCGCAGGAGTTCGCGGGTCTGGGCGACCGGGTCACTGGCATCGAGGTCAAGCTCGACAATCCGTTCGATGCCAAGAGCGTCGGGAGGGCCATCGTCGGCGGCCTCGGCGGGCTCTATTGGATTCGCGACTGGATGGACATGAACCGGAACCTCTTCGCGGCCCTGCAGCTCGAGAAGCTGGCGCTGTTCGTGATCGTGACGATCATCGTGCTGGTGGCCGCCTTCGCCATCATCGGGCATCTGGTCCTTCTCGTCGCAGAGAAGCGGAAGGAGATCGGCATCCTCAAGGCCATGGGGGCAAGCGCCGCCAGCATCGGGTCCATCTTCCTCGTCGCGGGGATGCTCATCGGCGTGGTGGGCACGGTGGCGGGCAGCGCCTTCGGCCTGGCGCTCATCTGGATCCAGAACACGTACCACATCATCCGGCTCGCGGGCGACGTCTACCAGATCAGCTACCTTCCGATGAAGCTGACCGGGCTGGATTTCGCCATGGTTGTCGGTTCGACCTTGGTTATCTCCTTCCTGGCCACCCTGTCGCCCGCGCGGCGGGCCGCGCGGCTCGACCCGGTGGACGTGCTGCGCTATGAGTGAGCCGCTGCTGGCGGCCCAGGACCTCGAGCGCGAATACCGCCTGGGCCCGGAGGTGGTGCGCGTCCTCCGGGGCGTGAGCCTCACGGTCGCGAGCGGCGAGAGTGTCGCGGTGATCGGCGCCTCCGGGGTGGGCAAGTCCACGCTCCTCCACCTGCTGGGGACGCTGGACCGCCCGACGGCGGGCCGGGTCCTTTTCGCGGGCGAGGACGTCTTCGCGCGCTCGGAGGCTGGCCTGGCGCGGCTGCGGCGCACCGAGGTCGCATTCGTCTTTCAGTTCTACAACCTGCTCGGGGAGATGACGGCCCTCGAGAATGCCATGCTGCCGGCGCTCCTGCAACGGCTGGGCGGCAGCGAGGCCCAAGACAAGGCGGCCGCGGCTCTCCAGGAGGTCGGGTTGGGGGACCGCATGCGCCACCGACCGGGCGAGTTGTCGGGCGGCGAGCAGCAGCGGGTGGCCATCGCCCGGGCGTTGGTGGGAAATCCGCGCATCATCCTCGCGGACGAGCCGACCGGCAACCTCGATCCCAAGACGAGCGAGGTGATTTGGGACCTGTTCCTCACCCTCCAGGCCGAGCGGGGCCTTTCTTTCATCATCGCCACGCACAACCACGACCTGGCCCGGAAGGCCGACCGCGGCTACCGGCTGGTGGATGGCCGGGCGGTCCCCTGGCCCTGAGTACCGCTTTGCGGCACTGGGGAGCCCGGGGTCCGCGGTTTCAGCCAGTTAGGGCATCCCGGGGCCTGCTGGGCAAGAAAACCCTAGGCTCGGCCCCCCGCCAAGGTTATACTGTTCGCAGGTTTAGGGTTCACGGCCGCCACCTAGATCCCCGGGGGCTGAGCAGGTCTCCGGGCGGAGGAGCGAGGTCACCCAGTGTTCGAGCGATTCACCGAGCGGGCGCGGCGGGTCATCATTCTGGCCAGGGAGGAAGCGGGCCGCTTCCGTCACGATTTCGTGGGCACCGAGCACATCCTGCTCGGGCTGATCCGTGACGGAGAGGGGATCGCCACCGCGGTGCTCCAGCGCCTCGGCCTCCGCCTCGAGACGGTCAAGGCCGAAGTGGAGCGGGCTCTGGCCGGCTTCCCCAAGACCCTGACGTTCGGCGAGGTGCCGTTCACGCCGCAGGCCAAGCGCGTGCTGGAGCTCAGCATCGAGGAAGCCCGCCAGCTTGGGCACAACTACATCGGCACCGAGCACCTGCTGCTCGGGCTGATGAAGGAAGGCCAGTCTATCGCCGCCAAGATCCTCGAGTCCCTCGGCGCCCGTTTGGACGAGGTCCGCCAGGAGACCCTGTCCCTCTTGGGGGACCAGTACTACCCGCGTCCCAAGAAGCGCTCCCAGACCCCGGTGCTCGACGAATTCGCCCGGGACCTCACGCAGCTGGCCCGCGAAGGAAAGCTCGATCCCGTCATCGGCCGGGAGACCGAGATCGAGCGGGTAATCCAGATCCTCGCGCGCCGGACCAAGAACAATCCCGTGCTGATCGGCGAGCCCGGCGTCGGCAAGACGGCCATCGTCGAGGGCCTCGCCCAGCGCATCGTGGGGCACGAGGTCCCGGACGTGCTCGCGCAGAAGCGCCTCCTCCAGCTGGACCTGGGGGCACTCGTGGCCGGGACCAAGTATCGCGGGCAGTTCGAGGAGCGCCTCAAGGCGGTCATGAAGGAGATCCGCCAGTCCGAGAATGTGGTGCTCTTCCTCGACGAGCTGCACACGCTGATCGGCGCGGGCGCCGCGGAAGGCGCCATCGACGCCTCCAACATGCTCAAGCCGGCCCTCTCGCGGGGCGAGATCCAGACCATCGGCGCCACGACCCTGGACGAGTATCGCAAGTACATCGAAAAAGACGGGGCGCTGGAGCGGCGATTCCAGCCGGTGATCGTGCGGGCGCCTTCGGTCAGCGAGTCGGTGGAGATCATCAAGGGCCTGCGGCACAAGTACGAAGCCCACCACCGGGTCAAGATCACGGACGAAGCGATCGATGCGGCGGTCAAGCTCGCGGACCGCTACATCACCGACCGCCAGTTGCCCGACAAGGCCATCGACGTCATCGACGAGGCCTCGTCGCGCACGCGCCTCATGGCGCTGACGCCTCCGCCCGAGATCAAAGAGCTGGGCAAGGAGGTCGAGCGGGTCGTACGCGAAAAGGATATGTACCTGGAGGCCCAGGAATTCGAGAAAGCCGCCTCGCTACGGGAGAAGGAGAAGCTGCTCCGGGGTCGCGACGAGGAGATGAAGCGCGAGTGGGACAAGAGCAAGAGCAAGGGACCGCAGACCGTCGGCGAGGAAGACATCGAGTACATCGTCGCCCGCTGGACCGGGATCCCGCTTGCCAAACTCGAAGAGAAGGAATCGGCCAAGCTGGCCCGGATGGAGGACGCCCTGCACGGCCGCATCGTCGGGCAGCGCGACGCCGTGACCGCGGTGTCCCGCGCCATTCGCCGCTCGCGCGCCGGGCTCAAGGACAGCCGCCGCCCCGTGGGCTCGTTCATCTTCCTGGGGCCCACGGGCGTGGGTAAGACCGAGCTGGCCCGGGCCCTGGCCGAGTACCTCTTCGGCGACGAAAACGCGCTCATCCGCGTGGACATGTCGGAGTACATGGAGAAGTTCTCGGTGTCGCGCCTGCTTGGAGCCCCGCCCGGTTACGTGGGCTACGAGGAGGGCGGCTTTCTGACCGAGAAGGTCCGGCGGCGGCCGTACTCCGTCGTGCTGTTTGACGAGATCGAAAAGGCCCACCCGGACGTGTTCAACATGCTCCTGCAGGTGCTGGACGACGGCCGCCTCAC
This sequence comes from Methylomirabilia bacterium, assembly GCA_041493605.1. Lineage (GTDB taxonomy): Bacteria > Methylomirabilota > Methylomirabilia > Rokubacteriales > CSP1-6 > DASSSH01. The sequence continues at coordinate 17,245 of JBGPZD010000019.1, forward strand.
GGATTCGGTGGGGCACGTGGTGGACTTCAAGAACGCCATCGTGATCATGACGTCGAACCTAGGCACGAGCTTCATCGGCAAGCGGTCCGCGCCCGGCTTCCTGCCGGAAGGCGACGAATCGTCCTACGAACGGATGAAGGAGCGCGTGCTGGAAGAGCTGAAGCGCGCCTTCCGGCCGGAGTTCATCAACCGGGTCGACGACATCATCGTCTTCCACGCGCTCAACAAGGAAGACATCACGGGCATCGTCCGCATGATGATGAAGCGCATCAATGCCCAGCTCGGGGACAAGGGGATCCAGATCGAGCCCACGGAGGCGGCCCTCGAGCTCTTGGTCCAGAAGGGATTCGACACGACGTACGGCGCCCGTCAGCTCCGGCGCACCATCCAGAAGCACGTGGAGGATCCCCTGGCGGAGGCCATCGTGCGCGGCCAGTTCGGGGACGGCGCGCGGGTCGAGGTGGATGCCGCTGGGGACAACTTCGTCTTCAGGGAGATCCAGATCGCGGAGTCCCGGCTCGCGTTGGCGGAACACTAAACGAAGGCTTACGAGCCCAGCTCCTCTATGATCCCTCAGGGGAGACTTCTTCTCTCCATTTTTTTTGCCCTCCTGCTCGCCGGGCCTGGCGTGAGCCTTGCCCAAGCGCCCGCGCCGTCGGAGCGGCCCATTGTCGTGAAGGACATCTCCGTCCAGGGCAACCGGCGTGTCCAGGAGGCGGTCATCCTGGGGCGGGTCAGCGCCAAGGTCGGCGGCCCATTCGTGCCCACCCGCCAGGCGGAGGATATCCGCGCGATCTTCTCCCTTGGGTTCTTCGATGACGTGCAGCTCAAGGTCGAGGACTTCGAGGGGGGCGTCAAGCTCACGTTCGTGGTGGTCGAGCGGCCGTTCGTGCGCGACATCGTATTCGCGGGGAACAAGAAACTGGACTCGCCAGCCCTCCAGGAAAAGATCGATCTCAAGTTGGGCAGCGTCTACAACCCGGTGGCGGTGACGCGCGCCGCCGACAAGGTCAAGGAATACTACGAGGAGGAGGGCTACTTCGAGGTCGCCGTCACGCCGGATGCCGAGAAGCTGCCCGACGGCGACGTGACGGTCACGTTCCGTATCGCCGAGGGCCGGAAGATCACCATCGACAAGATCGTGCTCGAGGGCACCAAGGGCCTCAAGCCCTCTGAGATCAAAGACTTCATGCTCACGCAAGAGCGCCAGTTCTTCATCCTGCGCGGCACCGTACAGCGGCAGAAACTCGACGAGGACCTCGACCGGATCGTCCAGCTCTATAACGACCGCGGCTACATCCAGGCCCGGGTGGAATCGTCCGATATCCAGGTGGACCGCGTCAAGGCCCAGGCGACCATCAAGATCGTGATCGTCGAGGGACCGCAGTTCACCGTGGGCGGGGTGGACGTGACGGGCAACAACGTGCTTCCGCTCGAGGAGATCAAGCGACAGATCCTGCTGGCGCCCGGCGACATCTTCTCCCGGTCGAAGCTGCGCGAGAGCGTGAAAGGCATCACGGATGTCTACGGCATCATCGGCCGCGCGTCGGTTGACGTGAACCCGAACGTCACGCAGGACATCGTGGACCGCAAGGTCAACATCACCTTCGAGATCGCCGAGGGGCCGGAAGTGTTCGTCGAGCGGATCAACATCTCGGGCAACACCCGCAGCGAGGAAAAGATCCTGCGCCGCGAAATCCCCATGGCCGAGGGCGAGCTCTTCACGACCCAGAAGCTCAACCGGGCCCGGCAGCGGCTGGTGAACCTGAACTACTTCGACAAGGTCACCGCCAACACGGCGCCGGGCACCGCGAAGGACAAGATTGTGGTCAATATTGACGTCACCGAGAAGCCGACCGGCCTCTTCTCGATCGGCGGCGGCTACAGTTCCCAGGACGGTGTGTTGGGCACCCTGGACCTGTCGCAGCGCAACTTCTTGGGCAAGGGCTGGGAAGTGTTCTTGAAGGTGCGCGGCGGCCAGCAGGTTCAGCAGGGGCAGATCGGCTTCACGGAGCCGTGGCTGTTTGACCGCCCGCTGGCGGCGGGGTTCGACCTCTTCAACAACCGGCGCCTCCTCCCCGACTACACCGTGAACTCCCTGGGCGGCGACATCCGCCTCGGCTATCCCGTCGGTGACTACTCCCGCGTGGCCGGGATGTACCGGGTCAGCGACGACAAGGTCTCGGACGTCGCCGCTACGTCGAGTACCGAGTTGCTGAACTCCGAAGGCCACCACCTGGTGTCGCTCATCGGCACATCCATCGGGAGAGACACGCGGGATCACCCCTTCGAGACCACGCGAGGGAGCACCCAGGGGGTCGGGGTGGACTTCGCCGGGGTCGGATTCGGCGAGCGGTTCGTCCGGACCTTCGTGACCGCTTCGTACTTTCAGCCCCTGTGGCTTGATCACGTTTTGAGCGGCCGGATTCTGGGCGGCTACATCGTGGGGTGGGGAAAGGACCCTGTGCCGCTGTTCGAGCGCTACAGCCTGGGCGGGTCCACCACCCTGCGCCAGTTCAAGCCCTTCCAGGTATCGCCCAAGGACGCCGGTGGCACCAATATCGGTGGCAACATCGAGGTGGTCGGCAATATCGAGTACGTGGTGCCGCTCTTTTTTGGGATCCGGGCGGCGGCGTTCTATGACGTCGGGAACGTGTGGGGGCCTGACGAGGCCAAGGGCAGCAAGTTCGACATCACCGATCTGCGTCACGGCGCCGGCCTGGGCTTCCGGTGGCTGTCGCCGTTCGGGCCCCTGCGGGTTGACTACGGGGTGAAGCTGGACCGGAAGAAGGGCGAGAGCTTCGGTAACTTCAACTTCTCCGTTGGTTCCGCATTCTAGACGAGGAGGACACTACCTTATGAAGGGCATGAGGCTGATTGGAGCGGCGGCGCTGGTCGCAGCCGGGATCGTGGTCGGGACGTGGATGGGAGCGCCGACGACGTCGGCGCAGGGAGCCGCGGGGAGCCGCGTCGCGATCCTCGATGTCCAGCGGGTGCTCGCGCGCTCGGCCGCGGGAGTGTCCGCCCGCGAACAGCTGGAGAAGGACCGGGGCGCCATGCAGAAGCAGGCGGACGGCCAGCGGAGTGAGCTGGAGAAGATGAAGGATGAGCTGGACAAGAAGGGGCAGCTCCTCTCTCCCGAGGCGCGACGGGAAAAGCAGGAAGCCCTTGAGCGGAAGGCGCGCGACTTCCGGCGCCTCATAGACGACCTCCAGGCGACCCTTCAGAAGAGAGAGGAGGCGCTTGTGTCCAAGGTCCTCCAGGACCTGAGCGGACTCGTCCAGAAGGTCGGAAAGGACAAGGGCTTTTCCCTCATCCTAGAGCGGTCGAAGGCCGGCGTGCTGTACGCGACGACGGATTCCGACGTGACCGACGACGTCCTCAAGGCCTACGACGACCAAACCAAGAAGAAGCCGTAGGTGCGTTCCGGCGCCGCGTTCACGCTCGGTCGGCTCGCCGAGGCGCTCGGAGCGACCCTCGAGGGTGACGCGGCGCGCGTGATGACGGGCGTGGCCCCGCTGGAGACCGCCGGGCCGGAAGAGGTCTCGTTCCTGACGGACCAGAAGTACCGGCGGCTTGCGGAATCGAGCGGGGCGGGGGCGATGGTCGTGCCGCGCGAGGCATCGGGGCTCCGCTGCGCTATGCTCCGCGTCGATTCTCCGCACGTGGCGCTCATCACGCTGCTGCGCTTGTTTCATCCTGAGCTCCCGGAGACGCCAGGCATCCACGCCACGGCGGCCGTGGCGGAAGGCGCCCGCGTGGACCCCACGGCCTCCGTGGGCCCTCATGCCGTGATCGAGGCCGGGGCCGTCATCGGGGCCCGGAGCCGCGTGGGGGCGCTGAGCTTCGTCGGGGCCGGCGTGGTGATCGGGGAGGACGTGGTGCTGTACCCGCGTGTCGTCGTCCGAGACGGCGTCCGGGTCGGCCACCGGGTGATCGTCCATCCCGGGGCGGTGCTCGGGGCCGACGGCTTCGGCTACGCGTTCGACGGCGCGGCCCACCGCAAGATTCCCCAGGTGGGCGGGCTGCGCGTCGAGGACGACGTGGAGATCGGGGCCAACGCGACCATCGATCGCGGGACCCTGGGCGACACGGTGATCGGCAGGGGGAGCAAGATCGACAATCTGGTGCAGGTCGGGCACAACTGTCAGGTGGGCGAGCACGTGATCCTTGTGGCCCAGGTAGGGGTCTCGGGCTCTTGCCGCATCGGGAGCCGCGCCGTTCTGGCGGGACAGGTCGGCGTCGTTGACCACGTGACGGTGGGGGAGGGCGCCATTGTGACGGCGCAGTCGGGAGTGCCCGGCGATGTCCCTGCCGGGGAGGTGTGGAGCGGCTCGCCGAGCCGGCCCTCGCTGGAGACGCGACGGATCTGGGCGGCCGAGAGCATGCTGCCGGATCTGATCCGGAAGGTCCGCGCCCTGGAGAGGCGGGTGCGGGAGCTGGAGGGGAAGCGGGGGACCTGACATGATCCATTCCTCGGCGGTGATCGATCCCAAAGCGGAGCTGGCCGCCGGCGTCCGCGTGGGCCCGTATTCCGTCATCGGGGCGGACGTCCGCCTGGGGGAGGGCACCGAAGTCGGCGCGCACGCGGTGTTGGAGGGGCGCGTCCGGATCGGCGCCCGCTGCCGGATCGGCCACGGTGCGGTGATCGGCGGCCTGCCGCAGGACTTCAAGTTCCGGGAGGGCACTCCGGTGGGCGTGCGGATCGGCGACGAGACGGCCGTGCGCGAGTACGCGACAATCCACCGGGCGACGCACGAAGGGGACGACACGCGGATCGGCGACCACTGTCTCGTCATGGCCTCGAGTCACGTCGCGCACGACTGCGTCATCGGCAACCACGTGGTGATCATCAACTACGCCGGACTGACGGGCCACGTGACGGTGGAAGATTACGCCACGATCGGCGGCCTCACCGGCATCCACCCGTTCAGCCGCATCGGGACCTACGCATACGTCGGCGGGTGCTCCAAGGTCACTCAGGATGTTCCGCCGTTCGTCATGGTGGACGGGGCGCCGGCGACGGCCCGGGCCGTGAATGTGATCGGGATGAGGCGGGGCGGCATCGATGCGGCAGGGCGCCGGCAGGTTCAGGCGGCCTTCCGCCTGCTGTACCGCTCCGGGATCGCTCCCGGCGCCGCGGTGCGGCGGGTGAAGGAGGAGCTCGGCGGCCATCCGCTGGTGGCGAAGATGGTCGCGTTCATCGAAGGCTCCAAGCGCGGCATCGTGCCGGGCGGCGGCGGGCCCGCGGCCGGGGCGGACACGGAAGTAGAGGAGAGGATCTTTTGAAACCCCCGAGCGAGCCGAACATCCGCGGGGCGGTGGTGGGCGCGGGGCACATGGGGCAGTACCACGTTCTGGCGCTGGCCGAGCTGTGGGGCGTGGATCTGGTCGGCGTCGTGGATACGGACTTCGAGCGGGCGCGGCGTGTCGCCGCCCCGTACGGAGCCCGCGCGTTTCGGGACTACCGCGAGCTGGCCGGGCTGGTGGATTTCGTCACGGTCGCCGTCCCCACCGACCGTCACTTCGAGGTGGCGCGGGATTTGATGGAGGCCGGAGCCCATGTGCTGGTCGAGAAGCCCATGACCGCCACCCTTGAGGAGGCCAAGGAGCTGTTCCGGCTGGCGCGCCAGCGCAATCGCGTGCTTCACGTGGGGCACGTGGAGCGCTTCAACGGAGCCGTCCAGGAACTGAGAAAAATCGTGGAGCGCCCCATCCTGATCGAGTCACGGCGGCTCGGGCCGTTCGTGCCGCGGGTCGCGGGTGACTCCGTGGTCATGGACCTGATGATCCACGACATCGACATCGTCCTCGGGCTGGTGGACAGCGAGCCGCGCAAAATGACGGCGGTCGGCGCCTCGGTGCACTCGAGGGTCACCGATGTCGCCAACGTGCAGATCATCTTCGACTCGGGCGCCATGGCGACCATTACCGCCAGCCGCGCCACCGAGGAGAAGATCCGGACGCTCGCGATCACACAACCGGATGCCTACATCGTGCTCGACTACTCGCACCAGGACATCGAGATCCACCGGCGCGCCGCCCAGGAGTACGCGCTGAACCGGGAGTCCATCCGCTACAGCCAGGCTTCCTTCGTCGAGCACCTCCTGGTCCACAAGGACAACCCCCTGAAGCTGGAAATCCGGCATCTGATCGGCGCGGTCCGGGCATCTCAAGCAAGCGGGCTGGTCGACCTGCCCGAGGCGGAGGACCTCCGATCGCTCGCCGTCGCGCTGGAGATCGAGCGGATGATCCGCGAGGGGCGGGGGGAAACCGCCTGGCCGGAGGATCTTCCGTGGAGCGTTCCCTCGGCCTGATGGCCGGGGCCGGGGTGCTCCCCGGCCGGGCCGCCGCCGAAGCCAGACGCCGAGGGTGGCGCGTCGCCGCCTTTGCGTTCGAAGAGGCGCAAGGCCTGGCGGAGGCCGCCGACGAGCTCATCCCCTCCAGGATCACCGATATCCAGGCCGTGCTGGCCGGGCTCGCGGCGCGGCGGGTCGGAGCAGCCGTCTTCGTGGGGAAATTCTCCAAGGAGCAGGTGTTCTCCCAGGTGGGGCGTACCGACGAGGCCGGACAGCGCATGGCGCAGCTCGGGCTGTCGGACGCGGCGCTCGGCGAGATGGTGGTCGCCGCCCTCAAGGGGATCGGCGTCGAAGTCCTGGACCAGCGTGAGTTCCTCGGCCCCTGGATGATCACCGCGGGCACGCTCACCGCCCGTTCGCCCTCCAGCGAGGAGTGGGAAGAGATTCGCGCAGGCTTCGGGCTGGCGCGCCACCTGGCCAGCTGGGCCGTGGGACAGACCGTGGTCCGCGCCCGGGGCGTCACCGTGGCGGTTGAGGCCGCCGAGGGGACCGACGAGACGATCCGGCGCGGCACACGGCTCGCCGGCCCCGGCGCCGTGGTGGTCAAGGCCGTCGGTCCAGCCCACGACTATCGCTTCGATGTTCCCACCATCGGTCCGGCGACGCTGGAAGCCATGGCGGCGGGAGCCGCCTCCACGCTGGCGGTGGACAGCGGAAAGCTCCTCCTGGTGGACCGGAACGAGGTGATCCACCTGGCGGACCGCGCGGGCATTGCGCTGGTGAGCGTGGATGACCAGAGCTGACGCGGGGGCCATCCTGCTGTCAGCGGGCGAGGCCTCGGGCGACCTCCACGGCGCCACCCTCTGCCGGGCGCTCCGCGAGCTCGATCCCGGCCTCCGGTTCGTCGGCATGGGCGGCCCGCGCATGGCCGCGGCGGGCATGGAGGTCGTCGCCGACCCGACGGCGCACGCCGTGGTCGGGATGAGCGAAGCCGTGGGCCGGGTCCCGCGGCTCTATCGCGCCTACCGCGCGCTGGTCCGGCGTCTCGTGAGCGAGCGGCCGCGGGCGCTCGTGCTCATTGATTTCCCCGAATTCAATCTCCGGCTGGCGCGCCAGGCGCGCCGGGCGGGCGTACCGGTCGTGTATTTTATCCCGCCCCAGCTCTGGGCATGGCGGCGCGGGCGCATCCGCCAGATGGCCCGGCGAGTGAACCGGGTGCTCGCGATCTTCCCTTTCGAACAGGCGCTCTACGAGAGGGCCCGGGTGCCGGTTGAGTTCGTCGGCCATCCGCTCCTGGACGTGCTGCCCTTGGACCTCTCGCGCGAGGAGGCGCGGCGCCGGCTCGGGCTCGACATCGGCGTCTCGCTTGTGGGGCTGCTGCCGGGCAGCCGGCGGGAAGAGATCACGCGGCTGCTGCCGGCCATGCTCCAGGCAGCGGAGCGGCTGGCGGCCTCGGACGGGCGGCGGCGATTCGCGCTGGCGCTGGCCCCGAGCGTGGACCGCGCCCAGGTCGAGCGGCTGACGGCCGCGACGCCCGGGGTGCGCGTCGAAATCGTGGAAGGGCTGACCCACGAGGTGATGGCGGGCTCCGACGTGGTGCTCATCGCCTCGGGCACGGCCACGCTCGAGGCGGCCCTGCTCGGGGCGCCCATGGTGGTCTGCTACCGGGTCTCCCCGCTGACCGGAGTGATGGCACGGATGCTCACGCGGGTGCCGTGGATCAGCCTGCCGAACATCGCGGCGGGGCGCGGCATCGTCCCGGAGATTCTCCAGGGCCAGGTCACCGGGGCGCGGCTGGCGGCCGAGGCGCTGCGCCTGCTCGAGGACGCGGCCGCGGCAACCGCTCAGCGGGCCGGCTTCAAGGATCTTCGCGCTGGCCTCGGCGAGCCCGGGGTCGGCCGGCGCGCAGCCCGCGCCGTGCTGAGCGCGGCGCGCGTGGCATGAACGGACGGCTGTCGCTGGCCCTGGTGCCGGTCCTGGGGGCGTGGGCCGTCCGGCTGCTGGCCCTGACGCTCCGCATCCGGCGCGAAGAAACGACGGCGCGCCCCCTCTGGGAGTCCCGGACACCGACGATCTACGCGGCGTGGCACAGCCGGATCCTCATGATGCCGTACCTATACGGCTGGCGGCGGGCACGGGTCCTGGCGAGCCGTTCGGGCGACGGCGAGCTGGTCGTTCGCTTCGTTGGCCAGTTCGGGATGGAGGCGGTGCGCGGCTCCTCGAGCCGCGGGGGCGCCGGGGCGCTGCGGAGCCTGGTGCGGTTGCTCAAGGAAGGCCACGATGTGATCGTGGTGCCCGACGGGCCCAGGGGACCGCGGGAGATCGCCAAGCCGGGGATCGTCACGCTGGCGAGGCTGAGCGGCGCGCCCGTTGTCCCCATGGCCCTCGGCGCCGTGCGCGAATGGCGGCTGGGATCCTGGGACGAGTTCAGGATTCCCAAACCGTTCACCCGCTGCGTGATGCGGTTCGGGGAACCGATCCGGCTTGGCCGGGGCGGCGACCGAGCCGATGACGAGGCTGCGCGGAAGGAAGTCGAGACCGCCCTCAGCCAACTGTGCTGGCAGGTCGATGGGGAGGCGCGCCGTTGATGTACGCGCTGTATTCGGCGGTGCTGACGGCGCTCCTCGTGGCCTATCTGCCGGTCTTCCTCGTTCGCCGGATTTGGCGGGGCGGGTATCGGCCGGCCTTCCGGCAGCGCTTGGGCGGCTTCGAGCCAGGCCTGCCGCCCGAGCCGCGCTGCTGGATCCATGCCGTGTCGGTGGGAGAGGCGGCGGCTGCGGTTCCCGTCGCGGAGGGGATTCGGCGGCGCTGGCCCGAACTGTCCATCGTCGTCACCACCGTGACGCCGACCGGGGCGCGCATCGTGAGCGACCGGCTCGGCGGAGCGGTGACGCACCGCTATTTCCCGGTCGATCTTCCCGGCCCGGTAAACCGCGCGCTGGCCGCGGTCAGGCCGCGCTTCTTCATTGGGATGGAGACCGAGCTCTGGCCGAATTTTCTGCGCGCGCTGGCCCGACGCGGCGTCCCGTCCATGGTCGCCAGCGGCCGCATCTCCGACCGCTCCTATCGGCGGTATCGCCTGGTCCGGCCGCTGCTGGCGCGAGTGCTGGCCAACGTCTCGGTCTTCGGCATGCAATCGGACGAGGACGCCCGCCGCATCATTGCCCTGGGCGCCTCGCCGGAACGGGTGGTGGTGACCGGCAATCTGAAGACGGACCTGCAGCCCCCCGACGCTGGCGCCGACGCCATCTGGGAGCGGTTGCTGGGCCTTGGACGGGGTGAGCAGCTCTGGGTGGCGGGCAGCACGCACCGGGGCGAGGAAGCGGTGGTGCTCGACGCCTTTCAGCGACTCGTGCCCCAATTCCCCCGGCTGGCATTGTTGCTGGCCCCGCGGCACCCGGAGCGCGTCGAGGAGGTCGAGCGGCTCGTCCGCGAGCGCGGTCTCCACCCCGTGCGCCGCACGAGCCTGCCGCGCGGCCAGTATCCCGGCGGGGTGATCATCCTCGATACCGTCGGCGAGCTGGGCGAGCTGTACCGTCTGGCGGAAGTGGTGTTCGTCGGGGGCAGCCTGGTGCCGATGGGCGGACACAATATGCTCGAACCGGCGCTCCGCCGGAAGCCCACGCTGTACGGGCCCCACACGAGCAACTTCCGTGACAGCGCCCAGCTGCTCGAATCGGTCGGCGGCGCCGTGGTGATCAAGAACGGCGAGGGGCTCGAGACCGAGATGGCGCGGCTGCTCGAATCGCCGGAGCTTCGCCGCCGCATGGGCGAGGCGGGTTTCGCCGCCGTGGCGGCCCGGCAAGGCGCGGTCACGCGCACGCTCGATCTGGTCGAGCGCCTCCTGACCGACGGCGAGGCGGGGCGGGCGTCCGCGCGAAGCCGATGACCACGCCGCGCCGTGGGCCCGAGATGATGCTCAGGCGCCTCTGGGAAGACGGCGCGCCGGGCCCCTTGGCCGCCGCGCTCGCGCTGTTGAGCGGGGCGTACCGGCTTGGCCTGGCCACGCGGGAGCGGGCCTACGCGTGGGGCCTCCTCAAGACGGAGTGCCTGCAGTGTCCGGTGGTCTCGATCGGCAATATCACCCTGGGCGGCAGCGGCAAAACCCCGACGGTCGAGCTCGCGGCCCGCTCGCTGCTGGCGCTCGGCGCCCGCCCCGCTGTGGTGAGCCGCGGGTACGGACGGCAGAGCCGTGGGGTGGCCGTGATCGCCGACCGGGACGGCGTCAAGTTCGACGCGCGCGCGGCCGGCGACGAGCCGCTCCTGCTCGCTGAACGGCTTTCGCCGGTTCCCGTTGTCGTGGGTGAGAACCGGTTCGAGGCCGGACGGGTCGCCGTGGAGCGCTGCGGGGCCACGGTCGTCCTTCTGGACGACGGCTTTCAGAACCGCTCCGTTGCCAAGGACTTGGAAATCGTCGTGGTCAACGGGCGTTCGCCCTGGGGCAATGGCCGGCTGTTTCCCCGGGGGGTGCTCCGGGAACCGTTGTCGGCCCTGGCGCGGGCCGACCTCGTGGTGGTCACCAACCCGGGAGGCGCGGCCGAGCTGGCGGCCGTGAGCCTGGTCGTCCGACGTCACAACAGTCGCGCACCGGTGATCTCAGGCGCCTACGAGGTCACGGAGCCGCTGGAGGCGCGGAGCGGGCGGCGGGAGATCCTCGCCACGCTCAAGGGCCGGAAGGTGCTGGCCTTCTGCGGCCTGGGCTCCCCACGGAATTTCACCGACACCTTGACGGCGAACGGGTTCCGGGTGATGGGGCTGGTGGAGTTCCCCGACCACCACTGGTTCGAGCCGGCCGACCTGGCCGGGCTCACCCGCCAGGCCCAGGCCTCCGGAGCGGACGCTTTGATCACGACAGAGAAGGACTGGATGCGGCTGCGGGGACTCGCGCTGCCGCCGATACCGGTCTGGGTGCTGCCGGTGAAGCTGGTCCTCGAGCCCGGCCAGGACGCATGGGCTCAGGCTCTGGGACGAGTCCTCGATTCGTCGGGAGCTCGGCGGGCCTAGAGATGGGAGATTCGGAAGCCCTCATCGTCGTGCGGACGCCCAACTGGCTCGGCGACACGGTGCTCGCGCTGCCGGCCCTGCAGGCGCTCCGCGCCGCGCGGCCCGCGGCTCGGGTGAGCCTCATCGGGCGCTGGGCTCCGCTCCTCGCCGGGCAGGGGGTGGCGGACGTGCTGCTCCCGTATCCACGCGCCTTCATGGAGCGGCGCCGCTTCGCGCGCGCGGTCAGGGGCGAGCGCCCCGATCTGGCCGTGCTGCTTCCCAATTCGTTCGAGGCGGCGGCCGCGTCCTGGCGCTGGGGCGCTCGCAGGCGCCTGGGCTTCGACACCGACGTCCGGCGGCCGTTGCTGACGGACCCCGTGCCGCTGCCCTCGCCACGGCTGCACCAGGCCGAGGAGTACGCGGCCCTGCTGGCGGGGCTCGACGTCGCGGTGGCGGACGCCACGCCGACGTGGGCGCTCCCTGAGGATGCGGCGGCCGACCGCGAGGTCGCCCAACTGCTCGCCGAGGTCGGGGTTGCGAATGACGCGCGACTGATCGGGTTGCACCTCGGCGCGGCCTTCGGCAGCTCGAAGCTCTGGCCCACCGAGGCCTTCGGTCGCCTGGCGGCCAGGCTCGCCGCGGGCGGACTCCAGCCCGTGTTGCTCGGCACGGCGGCGGACGCTGCCACCGCGGCCAGCGTGCTGGGAGCGGCCGGCAGGCCCGTGGCCTCCCTCGTCGGCCGGGACCGCCCGATCCTCCTGCCGCGCCTGCTGGCGAGGCTCGCGTGTCTTGTGAGCGGAGACACGGGGGTGGCTCACCTGGCCGCCGCGCTCGGCGTCGCCACGGTCACGCTGTTCGGCCCCACCGACGCCCGGCTCACCGCGCCACGCTCGGCCAAGGCTCAGATTCTGGAGGGGCCCGCCCCGTGCGCGCCCTGCTTCCTGTCCGTTTGTCCCATCGAGCATATCTGCATGCGCGCCATCCTTCCGGAGACGGTCGAAGCCCGCGTCCGGAACGCGGTCCGCGCATGAAGACCGTGCTCCACACCGAATCCTCACCCGGATTTGGCGGCCAGGAGATCCGGACGCTCGACGAAGCGCGCTGGACCCGAGAGCGCGGCTGGCGGGTGCTGCTGGCCTGCCGATCCGGTGGGAAGCTCCTCGAAGGGGCGCGCGCAGCGGGGCTCGAAGCGCTCTCCGTCCCGATGACGCACGCCTGGAACGCGCGTGCGCTCATCCAGCTGCTCCAGATCATCCGGGCGGAGCGGGTGAGTCTGGTCCACACGCACAGCTCGGTGGACGGCTGGCTCGGGGGCATGGCGGCGCGGCTTGCCCGGATTCCCGTAGTCCGGACCCGCCATGTGTCGATTCCGATCCGGGGGGGCTGGAACCCCGTATATACGTGGCTGGCCAACCGTGTCATGACCAGCGGCGAAGCCATTCGACGGATCGTGGTGCAGGCGGGCGTGGCGCCCGAACGGGTCATCGCCATCCCGGCGGGCGTTCGGCTCGAAGACTTTCCATTCCGGGCACGCTCGGATCTGACCGCGCGAAGCCTTGGGCTGCGGTCGCCGGTGGTCGGCTCGGTGGCGATGTTCCGCGGCTCAAAGGGGCATGCCCACCTGCTCGAGGCCTTCGCCTTGGTGCGGGCCGTTCATCCCGCCGCGACGCTCCTGCTGGTGGGCGACGGCATCCGGCGCGCCTGGGTCGAGGGGCTCGCGCGCGAAGCCGGCCTCGCCGATGCCGTGGTGTTCACGGGCTTCCGGCGCGACGTGGCGGCGCTGCTCGCGTGCATGGACTGCTTCGTCCTGGCATCGACTCGCAC
>JBGPZD010000162.1:0-3110 GCA_041493605.1 Methylomirabilia bacterium
AAGAGGCAGGTCAAGCGGGCCTACAAGCTATACGCCCCCGCCTACGACTTTGTCTTCGACTGGATCTTCCATTCGGGGCGCGAGGCCGCCATCCGGCTGCTCGACGTCCGGCCGGGCGAACAAATCCTCGAAGTGGGCATCGGCACCGGCCTGAACCTGCCCCTCTACCCCCTGCACTGCCGGATCACGGGCATCGATCTGTCCGAGGAGATGCTCGAGAAGGCCCAGGAGAAAGTGATCGAGCTGGGGTTGGGCAACGTCACGCTCAAGACGATGGACGCCACGGTGATGGACTTCGGGGACAACGAATTCGACGCCGCGGTGGCCACCTACACGATCAGCGCCGTCCCGGACCCGGTGGGCGTCCTCCGCGAGATGCGCCGGGTGGTCAAGCCCGGCGGCAATATCGTCCTGCTGAACCACTTCCGCAGCCGGCGGAAGGTGATGGGCCGGCTGGAAGATCTGGTGGCGCCGGTGTGCACGCGGCTCGGCTGGAAGTCCAACCTGGCGCTCGAGCCGCTCCTCGAGCAGGTGGGCCTCATCCCCGAGATTTCGACCCAGGTCAACCTCTTCAAGTTCTGGCGCCTCATCAAGTGCGTGAATCGTAAGTAGCGGTTGCCCCGCGTAGTCTGGCTCGCTCTCGCCCTTCTCCTCGCCTTCCCGGTCCTCAGCGCCTGCTGGACGGTCCTCGGCTCGGCCGCGTTCGTCGTCGAGTTCCTGTCCGACGGCCGCTGGCGCCCGCTCTCGGCCATCACCCGCGCGCCCGAGGTGCGCCCGCTGCCCGCCGCGGCCCACGGGCGGCCCATCCCCGTGGATCTCTACGCGCGCCCGAGCCTCGGGCGCCCGCGCGGCCTCGTCCTCGTCCACGGGCTCTCACCCGAGGGGAAGGACGAACCGCGCCTGCGCCGGGCCGCGGCGCTGCTGGCCCGGGCCGGCTGGGCCGTGGCCGTGCCGACCGTGGAGGGCATGACCACGCTGAGGCTCAGGCCGGAGGACTCCGACACCGTCGTCGCGGCGATCGCGGCCCTGGGCCGGGAGGGCATGACCCCGGTTGCCGTGCTCGGCATCAGCGTGGGCGCGGGGCCGGCCCTGCTGGCCGCCGCCGACCCGCGCGCGGCGCCCTCGGTGTCGGCGGTGCTGGCCCTCGGCGGCTACGCCTCGACCGTGGAATTGCTCCGCTACACGCTGACGGGCGCGTATCGGTTCGACGGCATGGCCGGGCGGCATCCGGTGAACGAGGCTGGTATCGCCATCTTCGCCCGCGCCAACGCCGAGCTGGTGGGACCGGCCGGGCGCTCGCTGATCGCCAACCGCGATCCTGACGCCGTGGACCGCCTCGTCGCGGCCCTGCCGCCCGAGACCCGGCGGCTGCTGGACGCGCTGTCTCCGGAGCGGGCCCTGGGCGGCCTCCGCGCGCCGCTCTTCCTGATCCACGGCCGCGACGACCCGGCCGTGCCCGTCACCGAGACGCTCAGGCTCGAGCGGGCGGCGCGAGCGGCCGGGCGCCCGGTGCGCGCCGTCGTGGTCGGCGCCGTCGGGCACGTGGACCCGGACGAGCGCGCGGGCTGGCGGGATCTTGGGAAACTCTGGGCCGCCTACTACGCTTTCCGGATGGCGGCGGGCCGCCCTACTTCGGGTGCAGGGCCATGAGCTCGACGGCGTCGCGGACGGGCTCGTAGTCCGCATCCGACGCCTCGACGAAGCCGTCGATGTCGTAGATCTGTTTGAGCAGGGCCGCGTGCTCCGGGCCCTTGATGGCGAGCAGCGCGCGCTTGATGTTGGCGAGCGCCTCGGCCGGAAGCCCGGGCCGCGCGCAGATGCCGGCCTCGGGGATCGGCGGCGTCTCGCCGACGAAGTCGAGCTGGGCGACCAGCGCCGGGTCCTTGAGGTGGAGCTCGGGCGCCTTGTCGAAGGAGGCCGCCGCGTCCACCCGGCCGCGGAGCACCGACTGCAGCGCCGCCTCGTGGGTGCCCGCGAAGAGCGCCTCCTTGAAGAAGGTCTTGGGATCCCGGTCGCGGACCAGCCCCGCTTTCATCAGGAGCACCATCGGATAGATGTAGCCCGAGCTCGAGGCCGGGTCCACGAAGGCCACGGTCTTGCCGCGCAGATCGTCGACGCGCCGGATCCCGCGGTCCTTCCGCACGTAGAAGCGCGCCGTGTAGGCGGTCTTGCCCTGCCAGATGTCGCGCACCAGGATGAGGCAGCCGGCCTCGCGGTTGGCCAGCACATAGCCCACCGGATGCACGAAGGCCAAGTCCACGCGCCGGCTCCTCAGCGCTTCGACCACGCCGGCGTAGTCCGAGGCCACCTGGGCGCGGACGGGGACGCCGGACAGACGCGTGAGCGTCTTGGCGAAGGCGTCGCCGGCTTCCTGCAAGGCCGCCGGATCGCGCGACGGGGTGAGCGCCAACGTGAGCGGCGTGTCCGCGCGACCGCAACCGGCGGTGAGCGAGGCCGCTAGGAGGGCCCAAAGCACGATCGCGCTACGCAGTAAGGGCATATCGGTGGAGACGCCGGCGCGCGGGCCTGCTACGCTTGCTCCCGTGTCGCGCATCCTCGTGGTCGATGACGAGCCGGACGTAGCGGAGTTCGTGGAGCTGGTGCTGCGCGCTGAGGGCCACGCGGTCGAGACGGTTCACAGCGGCCGCGCGGCGCTGGCGCGGCTCGCGCGCGATACCTACGACCTGATCGTCTGCGATCTGCACATGCCCGAAGTGGACGGCCGCGAGATCTACCAGGTGATCCAGCACCGGCCCGCGCCGCGCCCACCCGTGCTCTTCGTGTCCGGGTACCACGATTCGGACGAATACGAGAGCTTCCTCCTCGCGGGCCGCCTGCCCGCGCTGGCCAAACCCTTCACCGTCGACGCCCTGCGCGAGGCCGTCCGGCGGCAGCTCGGCGAGGGCGGGCACGCGGGCTAGGTGGCGGCGCCGCCGGACTGCTGGGCCGGCCCCGAGCGCGCGTCCTTGCCGATGCCCCATCATGGCTTCTCAACTATCTTCCAATACGCATCCTTCCGAATCGCCTTGCCGTCGCGAAACTCGTAGTGATCGCATCCACGAACTTTGACTCGGACCCCACTGGGCGTTGTGCCCGTCAGCAGCCACTCC
>JBGPZD010000002.1:0-60224 GCA_041493605.1 Methylomirabilia bacterium
GGGTTGGGCCGGTCGAGCACCACGACCGGGATTCGCCGCCGCGCGCCCTCCTCGAGCACGTACACCAGAGTCGCCAGGTACGTGTAGTAACGGACGCCGACGTCCTGGATGTCGAAGACCAGCGTGTCGATACCCGCCAGCATCTCGGCCGACGGCCGCCGGTCGGCCCCGTAGAGACTCCACACGGGCAGCCCCGTGGCGGCGTCTCGCCCATTGGGCACGCGCGCGTCGAGGTCACCGTCGAGACCGTGCTCAGGCGAGAACAGCGCCTTGAGCCGCATGCCGGGCGCCGCCGCCAGCAGATCGATCCCGCGCCGGCCCTGAGCGTCCACTCCCGTCTGATTGGTGACGAGCCCGACCGTCCGCCCCGCGAGCAGGGAGAAATTCTCCGCCCTCAACCGATCCAGCCCCGTGCGCGTGGGCCCCGGGCGGGCGGTCCCGCGATCGGCGGCGGGGGCGCCTACGTCACCGCTCAGCGCCGCAACGCGTGGCGCGAGCCCGCCCGGAGCGAACCGCAGCCCGACCGCGGCGCTCACCCGCCGCCGCAGTTCGGCCACCGTGCCCTTGCCGTAGGGATGCACGCGGTTGGTCAGGATGATCAGATAGCCGTGGCTGGCCGGGTCCATCCAGATCGCCGTGCCGGTGAAGCCCGTGTGGCCCACCGAGCCCATTGGAAAATACGAGCCCAGCGTGCGCGAGAATGGCGAAGCCATGTCCCAGCCGAGGCCGCGCGTGGTCTCACCGATCACCGCCGGGGTGAGCATGGCACGCACCGTGGCTTCCTTGAAATACCGGTGACCCCCGAACGTTCCGCCGTTGAGCAGCATGCGGCAGAATCTCGCCAGGTCGTCGGCCGTGGAGAAGAGCCCCGCGTGGCCGGCCGCGCCGCCCAGCAGGCGGGCGTTGGCGTCGTGGACGACGCCGCGCAGCGGCGGCCCGCCGTTGACGGTTTCGGTCGGCGCGATGCGCCGGCGCCAAGAGTCCGGGGGCCGGAAGGCGGTGTCGCGCATGCCGAGCGGAGCGTAGAAGCGGCGATGCGTGAAGCGGTCGAGCGGCTCGCCGCTCACCCGGCGCACCAGCTCGGCGAGCAGGATGAAGCCGGTGTCGCTGTAGAGGAAGGAGGCGCCCGGGGTCGCGGCCAGCCCCGCGCCGGCCAGCAACCGAGCCGCCTCGGGGAACCCGCGGACCATGGTCTCGCGGGCCGGAAGATCGGGCAGCCCCGCCGAGTGGGTGAGCACGCGCCGCGCCGTCACATCGGCCCAGGCGGGCCCGTCGAACTCCTTGAGGTAGCGGCCGAGCGGCGCGTCCAGGTCCACGCGCCCCTGCTCCCAGAGGGCCAGCACGGCGGGAGCGGTCGCGACGACCTTGGTGAGCGAGGCAACGTCGAAGATCGTGTCCGGAGTCATCGGCTCCATGGCCGGGACCAGCGCGCGCGCGCCCGTGGCCTTCCTGTAGAGCACGTGGTCGCGCTGGCCCACCAGGATGACCGCACCCGGGATCTCCCCCGCTCCGACGGCGTCCCGGGCCGCTTCGTCGAGCGCCGCCCAGGTCGGGGGCGGGCTCTGGCCGCGGGCGGGCGCCGACACGGCAAAGACCGCGAGGATCGCGAGGGCGACGAGCCGCCGCATGGCTCCATGATACCGGGCCCGCCGCGGCCGGCCCGAGAAAATCGTCGGCGGGCGTGCTACGATCCCACCGTCATGCAGCGCGCGTTCGTCACGGGCGCCACCGGTTTCGTCGGCCGCAACCTCATCCGCGCCCTCGTCGCCAACGGCTTCCTCGTCCGCTGCCTCGTGCGACCGGGCTCGGAGCGGGACCTCCAGGGCTTCGAATCCATCGACCGGGTGCCCGGCGACGTGCTCCAACCCGACGGCCTGGTGGCCAGCGTCGAGGGCTGCGCCGCCGTCATCCATCTGGTCGGCATCATCCGCGAGCGCCCGATGCGCGGTGTGACCTTCGAGCGGCTGCACACCCAGGCCACCGCCAATATGCTCGACGTGGCCCGGCGCGCTGGGGCGAAGCGCTTCCTACAGATGAGCGCGCTCGGCACGCGGCCCGGCGCGCGCTCGCGCTACCACGCGACCAAATGGCAGGCCGAGGAGGCCGTGCGCGCGAGCGGGCTGGACTGGACCATCTTCCGCCCGTCCATCATCTTCGGGCCGGGCGACGAATTCGTCTCGATGCTCGCGCGCATGATCGGCCGCCTGCCGGCCGTGCCCGTGCTGGGCGATGGACAGTACCGTCTCCAGCCCATCCCCGTGGCACAGGTGGCCGAGGGGTTCGCGCGGGCGCTGCGAAGCCCCGCCGGCGTCGGGCAGACCTACGAGGTCGGCGGACCCGCCGCGTACCGCTTCGTCGAGATTCTGGACGCGATCGGGGCCGCCGTCGGCCACCCGCACGTCCGCAAAGTCCACGTACCGCTGGGCTTGGTGAAGCTGATGACGCGGGCGCTCGGCTGGCTGCCGCTCTACCCCGTGAGCATGGATCAGATCCGCATGCTCGAAGAGGAGAGCGTAACCGACCCCAGCCGATTCTTTGCGGACTTCGGAATCACGCCCCAGCCCCTGGCCGAAGGGCTGCGGCGGATGTTCCCGGGCGCATGAGCGCGGAGCCCCAGCTCGGCGCCTTCCGGCACCAGCACGACGACCCGCGCGGGCTCATCGAGCGCATCGAGGCCCAGCTCCGTGAGCGCATCGCGGAGGCGGTGGAGATGGCCGGGCTCAAGCTGATGGTCGACCTGCGGGAGCGTGCCGGCCGGCCCGCGCCCGAGACGACCAGCGAGGCGGACCGCCGGGAATTCCTCGACACCGCGGCGGCGCTGCTCCGCCATCTCCGCGATGCGTTCCATGCCGGGTTGCCGCCGGCAGAGCGCGCCGCGCTCGAAGCCGCCGAGGCAGCGGCCGCCGACCCGCAGGACCGCGTGCTCGCCGGCCAGGTCTTCCTCGCCCGCCAGCTGCCCGATTACTGGCAGCGCTTCGAGTCGTACCGCGCGGCCTATTTCGCGGCCCGCCTGAGCGCCCCGGCCCCGCGGGCCGGCTGGCTCCGGCGCCTTCTCGGCCGCCCCTAGCGCGCTAGGCCGCCCGGCGCTTCGGCTCGGGGGGGCCGTCCTTCTCCAGCTCGGCCACGGCCCAGAGATCCTCGCACTCCTCGAGGGCCTGCTCCCACTCGGCATAGCGCGCCAGGAGGACCGCGCGCAGCGCCGCCACGCGGGACTCGGACTGCTCGATGTGGGATCGCAGTTCGGGGTGATGGCTCGCCGTCGCGCCGACCGTGCCCGGAAGGGTCGCGGCGGCGATGCGGTCCACCAGTCGATTCAGCTCGTCCTCCAGCAAACGCTCCAGCCGGTTCATGCGGCACCTCCTTGGGTCCTTATATACTAAACACATGAGGAGTTACCGAGTCAAGCCCGGCCGGCCCTTTGGCCTTGACACGGTGAAACAGTGGACGTATAGTCGCAACACATGTTACAGACCTGGCTGCTGCTGCTCCTGAGCCTGCCTCCCCGGCCTTCGAGCCTGCGCGTGCGCGCGTGGCGCCGACTGCGCGCCCTGGGCGCCGTGCCGCTCAGGAGCTCGGCGTATCTCCTGCCCCACTCGCCGGACCGCTACGAGCAGTTCCAGTGGCTCGCCCAGGAGATCCAGAAGGACGGCGGCGAGGCGACCCTGCTCAAGGTGGACCGAATCGAGAACATGAAGCAGGCGGACGTGATCCGCCTCTTCCAGGACGCGCGCAACGCCGATTACGCCGCGCTGACCGAGCGCTACCGGCGGCTGCTCAAGGGACGCCGGCCTCGGCTCGCCGAGGAGTTGAGCCGGCTCGCTCGGGAGACCGACCGCCTGGCCGACATCGACTTCTTCGACGCGCCGGCCAAGCGCGACGTCCAGCGCGCTCGCGAGACCGTCGAGATGCGCACGGCGGCTCCGCGGGAGCGCCCGGGCCAGCGCCCGCCGCTCCTCGACCTGGGGGCGCTCAAGGGCCGGCGCTGGGCCACCCGCCCCCGCCCCCACGTGGACCGCATCGCCTCGGCGTGGCTCATCAAGCGCTTCATCGACGCCGGCGCCGAGTTCCTCTTCGCGCCGGCCGAGGACATCCCGGCCGCCGCTATCGCCTTCGACGTCGCCGGCGCCGAGTTCGGTCACCACGGAGAGGATTGCACCTTCGAGACCCTGCTGCGCCGGTCCGGGCTGCGCGACCGGAAGCTCTCGGCCATCGCCGAGATCGTCCACGAGGCCGACCTGCGCGACCAAAAGTACGCGCGCGACGAGGCGCGCGGACTCGACCTGGCGCTGCGCGGGCTGCTCAGCGCCATCAAGGATGACCATGAGGCGCTCGCCTACGGCATGACCCTGTTCGACGGACTGTACGCGACCATCGGAGAGAAGCCGTGAGCGCGGGCCGGACCACGTGGGGGCTGGTGCGCTACTTCCTTTACCTCGGCAGCCTGGGCTTCGGCGGCCCGGCGGCGCTGCTCGGTGCCATGCAGCGCGATCTCGTGGAGCGCCGCGGCTGGTTCACCAAGGAGGAATACCTCAAGGGGCTCGCCCTCTCCCAGCTGGCGCCCGGCCCGCTGGCCGCCCAGCTCGCCATCTGTCTGGGCTATGTCCATGGCCACGTGGCGGGAGCGACCCTGATCGGCCTCGCCTTCGTCCTGCCGTCATTCTTGATGACCGTGGCCCTCGGCGCCCTCTATGTGGCCTATGGCGGGCTCACCTGGATGCAGGCGGCCTTCTACGGCGTCGGCGCCGCGGTGATCGGCATCATCGTGCGCTCGGCCTGGAAGCTCATCCGGATGACGGTCGGCCAGGACCGGCTGCTCTGGACTGTGTCGGCCGTGATGGCCGTGGTCACCGCCTGGACCGAGTCCGAGATCGGCTCGCTCTTCATCCTGTGCGGGGTCTTCACGCTGTTGCTCCAGGCGCCGCCGCGCCGGCTGCTCGGCTGGGCGGGCTCGAGAAAGAATCTGCTCGGCGCCGCGGTGCCCGCGGTCTGGATCACCGGGTTGGGCGCGCCCGCCACGCCGGCGCTGCTCGGCGAGATTCTCTGGTACTTCACCAAGGCCGGCGCCTTCGTCTTCGGCAGCGGGCTCGCGATCGTGCCGTTTCTCTACGGGGGCGTGGTCCAGGAGTATCACTGGCTCAACGACAAGCAGTTCGTCGACGCGGTGGCCGTGGCCATGCTGACGCCCGGCCCCGTGGTGATCACCGTGGCGTTCATCGGCTACCTGGTGGCGGGCTTCGGCGGGGCCACCATGGCCGCCATCGGCGTTTTCCTGCCGGTCTACTTCTTCGTGGTCATTCCCTACCCCTGGTTCGACCGGTTCAGCGAAAACCCACAGGTCAAGGCGTTCGTCAAGGGCGTGACCGCGGCAGCCGTCGGCGCCATCGCCGGCGCCTGCTTCGTCTTGGGGCGCCGCGCCGTGTTCGACGTGCCGACGGCGCTCATCGCCGCGGCCGCTCTGGGCCTCCTCTGGCGCTTCAAGGTGCCCGAGCCGATTCTCATCGCCGCAGCGGGCGCGGCGGGGCTGCTGATCTTTTGGTTGCGAGGTTGACCATGCGCTGGCTGCTCGTGACTGGAGCGCTCGTCGCGGCCGTCGGAGTCGTGGCGGCCCAGACCGAGGGCGCCTGGCTCATGGGGGCCACGGGGCGCGGCACCGCTCGCTGGACCCAGGACGGCGCTGCGCTCGCCTACCGCGGCGGGGCGACCTTCGGCTGGGCGGTACTCAAGGGCACGTCGATCCGCGACGGCTCGGTCGAGGTGCGCTTCAAGCCCATCGAGGGGCGCGAGGACCGCGCGGGCGGCGTGGTGTGGCGATGGCAGGACGCGAACAACTATTACGTCGCCCGGGCCAACGCCCTCGAGGATAACCTCGTCGCCTACAAGGTTGTCGCCGGCCGGCGCACTGATCTGGCCCCGCTGAGCGCTCCGCGGGGGACCTACGGGATGAAGGTGCCCGTGGCGTCCGGGACCTGGCACACGCTGCGAGTGGATTTCTCCGGATCCGACTTTGCAATCACCTTCGACGGCCGCCGGCTCTTCGTCGTGCGCGACGACACCTTCGCCGCGGCGGGTGGGGTCGGCGTCTGGTCGAAGGCCGACAGCGTCACCGAATTCCAACGCTTCGAACACTCAGGGAGCTGAGCATGGAACGGACAATCCTGTTCGTCTGTCTGCACGGCGCGGCCAAGAGCGTGCTGGCCGCCGCCGACTTCCAGCGCCTCGCGGCCGAGCGCGGCCTCGCGGTCCGCGCCGCGTCCGCGGGCACGGAGCCGGACCCCGAGATCGCTCCCGCCGTCGTCCAGGCGCTGAACGCCGACGGCGTGAATCTTGGCGGCCAGAAACCACGCCAAGTGGCCCGCGAGGACGTGGCCGGCGCCTGGCGCGTCGTGGCGTTTGGCTGCGATCTAAGCGGCGCCGCCGTCCCGGGCATCCCCGTCGAGCAGTGGAACGAGATCCCCGCGGTGAGCGACGGCCTGCCCGCCGCGCGAAAGGCGATCAGACAGCGCCTGGAGCGGCTGCTCGAGGAGGTGGCCACGCCATGAAGTGGGTGACCCGACGCAAGGCCCGCGTGGACCGCATCGCCTGCCCCTGGCTGATCCGGCGCTTCATCGATCCGGCGGCCGAGTTCCTCTTCGTCCCCGACAGCGAGGTGACGGAGACGGCGCGCCGCGAAGGCGCCGTCCCCTTCGACGTACCCGGCGCGGAGCTGGGGCATCACGGCGACCAGTGTTCCTTCGACGCCTTCCTCGACAAGTACAAGCTCGCCGACCCGGCGCTCACCGCGCTGGCCCGCATCGTGCGCGGGGCCGACACCGACGCGCGGGACATCGCCAAGGAGGCCTGGGGACTCTACGCCGTGGCCAGCGGCTTCCGCGAGATCAGCCGCGACGACCACGAGAACATGGCGCGCCAGTTTCCGGTCTATGACGCGCTCTACGCCTACTGCCGCGCCGTGCGGGCCCATGGCGCGTAACGGCCGCCTGGTCTTCGTCGCGAAGACCGCCCGGACCTTCTGCTACGGTTTTCTCGGCGTGCTGCTGCCCGTCTACCTCACGGAGCTCGGGCTCAGCGCGACGGAGCTTGGGATCGCGATAACCCTGACTCTCTTGGCCAGCGCGGCCATGACCTGGGCGGTCCGCCGGCCCGCGGAGCGCTGGGGCCCGCGCGCGGCGCTGCTGGCCCAGGCCGTGCTGATCCTGGCCTCGGCCATTCTCTTCCTCTCCACGCGCGAGCCCTGGCTGGTGGTGCTGGCGGCCATGCTCGGCAATCTGGCGGTGGGAACGGGCGAAACGGGACCCTTCCTCGCCCTCGAACAGGTGATCGTCACCCGCGCCGCGCCGCGCGCGGGGCTGACCCGCGTTCTGAGCCTCTACAACCTGGCCGGCTACGGCTCCTCGGCGATCGGCGCCGCGATGGTGGGGCGTGCGGGCGGCTCGCCGTCGATCCTCTTCGCCCTCTTCCTATTGAGTGGGCTGGTCCAGATGGCGGCCTACGCACTGATGCGCCCTGAGCCGCCGCCCACGCCAGCCACTCGCGCGAGCGCGGGCATGCCCTCCCGCCCGCTGATCCGCCGGCTGGCGGCGCTCTTCGCCCTTGATTCGCTGGCGGGCGGCTTCGTGCTCCAGAGCCTCATCGCCTACTGGTTCTACACGCGCTTCGGGATGGACCTTGAAACTCTCGGCTGGATCTTCTTCGGCGCCCAGATCCTCTCCGGCCTCTCCTTCCTGCTGGCGGCGCGCGCAGCGCCGCGCCTGGGGCTGGTCAATACCATGGTCTTCTCGCACCTCATCTCCAATGTGCTTTTGATGGGCATGGCGCTGGCGCCGACGGCGGGGCTGGCCGTGGCCTGCCTGCTGGCCCGCCACCTGCTCTCCCAGATGGACGTGCCGACACGCCAATCCTTCCTCATGCTGGCCGTGGAGGACCACGAGCGCGAGAGCGCGGCGAGCCTGACCAATATGAGCCGCACGTTCGCCCAGTCCATGACGCCCGCCGTCACCGGCTGGATCATGCAGGGCGTGTCGCTGGCGGCGCCCTTTTATCTAGGCGGCGGGCTCAAGATCGTCTACGACCTGCTGCTCTACAGAACCATCCGCCACGTGCGGACCCGCTAGCGAGCCATGGCGACCGGGACCCTGCTGCTCCAGCGCCGCGACGTGGCGGCCCTCCTGACGCTCGATGACTGCATCGCGGCCGTCGAGGCGGCGTTCCGCCTCCACGCCGAGGGCCGGTCGCTGCCGCCGGGCGTGCTGGGGGTTCGTGCGCGCGAGGGGGGCTTTCACATCAAGGCGGCCGGGCTCGACCTGGGGCGGCCGTACTTCGCGGCCAAGGTCAACGCCAACTTCACCCGCAACCCCGAGCGCCATGGGCTGCCGGCCATCCAGGGCGTGGTCGCGCTCTTCGACGCCGAGACGGGCTCTCCCCTCGCCCTGATGGACTCCATCGAGATCACCATCCTCCGCACCGGCGCGGCGACCGCGGTGGCTGCGAAATACCTCGCGGCGGCCGACGCCTCGATCGCCACCATCGTCGGCTGCGGCAACCAGGGACGCGTCCAGCTCCGCGCCGTGAGCCGGGTCCGTTCGTTACGACGGGCCTACGCGTTCGATGCCTCTCCCAGCCGGGCCGAGCAGTTCGCGGCTGATATGTCCGCCGAGCTGGCGATCGAGGTGACCGCGGTCCGCGACCTGTCCGAAGCCGTCCCGCGGAGCCAGATCTGCGTGACCTGTACGCCGGCGCGCCGCGCCTTCCTCGCGCCCGGGCACGTCGCGCCCGGCACCTTTGTTGCCGCCGTCGGCGCCGACAATGAGGACAAGCAGGAGCTCGAGCCCGCCCTGTTCACGGGAAGCACCATCGTGGTGGACAGCCTCGAGCAGTGCGCGGCCATCGGCGATCTCCACCACGCCCTGGAGGCGGGCGTCGTGACTCGCAACGATGTCCACGCCGAGTTGGGCGAAATCGTCGCCGGCCGCAAGCGCGGGCGCGCGTCGGCTGATGAGATCACCATCTTCGACAGCTCGGGGACGGCGCTCCAGGACGTGGCCGCGGCCGCCGCGGTCTACGAGAAGGCCCTCGCTGCTGGCCGTGGCCTGCCCTTCAGCTTCGGAGAATGAGTCGGAACGTTACCGCAGCACGCGCCGCATCCCCAGATCCACGAGGCGCGGCGCCACCACGCTGAGCGCGGCCAGGATTCGCGACGGCCAGTAGGGATAGACCTCGGGACGGGGGCGGCGCACGCATCCCATGATGGCCCGCGCCACGCGCTCGGCCGACTGCATGGGCCCGACCGGACGCCAGGGAACCTTCTGGGCCTCCGCCTTGTGGAATTCCGTATTCGTGCCGATCGGGTAGACCAGGCTCACCGCGATGCCCGTCCGCGCCAGCTCCACCCGAAGCGTCTCGCTGAGCCCGCCCAGGGCGAACTTGGTTGCGCTGTAGGCCGCGCGGTAGGGAACGCCCCGCCGCCCGACGATCGAAGAGATATTGATGATGTGACCGCGCCCCTGGCTGCGCATGAGGGGCAGCACCGCCTGAGTCGCCGTCACCACCGCGATGACATTGACCTCGAGGAGGGCGCGGAATTCGTCGGCCGTGGTCTGCTCGAAGGTGGCGGCCAGTCCGCGCCCCGCGTTGTTCACCAGGACGTCCACCCGTCCCCAGCGCCCGGCCACCTCGTCCACCATCCAGCGCACCGCCGTGGCGTCGGTCACGTCGAGCGCGTGGACCGAGACCTCGCCACCCCGCGAGCGGAGCTCGCCGGCCAGGCGATCGAGCCGGTCCTTGCGGCGCGCGCAGAGGGCGACGCGCATCCCGGCCTGAGCCATCAGCCGCGCCGTCGCCTCTCCGATGCCGGACGAGGCGCCGGTGACGATAGCCACCCGACCGGTCAGGTCAGCCACGGCGGCGGCCCAGCATGCAGGAAATCTGGTAGCGGTGGCGGGCCACCCACGCGTACACACGCGGAGCGAGGAGCCCGACGCCCGGGATGGCGAAGAGAGCGGCCAGCCAGCGCCAGCCCCTGAGCCGGCGCAGGATCTCGGGGACGGCCGTGTCGCCCGCAAGCACCCGGCCGTCGGGCAGGACGAGCTGCATCGCCTCCATGCAGGCCCGCTCCTCCATCCACGGATAGCGGGCGCGCCGCTCGGCGGCCTGGCAGGGCAGAAACTCGAACTCGCCGCGCACCGCCCGCCGCGCGATCCAGGACACCCCGCCCTGGCATAGGCCGCAGGCCCCGTCGTAGATGAGAACGGCCTGGCTCATGTCGGAGCCCCCTCGCCCTCGCGCTCTCCTCGGTAGAGGAGAGGGAATGGCCCTGGGGCTAAGCGCCGATGACGGCCTTGACGGCGTCCTGGGCGACCGAGACCAGGCGGTCCACTTGCTGCTCGCTGATCACCAGCGGCGGCGCGAAGAAGATGTGCTCGAGCCGGCCGCGCGTGATGACGCCGCGCTTGGTCATCTCCTGGAGCACGCGCGGGCCGATCTTCTTGTCCGCGGAGTATGCCTTCTTGCTGGCCTTGTCTTCCACCAGCTCGACGGCCGCCAGCAGGCCCTTGCCGGCGCGGATGTCGCCCACGTGCGGGTGGCCGTCGAAGGCGGCGTGGAGGTTGTCGTGCAGGCGCTTGCCCATGGCCGCGGCGCGCTCCCAGAGCCGCTCGCGCTCCATGATCTCGATGTTCTTGAGCCCGACGGCGCAGCAGGTGGGATGGCCCGAGTAGGTGAAGGCGTGCATCCAGCGGTCCTCGGGCTTGACGCCGTCCATGGCCTCCTTGATGGCCTTGGAGACCATGATGCCTCCGAGCGGGAGATAGCCCGAGGACACGCCCTTGGCGAACGACAGGATATCGGGCTGGACCTTCCAGTGCTCGAGCGCGAACCACTTGCCCGTCCGGCAGAAGCCGGTGATCACCTCGTCGGCGATGAAGAGCACGCTGTGCCGGTCGCAGACCTGGCGCACCAGCGGGAAGTAATCGTCCGTCGGATAGAGCACGCCGCCGCCGCCATGGATGGGCTCGGCGATGAAGGCCGCCACCGTGTCGGGTCCCTCGCGCAGGATCGCTTCCTCGAGGAGGCGGGCCGCCGTCTGACCTGCCGTCTCCCCGGCCTTGGCGCCTTCCTGCCGGTACGGATAGCAGGTCGGGATGTGGATGAAGTTGGGCACCCGCGGCTCGAACATCTTCCAGTAGGGCGCCATACCGGTGGCGCTCATGGCCTGGAGCGTCACGCCGTGGTAGGCGAGGCTGCGGGCGATGATCTTGACCTTGTCCGGCTTGCCCTTGGCCTTCCAGTAGAAGCGCGCCGTCTTGAACGCCGACTCGTTGGACTCGGCGCCGCCCGAGGTGAAGAAGACGCCCTGCATGTTCGGATAGGCCAGGGTGATCAGCTTGGCCGCGAGCTGGATGGCCGGGACATTGGAAGAGCCCGAGTAGCCGGAGAAGTAGGCCAGTTCCTTCATCTGCGCGGCCGCGGCCTGGGCGAGCTCCTCGCGCCCGTGCCCCACGTTGACGTTCCAGAGCCCCGACAGCCCGTCGATGTACTCGCGCCCCTGGATGTCGGTGACGGTGGCGCCGCGGCCGCGGACATAGATCAGGGGCTCGAGGTGGTCGCTCGGGTGGTGCAGCGGGTGGATGAGGTGCTCCTGGTCGTCCTTGATGAGCGCGGCGGGCTCGAGCGGCATCAGTCGCCTCCTAGGCTCTGGGACTGCGGTGGATGGAGCGCGCGGGCGCATGGCCCCGGTAGTCGCCGCCCGGGATCGGGATCCCGCGGTCGAGAGGGCCCGTGTACCAGTAGATGAAGGCCGTCGCTGCGCGCGCCCCCGCGGTCCGGACGCTGACCTGCTCGCGATGATACTGAGGCCCCTCGGCCGAGTCCAGCGCTAACCAGAGCGAGGGATCGGTCACCCGGTAGACCTCACCGGCCACCCAGCCGTCGGCGTCGCGCACGGCGGCGGGATAGGAGCCGAGATCGAGCAGCCGGCCGGTCACCTGCCCTGCTCCGACGTATTCCGCGCGCCCCTCGAGAAGTCCATTGAGCGGGAAGCCGCTCATCAGGGTGCCGTACGCGAACAAGAGATCGGTGGCCACCCTCAAGCCCCGACGGCCGGGTGGCCCTGCCGGATCAGCGCCAAGAACTCCCGGATGGCCTGGGCCCAGCGCGGACCGGCCACCCACTGGAAGTCGTTGTGGCCGGCGCCCGGAACCCAGAGCGCGCGCTTTGGCTCCCGCGCCGCGGCCAGGAGCCGCCGGCCGTGCCAGGCGGGCACGATGTCGTCGGCCAGCCCGTGCATCACCAGCACCGGGCAGCCCACTCGGGCGATCTTGTCGATGTTGCGGAACGTGTCGAAGGGCAGGAGCGGCACGCGGGTCATCACCCTGAAGGCCGTCACGAACGCCGATTCGAGGATGAGGCCGGCGACGGGCTGCCGCGCCGCCAGGTCCACCGCCGGCCCGCTCCCGACGGAGCGGCCGTAAAGGATGATCCGCTGGGGCGGAAGCGAGAGGTCCCGCGTCAGGTAGCCGTAGGCCGCGTCGATGTCCTCGTAGGCGGCGCGCGCCGATGGGCGCCCCTCGCTCGTGCCGTAGCCGCGGTAGTCGTAGGCCAGCACGGCCAGGCCCAGCTCGCGCAGGGCCGGTAGGAGCGGGCGGATGACGCCCAGATCCTCCGCGTTGCCGTGGCCGTAGAGGATGGTGTAGTCGGCTTTGGGATTGGGCACGTAGAGGGCGGCGATCCGTTCGCCCCCCGCCGTCCGGAGCTTGATGATGCCGTCCGCGTCGGTGTACTGGGGGGGCGGGGGCAGGAACATCATCCGGTCGGAGAAGAGCCAGACCAGGAGCGCGACCGAGCCGTAGACGAAGACAAGCGAGAGCAGCAGGCGCGCGGCGGAGAGATCAGGGACCAGCAAGCGTCTCAGGGTGCTCCCTCAGGCCCGGCCGCCTTGCCGTCCACGGCCTGGAGCACGGCCGCCAGGAAATCCCGCTCGGGCACCGCGCCCTCGAAGCCGACCTTGTCGTTGATCACGATCTTCGGCACCGCCATCACCCGGTAGCGCTGGGCCAGCTCGGGGAACTCGGTGGCCTCGATGCACTCCGCCCGCACCCGTGGGGAGGCGATCGCCATGTGCTGCGCCAGGCGCACGGCCCGGGGGCAATGCGGTCAGGTGGGCGTCGTGAAGACCTTGATGGTGACGTCTTCGGTGAGCCCCTCGAGCGCGGTCCGCGTCTCGGCGCTCAAGGCGGGCTCGCCCGTCGAAGCGGTGACGATGGAGTCGATCAGGTTGGAGAACTCGTAGCCGGCCGGGACGCCGAGAAACCGGATGCCGTAGTCGCGCGCGCCCTCGACCACGACGACCGGCGCGGCATCCACGCCATAGGCGGCGGCCTGCTCCTTGTCGATGTGCGGGTTCAGCACCGTCACCGAAAGCTTGTCAGACAGCGCCGCGACCTCCCGGATCAACGCCACGGCCTGGGTGTTGTGCTCGCCGCCCAGCTCCGACGCGAAGACCGTGAGCTTGACGGGCCCGCCCAGCTTTTCGAACTCCTTCTTCACCGCCGTCTCGTCCTGCGCCGTGAGAAATCCCATAGCCAAAGTATACCCTGTGCCGCGCTCACGTGCCCACCGGCGTCCCACGCACGATCTCGAGGGTTCGGCGGTAGCCGGAGGCATCGATGCGCGCGTCGATGAGCGAGGGGCCCGCGCCTGTCTGGGCCGCGATGAGCGCCGACTTGAAGCCGGCCTCGTCGGAGGCCGCGAAGGCTCGGAAGCCGAAGGCCCGGGCGAGGGCCGCGAGATCGGGCCCCTCATAGCGCATCGAAGCGCCGGCATAGCCCTTTTGCGCCTGCTTGATCTCGATGAGCGACAGCGCCCCGTCGTCGAAGACCACGATTACGATCGGCAGCTTGAGCCGGGCCGCCGTCTCGAGCTCAGCCGCCACCATCATGAGCCCGCCGTCGCCCGTGAAGCAGACGACGCGGCGGTCCGGGTGGACGAGCTGGGCGGCGATCGCGGCCGGCAGGGCGAAGCCCATGGTGGCCAGGCCGTTGGAGATGAGGCATTCCCCCAACTCGACGGCGTGCCAATAGGCCGTGGCCGGGAACATGTGGGCGCCCGCGTCCACGGTGGCGATGGTGCCGGCCGGGGTGAACTCGCGGGTGAGCTGGACCACGCGGTGGGGCGCGAGCCCGGGCACGGCCACCTCGAGCGCGCCCAGCCGCTCACGCTTGAGCCGGTCGATCTCGGCGACATCCCAGTCGGCGCGTGCCTCCCCGCGCCCCAGCCGCGGGGCCAAGTCCTCGAGGATCATCGCCAGATCGCCCACGACCTCGCAGGCGGGGGTGAAGTACCCGCCGCCGCCCGGCACCGTGAGACCCGGATCGCTCGACGCGCAGCGCGCGAGGTTGAGCACGGGCGCCGAGTACGGCCAGCGCCGCGGGATCAGCTCCACCGTGTCCAGGCCGAAGGCGATGATCAAGTCGGCCCGCCGCACGACGGGCTCCTCGAGCGCGCCGCCGGTGAAGACGCCCATCGCGAGCGGATGAGGATCCGGGATCGCGCCCTTGGCCTTGTACGTGGTCAGCAGCGGCGCCGGCAGCGCCTCGCAGAAGGCGCGCAGCCACTTGGAGTCGGCGGCCCGGCACTGGAGCCCGGCCACGACCAGGGGCCGGTGCGCCTTGCGGATCATCGCCGCGGCGCGCTCGATGCCCGCCGCGTCGGGTGCCGGCGCCGGAGCCGGCGTCGCGCCGGCCGCCGGCCGCGGAACCTCGCTCCCCGCCACGTCGGCCGGGAGGTCCAGATGCACTGGCCCGCGCGGCTCCTTGACCGCCAGCTGCACCGCACGGGCGATCCAGCGGCCGGCCGAATCGGCCGTGACGGCGAAGCTGCCCTTGACGAGGGGCCCCACGTGGGCCGCGTGGTCGAGCCGCTGGTGGGTCGTGAACTGGAGCGCCGCCTCGGGATGCCGGTCGCTGATGAAGATCATCGGCGCGCGGTCGAGGAGCGCGTGGGCCAGCCCCGTGGCGCTGGCCGTGACTCCGGGTCCCAGCGTCGAGAGCGCGGCGCCGGGGCGGTCCGTCAGCTCCCCGGTGACGGCCGCCATGATGCAGGCCGCCCACTCCTGGTGGCAGAGGACGAAGGGCAGTCCCTGGGCCCGGGCGGCCTCGAGCAGCTCGAGATTGGAGCCGCCGCCGGGCACGCCGAACAACCGCGACACGCCGGCCCGACGCAGACCCTCGACGATCAGCTCGGCAACCGTGGGCATCCGGGCGGGCTCAGGACCGCGTCGGCAGGACGACGCTCGCGCTGCCCGGCACGGTGACGGCGGCGTCCCGGCCGTTTTCGATCCACACGTCGAGGTCCACGCGGCCCTCCGGGTGCTTCGTCTTGACCCGGCCGAGGACGGCGATGGTCTCGCCGAGCAGGTTGGGCCGGCGCATCTGGAAGCCCAGCGACTTGAGGAAACCGTCGCGCCCCATCCAGTCGGTGAGCAGACGGCAGAGGCAGCCGCGGATGAAGCCCGTGTTGATGAAGATGTCCTCGTGGCCGGCCGTGCGCGCGAAGGCCTGGTCGTGGTGGATGGGGTAGAAGTCCTGGGTGCCCGAGACCTGGAGCACCATGCGCGTCATGGTCAGCTCGAGCGAGAAGCCCTTGAGCTCCTCGCCCTCCTGGACGTCCTCCCAGCAGCGCTGCGCTGACGCGGTCATGCCCGGCTCACCCCGGTGGCGATCTCCTCGGGAGTGCGGTGGACCAGGATCTGGTTGGTGCGCACGGCGACCACGTCCTCGCGCTGGTTGACGATGGTGGTCTCGGTGCGGATCCAGACCGAGAGCGGGTCGAGCTTGGTGCCGCGCTGGTGGATCGCGGCGACCTTGTGCCTGGCGCCCAGCCGGTCCCCGACGCTCACTGACTGGAACCACTCGAATTCCTGGTTCAGGTTGATGAGGCGGTCGCCCGGCGTGGGGATGCGGCGGACGAGGCCCAGGATGTCGAAGTCGCCCGGCGGCCACGACCCCTGAGAAGCGAAGAAGTCCACCAGCACCGGCGGGCAGCGGCCTTCCTCGATGAAGAGCGGGTTGGCGTCGTCGAGCATGTGACAGTGCCGTCGGATCGGCTCGTGCTCGACCGGGTACCGTCCCCAGCGCAGGGGGGTCTCGTGACCTTCCCACTGCCGCTTCACCGCTTTGACGTCGTAGGGCACCCGCTCAGCCTTTGGCCAGCCGCGCGAGCACCGGGCGCATCCGGTCGAGCGCCTTGCGGATGTTCTCGGCCGAGTTGGCGTAGGAGAGGCGGAGATAGCCCTCCCCGTACTCGCCGAAGGCCTGCCCGCCGAGCACGGCCACGCCGGCCTCGGTCAGGATGGCCTCGGCCACCTCGGCCGAGGGCCGCTTGAGCGCCTTCACGTTGGGGAAGACGTAGAAGGCGCCCTTGGGCGAGCGGCAGGAGACGCCGGGCAGCGTGTTCAGCCCGTTCACGATGAGGTCGCGGCGGCGCTTGAACTCGGCGACCATGGCGGCCACCGGCGTCTGGTCGCCCTGGAGCGCGGCGATGCCGGCGAGCTGGGTGAACGACGCCGTGCACGAGTTGGAGTTGACCATGAGCCGCGCCACGTGCTCGGCCAACGGGGCGGGCATGACGCCGTAGCCCAGCCGCCAGCCGGTCATCGCGTAGGCCTTGGAGAAGCCGTCCAGGATGATGACGAGGTCCCGCATCCCCGGGAAGCGCGTGATCGAGGCGAACTCGCCCTCGTAGAGGAAGGACTTGTAGATCTCGTCGGCCAGCACCGGGATCTGGTACTTCCGGGCAACCTCGGCGATGCGGCCGAGCTGGTCGGGCTCGAGCACCCCGCCCGTCGGGTTCTGGGGCGAGTTGATGACGATGAGCCGGGTCTTCTTCGAGGCCTTCTTCTCGAGCAGGTCCAGGTCGAAGCCGAAGCCGCTCTCCTCGCTCAGCGGAATGGGCACGCCGACGCCCCCGACGAAGTTGATCACCGATTCATAGATGGGGAAGCCCGGGTTCGGGTAGATGACCTCGTCGCCCGGGTTCACCAGCGCCGTGATCACGAAGTACATGATGGGCTTGGCACCCGGCGTGACCACGATTTCCTCGGGGGTCACCGGGATATTGCGCGTCGCCCCCACGTCCTTGGCGATGGCCTCGCGCAGCTCGGGCAGCCCGGCGGCGGGCCCGTAGTGGGTCGCCCCGGCGTCCAGCGCGCGCTTGGCGGCGTCCCGGATATGGGCCGGCGTGTCAAAGTCCGGCTCGCCGATCTCGAGGTGGATGATCTCCTTGCCCTGCCGCTCGAGGGCCTTGGCGCGCGCCAGCACCTCGAACGCCGATTCCGTCCCCAGCCGCGACATGCGCTCGGCGAAATTCATGGTGACGACGATTATACTCGACGCCATGGACCTGGTGGAGGTGCCCGCGGGCTGGTTCTGGATGGGATGGGACGGGGGCCATCCGGGTGAGCGGCCGCGGCACCGGGTCTGGCTTGATGCGTTCGCCATCGCCCGCGCGCCCGTCACCAACCGGCAGTACGCGGCCTTCCTCGAGGCGGCCGGCGCCCCTCCCCCGCCCTGGTGGAGCGACCCGCGCTTCAGCGACCCCGAGCAGCCCGTGGTCGGCGTGAACTGGTTCGAGGCTGGCGTGTTCTGCGACTGGCTGTCGACCGAGCGGGGTGGGCGCTACCAGCTGCCCACCGAGGCCGAGTGGGAGAAGGCGGCGCGCGGCGGGCTCGAGGACGCGCGGTATCCCTGGGGCGACGAGCGGCCGGCTGCGGCCGGCTTCGACCAGCCGCCCCGCGTCACGGACACGCCGGCGAACCCGCTGGGGCTCGTGGCGCTCTCAGGCGTCTGCCACGAGTGGTGCCTCGACTGGGAGGATGAAGGCTACTACGCGACGTCACCCGAGCGGAGTCCGCGGGGCCCGGCCCACGGCACGCGGCGCGTCTCCCGCGGCGGCGCCTGGCGGCACCAGGACCCGTGGAGCGCCGTAGCCCACCGGTCGTCCCTGCCGCCCGCCCTGCGCTACTCGGATTACGGCTTCAGGGTGGCGCGGGCGACGAGGTGACTAGAGGCGGGCGCGCAGTTCGCCGATATCGCGCCGGACTTCGTTGAACGCGACGCGGACGACCGCATGGGTGGCGGCGAAACGCTGGTCCATTTCGGAACGGAGGTCGCCACCCAGCCGATCCACACGCTCGGACGTGGCCGCCACGCCTTCCGCAATGGCACGGATGTCGTGCCGAAGATCCTCGGCGACCACGTCGAAATGGCGCCGGGTCTCGGCGGCGGTGGCGTGGATCTCCTGGCGTAGACCGCCCACTTCTTGGTGAACGCCGCCCACCTCTTGGCGAAGGCCGCCCACCTCTTGGCGAAGGCCGCCCACCTCCTGGCGGAGGCCCTCCATGTCCTGGCGGAAGCCGCCTAGGGCACGGTCGAGATATGCGCGGGTTTCGTCGTCCACGAGACCACTCTAACCGGCGGGCTGACGCAGTTTCAAGAGTGTCAAAAGAGACACTCCCGAGGTCTCAGAGGTGGCCGACGGCCTCGATCTCGATCAGCACGCGCGACCCCTACCAGAGGCTCGCCGGCAGCGGCAGGCCCTCGAAGTCGGCGGTGGGCAAGGGCTCCCGCGGCGGGATGCCGAGGCCCTCGAGCAGGGCGTAGAGCTGGCGCAGGTGCTGGGCGGCGTGCCAGGTGGTGCGCTCGAGGAGCTCGTGGCCCGACTGGGGGCCGTAGTAGACGGCGATCGTCCGCGCGAACTCTGTCGGGGAGGCTCCCTCGAACCAGCCGCCGATCCGGCCGCGCACCAGGGCGCCGTATCGGGCGATGGCCGCGCCGTCGCGGAGATCCTTCGGCGCCGTCTCCTGGAGCCACGTCCCGGGCAGCGTCCCCATGTCCATACCGTCCACGAAAGCCAGGCTCAACCGGAAGAGATGATAGGTCAGGTCGCGGATGCTCCGGTCGCGCTGGGGCGGCTTGTGCTCGAGATGCGCCTCGGGCACCGCGGCAATCGCGCGCTCGGCCGAAGCCAGGACGCGGTCGAGCCGCGCCGCGAGCTCGGCGGGCGGCAGCTTGGCCGCGGGAGTGAAATCGACCCCGAGCAGCTCGGCGTAGGCCGGCGGGTTCCACCCGTGCACCGCGCGGGCGCCGACCGCAACGGCCGGCACCACTGCGACCCCCAGCCGTTTCAGCTCCTCGAGCGCGGCGGCGCTGCCCTCGACGTTCACGGGATCGAACTCGATCCCCCAAGACGACAAGAGCTCCTTCGTCTTGGCGCAAGAGGATCAGCCGGGCCGGTAGAAGAGGCGCGGGCGCGGCGCGGTCATTTCAACGGACGCTCAGGAACACGTTGAGGGCGCGGCGATCGGCGACGGCGAAGTCGAGCAGCCCGTCGCCGTCCAGATCGGTCACCACGAAGTTCGACTGCACGGGGCTCTTGAGCTCGATCACCCATCGCTCGGCCCAGTGGTCGCCCTGGAGCTCGAGGCCGGCCACGGCGTCGCGGCTTTCGCGCGGCACGACCACCTCCGGCGCGCCGTTGCCGTCGAGATCGGCGATGAGCGCCTGCTCGAGGTTGCGCGAGCCGATGGCGTGGGAGGAATAGCCCGGCGCCCGCGCGACGCGGACGAGCGAGCCGCCGGCCCGGCGATAGGCCGTGAGCGCGCCGCCGATATGGGGAGTGGCCACGGCCACGATCTCGGGCTGGCCGCCGCCGGACAGATCCGCCGCGCCGATCACATGGCTCCAGCGATGGCTGTGACCCGAGCTGGGGCCCTCGGCGAGCAGGACCAGGCCCCCGTCGCGCCAGCCGAGAGCCACGGTGGACGTCCCCTGACCGTTGCCGCTCCGGGTGAGAATCACCGACGGCCGCGGGGTCCCTCCGATGAAAGCAAGGACCGGAACCAGGTCCTCGAAGACCGCGGGAGCGGGCAGCGCGTAACGGCCCTTCAGCTCCAGGCTGTGGCTGCCGACACCGATGACGCTGACGCTGCCCGCCTCCAGGCGGTCACCGAGTATGCCGTGGGCGTAGCGATCGGTCGGTCCGGTCAGCACCACGGCCTCGGGCACGCCGTCGCCGTCGAGATCGGCCAGCGTGATCCGCGCATCGGGCAGCGCCCGGATGTCGAGGCGCGAGATCACGCGGGGGCTGCCGGCCGACAGGCCGCCGATGAGCACCACCGCGCCGTCCTGGGCCACGGCGAGGAGATCGTGGGACGCCTTGCCGACCTGGATCACCGGAATCGGAAACGTCAGGGGCGAGAGCGGGGCGCCCACGTCATAGCCGCGCAGGACGAGATCGTCCCAGACCAGCAGCCGGCCGTCGGGTGCCACCAGCGCCAGGCCCAGCCGCTCCGCGTCCAAGCGCACGACGACGGGCGGCCCGTCCGGGCTCCCGCTCTCGCCGTAGCGCGCGCCCACGCGAAGGCCCGACGGCGTCACGTCGAACAGCCAGAGCGTGCCGTCCCGATCGATCGCCGCGAGCCGCCGCGGGCCGAAGGCCACGACCCACTTGAGCGGCGCGTCCGTCACGAGGGACAGCGCTTGCCAGCGCGGGAAACTCCCCTTGCCCGCGGCCACGCGGTTGCCCGACGACTCGCCGAAGGGCAGCCCCCAGCCGAGCGCCTCGACGGCGGCGGCCAAGAGAAGCGTCGCGACGATGAAGGCCCGGATCATCTGCCCTTGAAGGTCACCGGCTGCTTCTTGGCGAAGGCGACGACGCCGTTGCGGAAGTCCTCCGTGTGGCCGCTGGCGGCGATGGCCTGGGCTTCCAGCTCCATCTGGGACTCGAGGCTCTCCTGGGTGGACTGGTGGAAGAGCAGCTTGGCCCGGCCGAAGGCCAGCGTCGGCCCCTGGGCCAGCTCGCGGGCGAGCGCGGCGACGGCGCCGGGGAACTCCGCGTCGGGGTGCACGCGGTTGACCAATCCCCAGTCCATGGCCTCCCGGGCCGAGAGCACGCGGTTGGTGTAGTGCAGCTCGAGCGCCCTCCGCAGGCCGATCATGCGCGGCAGGAAGTAGGACGACGACCCGTCGGGGGAGGCGGCCATCTTGGAATAGGCCATGGTGAACTTGGCCGACTCGGCCGCCACCACGAGGTCGCCCGAGAGGGCGAAGCTCAGGCCGCCGCCGGCGGCCACGCCGTTGACGGCCATGACCACGGGCTTTGGGGCGCGCGCCAGGCGCGAGACCGCGCCGTGGAGGTAGGTCGTCAGCTCCTTGATGACGATGCCGATGCGGTCGGGGTTGTCGGCGAAGTCCTTGACGTCGCCGCCCGCGCAGAACGCCTTCCCCGCCCCGGTGACGACGATGCAGCGCACAGCGCGGTCCTCGTCGGCCTCGAGCGCGGCGTGAAACAGGTCCCGCCCGAGGGCCAGGTTGAGCGCGTTGTAGGCCTCCGGGCGGTTCAGGGTGATCGTCGCCACCGCGTCCTTCACGGCGTAGATGACGGTGTCGTAGGCCATGGATCGATCTCCTATCGTCGGTCGCCGACTCGGTGGAACTTCAACAGATTCGTCGTCCCGGTCACCCACATGGGCGCGCCCGAGATGATGATGAGCACGTCGTTGTTGCGCACGGTGCCGTCGGCGAGGAGCGTGCTCTCGACCTCCTCGATCATCTCGTCGGTGGTCTCGACCTTGTGGACGAGCCGCGAGGACACGCCCCAGAAGAGGCCCAGCCGTCGCTGCACCTCGGGAAACGGGGTGAGCGCCACGATGGGCACGTCCGGCCGGTCCTGGGAGATGAGCCGCGCCGTGAAGCCCGACTGGGTGAACGCGACGATGGCCTTGGCGTGCAGCAGCCGCGCGGCCTGGCAGGCCGCTTCGGCTACGGCCTCGGGAAAGCCGTAGGCCTCGGGGCGCTGCCGGGCGGCGCCGCTCGAGGGCATGGCGCGCTCCGCGCGCTCGGCGATGCGCGCCATGACCTCGACGGTCTCGACCGGGTGCTGCCCGGTGGCGGTCTCCGCCGAGAGCATGATCGCGTCGGCCCCATCAAAGATGGCGGTGGCGACGTCGCTCACCTCCGCCCGGGTGGGCCGGGTATGGTTGACCATGGACTCCAGCATCTGGGTGGCCACGATGACCGGCACCTTGCCGAGCCGCGCCTGGCGGATCACGTCCTTCTGGATCACGGGAATCTCTTCGAGCGGCACCTCCACGCCCAGGTCCCCCCGCGCCACCATCACGGCGTCCACCAGCGTCAGGATGCTCGCCAGGTTGGCCACGACCTCGGCGCGCTCGAGCTTGGCCACGATCGGCAGGTTGGCGCCCTGCTCGTGGAGGAACTTGCGGACTTCCTGAATATCGGCGGCCGAGCGCACGAAGGACACCGCGACATAGTCCACGGAGTGCTCGATCCCGAAGCGCAGATCGTCACGGTCTTTGGGCGTGAGGCAGGACACGGGCAGCGGCATCCGCGGCAGCGAGACGCCCTTGTGGTCGGCGACGGGCCCGCCCGAGGTGACGCGGAGGTGGGCCTCGCCATCCTCCACCTTCTCGACGGTGAGCTGGATCATGCCGTCGTCCATCCACACCTGGTCGCCCGGCTTGAGCTCGGCCAGGAACTCGGGATGGTTGATCGAGCTGCGGGAGGCCGTCCCCTTGACCGACTTGACCGTCAGCGTGAAGCGCTCGCCGGTCACGAGCGTCGCCTGGCCGCCCACGAAGGTGCCGAGCCGGACTTTGGGCCCCTGGAGATCCTGGAGGATGGTGATGGACCGGCCCCAGTCGGCTTCGCCCTCCCGGATCGCGCGGACCGCGTGGGCGTGCTCCGCGTGAGTGCCGTGGGAGAAGTTGAGCCGCGCCACGTCCATGCCGGCCGCGACCAGACGGTCGAGGACCTCGCGGCTGCTGCTGGCCGGGCCGATGGTGCAGACGATCTTGGTCCGGCGGGCCGAGATCATCGCGCCCCCCGGCTCGAGCCGCCCCTCGCGAGCACCTTCTTGAGGAACTGACCCGTGTAGGACTTGTCGGCCTGCCGGGCCACGTCCTCGGGCGTGCCGGTGGCGATCACCCGCCCGCCGTCGTTGCCGCCCTCGGGCCCCAGGTCGATGATCCAGTCGGCCGTCTTGATTACGTCCATGTTGTGCTCGATGATCGCGACGGTATTGCCCTGGTCGACCAGCTGGTTCAACACCTCGAGCAGCCGGCGGATGTCGGCGAAGTGAAGACCCGTCGTGGGCTCGTCCAGGATGTAGAGCGTGCGCCCCGTGGCCCGCCGGCTGAGCTCGGTCGCGAGCTTGACCCGCTGGGCCTCGCCGCCCGACAGCGTCGTGGCCGACTGGCCCAGCCGGATATAGTCCAGCCCCACGTCGTGCAGCGTCTGGAGCTTCTGCCGGATGGCCGGGACCGGCTCGAAGAACCCGAGCGCCTCGGCCACCGTCATGTCGAGCACCTGGGCGATGTTGCGGCCCTTGTAGTGGACCTCCAGCGTCTCGCGGTTGTAGCGCTTGGCCTTGCATACCTCGCAGGTGACGTAGACGTCGGGAAGGAAATGCATCTCGATCTTCACGAGCCCGTCGCCCTGGCAGGCCTCGCAGCGGCCGCCCTTGACGTTGAAGGAGAAGCGCCCCGGCTGGTAGCCGCGCGCGCGCGCGTCGGGCGTCCGCGCCAGCAGCGTGCGGATCAGGGTGAACACGCCCGTGTAGGTCGCCGGGTTGGAGCGCGGCGTCCGGCCGATGGGCGACTGGTCGATGTCGATCACTTTGTCCAGGTGCTGGGCGCCCTCGATGCGGTCGTGGGCACCGGGACGGTCCTGGGCGCGGTGGAGCATCTGGGCCAAGGCGCGGTAGAGGATGTCGTTGACGAGCGTGGACTTGCCCGAGCCCGACACGCCCGTCACCGCCGTGAAGGTCCCCAGCGGGATCTTCACCGCGATCCCCTTGAGGTTGTGCTCGCGCGGGTTGTGGATCGTGAGGAACTTGCCGTTGGGCTTCCGGCGCGCCGTGGGAATCTCGATGCGCTGAGCGCCCGCCAGGAAGCGGCCCGTGAGGGATGCGGGATTGGCCATGACCTCGTCCGGCGTGCCCACGGCTACCACGTGGCCGCCCAGCTCCCCCGCCCCGGGACCCAGGTCCACCACGTAGTCGGCCGAGCG
Source organism: Methylomirabilia bacterium (assembly GCA_041493605.1). Lineage (GTDB taxonomy): Bacteria > Methylomirabilota > Methylomirabilia > Rokubacteriales > CSP1-6 > DASSSH01. Next base: position 24,078 of record JBGPZD010000002.1, read on the forward strand.
GATGGTTTCCTCGTCGTGCTCGACCACCAGCACGGTGTTGCCGAGATCGCGCAGGCGCTTGAGCGTGTCCAGCAGCCGCGTATTGTCCCGCTGGTGGAGCCCGATGCTGGGCTCGTCCAGGATGTAGAGCACGCCCACCAGGCTCGAGCCGATCTGGGTCGCCAGGCGGATTCGCTGCCCCTCGCCGCCCGCCAGCGTCGCCGCGGGCCGGTCGAGCGTCAGGTAGTCGAGCCCGACCTGGGAGAGGAATCCGAGCCGCTCCCTGATCTCCTTGAGCACGCGGCGGGCGATGAGCATGTCACGCTCGGACAGCGTCAGCGTCTCGAAGAACTGGCGCGCCGACTTGATGGCGAAGCGTACGACGTCGTCGATCGATCGCCCGGCGATCTTCACCGACAGCGTCTCCGGCCGCAGGCGGGAACCCTTGCAGCTCGGGCAGGCCCGCTCGGTCATGAACCGCTCGACCTCGAGCCGGGTGTCCTCGGACAGGGTCTCCTTGTACCGCCGCTCGAGGAGCCGGACCACGCCCTCGAAGGCGCCGTCCGGCTCGCCGTGGAGGATGACGTCGCGGGTCTTCTTCGGCAGCCTGGCCCACGCCGTGTCGAGGCTGAAGCGGTAGCGCTTGGCGAGCACGCGCAGCGTCTGCTTGAAGGGGGAGCCCGGCTGGCCCGCCCAGGGCGCGAGCGCGCCCGCGGCCAGCGCCTTGCCGGGATCGGGCACGACGCGCTCCGGGTCGATCTCGTAGCGCGTGCCCAGACCCCCGCAGGCGACGCAGGCGCCGTAGGGATTGTTGAACGAGAACATCCGGGGCGAGATCTCCGGAAAGGACACGCCGCAGCCCGCGCAGGCGAGGCGCTCGGAGAACAGGAACGACGGCCCCTCCGGCACCTCGACCTGGACCACGCCGTCGGCCAGCCGGAGCGCGGTCTCCAGCGAATCGGCCAGCCGCGTGCCGAGCGTGTCCTTGACGATGAGCCGGTCCACCACGACTTCGATGGTGTGCTTCTTGGTCTTGGCCAGCTCGATCTCCTCGGCCAGCTCGTGGAGCTGGCCGTTGACCCGGACGCGGACGTAGCCCTGGCGGCGCAGGTCGAAGAAGAGCTTGCGGTACTCGCCCTTGCGCCCGCGCACCACCGGCGCCAGCACGACGAGCCGGCTGCCGGCGGGCAGCGTCATCACCCGATCCACCATCTGCTGGACGGTCTGGGCCGAGATCATGTTGCCGCACTGCGGGCAGTGGGGCACGCCGATCCGGGCGAAGAGCACCCGCAGGTAGTCGTAGATCTCGGTGACGGTGCCGACGGTGGAGCGCGGGTTCTTCGAGGTGGTCTTCTGCTCGATCGAGATGGCCGGCGACAGCCCCTCGATGGAGTCCACGTCGGGCTTCTCCATCTGCTCGAGGAACTGCCGGGCGTAGGCCGAGAGCGATTCCACGTAGCGCCGCTGCCCTTCGGCGTAGATGGTGTCGAACGCCAGGGAGGACTTCCCCGAGCCGCTGAGACCCGTGATGACGACGAGCTGGTCGCGCGGGATCTCGAGATCGATGGACTTGAGGTTGTGCTCCCGGGCGCCCCGGATGACGATGCGGTCGTTGGCCATCGAAGCCCTATTCTACCGCCTTCGCGCGCCGCGCGCCGCGGCGGGCGACCCAGAGGACCGCGGCCCCGGCGGGCACCGAGACGGCGGCCGGATAGGCCAACAGGATCTCGCCCGACCCCGCGCGGAGCCCGGCCGCCACGGCCAGGGCAGCGAACACGGCGAGCCCCACGAGCCCGGCGACCGTGCCCGCCGCCGGGCGCTCGCTCGGCGGTGGCCACAGCACCGCCGGGCTCAACGCGGCGGCCGCCCCGCCAAGAGCCAGCACCGTCAGTCGCCAGGGATCCACGGGCCAGAGGCTCGCGGCGGCCACCACGCCGAAGACTCCCGCCCACAGTCCCAGGTCGTAGCCGATCTCCCCGCCTCCGGTGCGGTCGAGCGCGCCCAGGCGCTCGCGCAGCGCCACGCTCGAGGCGAGGTAGCCCGCAAGCCCGGCGCCGAGAAGCGCGGCCTGAAGCGGCCGACGCCATGGGCTGCCGGCAAAGGCCAAGCCCGGCAGCTCGACCAAGCGCTCCGGCGTGACGCCGCCCAGGAAGAGGTCGGGCGCGCCCAGCACCGAGTAGACAGCCCAGGCCTGCGCCAAGAGAAAGCCCACGACGAGCCCACCGCCGACGACCGCGGCGACGCCCCGCGAGATGGGCCCGGCCATACCCGAACGCAGCAGGGCCAGCGCCCCGGCCAGGATGGTGAAGAGCAATGCGGCACGGCGCGCCCAGTCCCCCGCCCGTCCCGCCGCCCACGCGATTCCGGTCTGCGGAGCGCCCGGCACCCGCTTGCCTGCCTCGAACCGGATGCGGAGCACCGACGTCCGCTCGACCTGGTCGCCGGGCCGCAGGGTCACCGATTGACCAGGCGTCAGCGCCCACTCGATGTCGGCGATCCGGTTTCCGTCCACGGTGCGCGCGCGTAGCGTGCCGCCCTTCGGCGCGGTGATGCGGTGCTCCTCGTCGAAGGTGATGGGCGTGCGCCCGCGCGCCATCCTGAGGTCGCGTCCGGCCGTCACCCAGCGGCTGGCGGCGGGGAAGCGGAATGCCGGCTCGCTTGCGACGCGCTCCCAGGCGCCCAGCGGGCCGGCGCCCACGGCGCGCGCGGCCTGGACCAGCGGCACGCTGACCCCGATGAGCGCGAGCAGAAGCAAGGGCGTGAGGATGCGCCGGCAGCCGCGCCAGGCCGTGAGCAGCCAGCCGGCGGCGGCCGTCAGGGCGATGCCCTGCCAGCGCGGCGCGCCGAGCCAGGCGGCCACATCACCCGCCAGGATGATATTGGCCCACAGCAGCACGCCCACCGTGACGAGCAGGATCACGACGTTGAAGAGCGGCTCGCGGTCGGGCCGGGCCGGCTCTGCCAGCGGCGCGGGCGGGCGTGATCCCATGCCGAGGGCGACGAGGGGCGCGCACACCAGCGCGAGACCCACCCAGAGGCCGTCGGGGCCGCCGTCGAGGATCAGGGCCGACATGCCGAGCCACACGGCCGGCGTGAGCCAGACCCCGAGGAGACCGACGGCCGAGGTCATTGCCTTCCCGGCCCCGATCCCGGGCCCGGGACCCAGATCACCGCCGTGAGCCAGGCCGCCACCGGGGCCGCCACACCGCCGTACCACCAGAGCAGCGAGAGCCCCGCAACCCGCACGGCGGCCAGCTGATTGGGAAGAGCGCTGAGAAGGGGGAAGCCGGCGAGCAACAGGAGCAGCACGAGGACGCCCTTGGAGCGGTTCGTCACCATCTGCATTATAGCGAAACCGCGCGGGCACCTGCCGCGTCTTAAGGTAGAATCTCAGAACCGAAAGGAGCACGCTGACATGGCCCAGAGGATCCAGCGCGTGACGGTCATCACCGCCCACCCCGACGACTCCGAGTTCGGCGCCGGCGGGACCGTCGCCAAGCTGGCGCGGGAAGGCATGACAGTCACCTACTGCATCGTGACCAGCGGCAACAAGGGCTCGGGCGACCGGACCATGACGCCCGAGCGCCTCGCGACGATCCGGCAGGAAGAGCAGCGCGCGGCCGCCCGCGTCCTCGGCGTCGAGACCGTGGACTTCCTCGGTTTCCCTGACGGCGAGCTCGAGGACACGCGCGAGTCGCGCATGGCGGTGGCGGGAGCCATCCGGCGGCACAAGCCCGATCTCGTCATCTGCCAGAACCCCCAGCGCACGCGGAACCTCTTCGCCTCGCACCGCGACCACCGGGTGGCGGGCGGCATCACCCTCGACTGCGTCTATCCCCTGGCGCGCGACCACATGGCCTTCCCCGAACTGATCGCGCAGGGGCTCGAGCCGCACAAGGTCAAGGAGGTGCACATCATGGCCTGGGACAGCCCCGAGCTCGTGGTGGACATCTCCGCCACCATGGATCTCAAGCTCAAGGCGCTTGCCTGCCACGCGAGCCAGATCCAGGACATGGCCGCCGTGGAGGCGCGCGTGCGCGACCGCGCCGCCCAGTTCGGCAAGGCCAAGGGCTACGCGTACGCGGAAACCTTCGACCGCATCGTCATCGAGCGGTAGTTCGAGCTGAGACGGGCCCTGGACGCCCACCTGCCCGAGGCCTTTCATTGGCTGGAGGCTCTGGGATAGAATGCCCGGCGTGACCACGTCAGCGCTGACGATGCCCGCCACGCTCAACGATCTCCTGGCGCGCCGGGTCGCCGAGGACCCCGACAAGCCCTACTTCCATCTCTACGACGAGACGGTCACCTACGGCCGCCTTTGGAAGGAGAGCGCCCGCTACGCGGCGGGGCTCAAGAAGTTCGGCGTCGGCCGGGGGGACAAGGTCTGTCTCATCTACCCGACGTGCGCCGAGTTCTTCTATACCTTCTTCGGCGCGCTCCGGCTGGGCGCCGTGCCGGTGCCGCTCTACCCGACGCTCGGCGTGGAGGCCACGGCCAACGTCTTCCGCGACTCCGAGGCCCGGGCCGTGGCGACCATCGGCTGGTTCCGCAAAGGCGTGGAAGAGTCCCAGTCCGCCGCCGCCAATATCCGCCACGTGCTGGAGCCCTCGGACCTCGAGGTGGACGACCGACCGCCCGCCTTCCCGACGGCCGCGCCCGAGGACCTGGCCTTCATCCAGTACACGTCGGGCAGCACGGGCCACCCGCGCGGCGTGGTCTTGAGCCACGCCAACGTCACGCGCACCGTGGAGTTCATGGCCGAGGCGGCCCAGCTCACGCGGGAGGACATCGTCGTCTCCTGGCTGCCGCTCTACCACGACATGGGGCTGATCGGCTGCGCCTTCACGCCACCTTGGAGCGGCACCCCGCTCTACCTGCTGCCGCCGGACCTCAAGTCCCCGCGCATCTGGCTCGAGCTGGTCACGCGCGTCCGGGCCACGTTCACTGTGTCGCCCGACTTCGGGTACCGCAACTGCGTGCGGAACATCCACGACACGGCGGGGCTCGACCTCTCCTCGCTCAAACAGGCGCTCTCGGGGGCCGAGCCCATCCGGGCAAGCACCATCGAGGCCTTCGAGGCGAAGTTCGGGGTCCGCAACCTGATCACGCCGTGCTACGGGCTGGCCGAGGCGACCCTGGCCGTGGCCATCTGGCAGCGGAAGACTCCGCTGCGCTTCGAGAGCTCGGGGCGATTCCCGTCCGTCGGCCGTCCGTGCCGCGGCGTCGCGGTGCGCGTCATGGAGGGCGAGGCGGTGCTCAAGGCCGGAGTCGAAGGCGAGATCTGCGTCAACAGCCCCGGTGTCATGCAGGGCTATTACAACAACCCCGAGGCCACCCGGCGCGTGCTCTCCCCGGACGGCTGGCTGCGCACCGGGGATCAGGGCTTCCTGGACGCCGAGGGCTACCTCTTTATCACCGGACGGCTTAAGGATCTGATCATCCTCGGTGGCGAAAACGTCATTCCCGCCGACATCGAGGAGATCGTGGACCACGTTCCCGGCGTGCGTTATTCCGCCGCCGTCGGGATCGACAGCGAGCGCACCGGAAGCCAGCGGCTCTACGTGGTCGCCGAGGTGCGCGAGCAGGTCGCGGACGCCGCGGGCATGTCCCAGCTCGTCCGCGAGATCGTCCAGCGCGTGCACCATGGGCGCGGCCACCGGCCGGCCAAGGTGCTGCTGGTCCAAGCCGGCACCATCCCCAAGACGTCGTCGGGCAAGATCCAGCGCTCCCGGCTCGGCCAGATGATCGCACGCGACGAGATCGGCGAGCGCATCCTCTACGCCTCCGGCGCCCACCGCGACTAGCCCCGCGGGAGCGCGCGCGGTCATGATGTTCGGCTGCCACCTTCCGATGTTCGGCCCCATCGCGACCCGCGAGAACGTGCTGGCGTTCGCTCGGCGCATGGAAGAGGTGGGCTACGAGTCGCTCTGGGCCAGTGACCACGTGGTGCTCCCCTATCGCATCGAGTCCCGCTATCCCTACAGCGACACCGGCGCGTTCCCGCTGCCGCCCGACACGAACTTCCTCGAACCGTTGACGACGCTGGCCCTCGTGGCCGCCGTCACCGAGCGCGTCGCCCTCGGGACCACCATCCTGGTGCTGCCGCACCGTCACCCGGTGCTGGCCGCGAAGATGCTGGCGACGCTCGACCATCTCTCGGACGGGCGGGTCATCCTGGGCGCCGGGGTCGGCTGGATGCGCGAGGAGATCGAGCTGCTGGGCGCCCCCTTCGACAAGCGCGGAGCCTGGTCGGACGAGGCCATCCGGATTATGCGCCGATGCTGGAGCGAGGGGCCCGCGCGGTACCAGGGGCAGTTCTTCTCCTTCGACGACATCGGCGTCTGCCCCAAGCCGCGCCGCGGGCAGATCCCGATCTGGATCGGCGGCCACACGCCCCGCGCGCTCCGGCGGGTCGCCGAGCTAGGGGACGGCTGGCACGCCGCCTACCCCTCGGTAGAGGCGCTCGAGCGCGGCATCGGCGAGCTGCGGAAAGAGTGCGCGCGCCGGCAGCGCCCCTTCGAGGAGCTGACGATTACGGTGAGAGCCGGTCTCTCCATCCGGAGCGCGCCCGTTGACGGCCCGCGCCGGCCGCTCATCGGCTCGCCCGAGCAGATCGGGGACGACCTGCGCCGCTACGCGGACCTCGGGGTGGACACCGTGCTGCTGGAGGCGCGTTACCGGGACCTGGACGACACGATCGGCATCTTCGAGGCTTTCGCGCGCGATATCCGCCCCAGGATGTAGGGCCGCCCGCTCACTCGGCGTTGTGGAAGATGACGCCCAAGCTGTAGCGCTGGCCGGCGACGATGCGACTGACCCCGTGGCGCATGGTGGCGCGGAAATAGCCCTTGGCGCCGCGGGCCGGCCGCTCCCGCGTCGCGAACATGACCGCCTCCCCCTGTTCGAGCAGCACGACCTCGGCGCGCGACTGGGCCCGCGGCCGCTGCTCGACCAGGAGAAATTCCCCGCCGGCGTAGTCCAACTCCCGTCGGCTGAGCGCGCAGGTGACCTGCAGCGGGAAGACGACCTCGCCGTAGAGGTCCTGGTGCAGGCAGTTGTAGCCTCCAGCCCCGTATTGGAGCATGAGCGGGGTGGGCTTGGTCTGGCCGCGCTCGGCGCACACGGCCAGCAGGCTGTCCAGATCGCCCGGGTGGCGCACCTGCCGGCCCAGGGCCCGCTCCCAGCTGTTGGCGATGACGGCGAGCGGCGGATAGGCGTGGCGGCGCAGGGCCTCGACCACGGGCGGCAGCGGCTCGGCGAAGTACTTGTACTCGCCGGCCCCGAAGCGGAAGCGCGCCATGTCGACGCGGCTGCGAAAGCGCCGGCTGTCCGGGTAGAGGCCGACGAGCTCCGCGCACTCCTCGGGCGTGAGGATCGCCGGGGTCTTGGCCCAGCCCCAGTCCCAGAGCGAGCGCTCGATCGCCTCCCAATCGAGCCGGGCGAGCCGCTCGGTGACGGACAGGGGGCGGGTCAGGCTGCGGGCTTGCATACCTTGCAGGGACGGTACCCCACCGAGCGGGCGTCTTCAACCGAAGCGAATACGACGCGGTTCTCCGACTTCATGTGGCGCCCGTGGATGCACCCCACCCGACAGACGATCCGGGTGCTGGTGCAGCCTTCGAGCACCGGCGTCGTCCGCTCGAGGGCCAGCAGCCGGCTCTTGACGCCCACGCCGAAGAGATAACCCCCCAGCCCGCCGTCGCTGCGCCACACGCGGTGACACGGCACGATGAGCGGGACGGGATTGCGCCCCAGCGCCGTGCCGACCGCTCGAACGGCACGCGGGCTGCCGATCCGCTCGGCCACCCAGGCGTAGGGCCGGGCCTCGCCAAAGGGAATCCGGCGGGCCGTCTCCAGCACGCGCCGCTGGAAGTCGGGCACGCTCGAGAGGTCCACGGGCACCGAGAAGAAGGCGCGCTTGCCGCCCAGGTACTCCACCAGCTCTTCCCGCGCCCGGTCCGCCAGCCGGCGGGCCGCCGCGGTCGCCGGTCTTTCGACGCGCCCGGGACGGATGAGGCAGACGCCACGTGCCGTGGCCTGGATGCCGAGCCGCTTCTCGAGCTTCAACAGCTCGTCCTCGACCTCGTGCGCCCCGCGGGCGATGCGCCGGGCCAGGTCCGGTGGCGCCTCCGCCGGGCGGAAGTAGTCGGTGAGAAGGTTGTCCAGCCGGTCCTGCGTCTTGCCGTCAGTCATGATTGGCTCCCCGTCGGCCGAGCTCGGCCCGCAGCAGCGACTTGCCGCGCGCCAGCTGGCTCTTGACCGTGTTGATCGAGATACCGCGGATCTTCGCCAGTTCCCCGTAGGAAAGCCCGTTCACGTAGCGCAGGGCCAGCAGCACCCGCGCTTCCCGCGGCACGCGCTCGAGCGCCCGGTGGAGGTCCATGTAAGCGCCCGGCGGCCGGTGGTTGGCGGAGGCCTGCAGCAGGGCCACCGGGGCCGAGCGCTCCGCGTGGGCCGCCCGCGTCCCCCGCCGGCGCAGCTCGTCCACGCAGACATTGGTGAGGATGCGGTAGAGCCAGGTGGAGACGGCCCACTGCGGCCGATAGCCAGGGGCGCCGGTATAGCACTGCAGCAGGGCGCGCTGGACGGCGTCCTCGGCGTCAGCGCGGGAGCCGAGCAGCCGCCCGGCCACCGCCATCAACCGGCCGCCGAAGTGCTGGGCCAGCTCGGCGAAGGCCGCCTGATCGCCCTTGGCCACCCGCTGCATCAGCCTCCGATCCGTCTTCATGGCTCACCCAGTTATACGGCCAGCGGGATGAAACGGGTGGAGCAGTGCGGGACGAGAGAAACAGGTCGGTGGGGCGGATGGGGCTTCGCGGGAGGCGCCGGCCAGGGCGGGCCGGCGAGCGGTGTGGGGCGTCGGGGCCGGGGATGCCCCCCGAGACCCCTTGCAGTCGTCGACGGTGGTCGAGTGGGGGCGCCCCGGCCCCGGTGCCCCAAGACGCCGCTAGATCTTCGCGCCGGACTTGTTCCAGTCGTCGAGGAACTTCTTCAGCCCGATGTCCGTCAGCGGATGCTTCATCAACATCTCCAGCACGTTGAAGGGCATGGTCGCCACGTGCGCGCCCGCCTTGGCCGCGTCCACCACATGCAGCGGGTTGCGGATCGAGGCCGCCAGCACCTGGGTCTTGAAGCCGTAGTTGCCGTAGATCTGGCAGATGTCGCGAATCAGGTCCATGCCGATGGCGCCGATGTCGTCGAGGCGCCCCAGGAAGGGGCTGATGTAGTAGGCCCCGGCCTTGGCCGAGAGCAGGGCCTGGGGGGCCGAGAAGCAGAGGGTCTGATTCACGCGGATCCCCTGCCCGCTCAGGTGCTTCACTGCCTTGAGCCCGTCCTTGGTGAGCGGGCACTTGACGACCACGTTCTTCGCCACCTGGGCCAGCTCCTTGCCCTCCTTGACCATGCCCTCGAAGTCCGTCGCCACGACCTCGAGGCTCACGTCGCCCGGGACGATGGAGCAGATCTCCTCCACCAGCGGCCGGAACGGCCGCTTCTCCTTGGCGATCAGGGACGGGTTGGTGGTGCAGCCGTCCACGAGTCCCATGGCCACGCCCTCGCGCAGCTCGGTGACGCTGGCCGTATCGAGAAAGATCTTCATGGATGTCTCCTCATGCCCGCTCCGCCGTGAGCTTCGTCCCAGCCATCAGGGTCAGTGTAGTCCCGGCCTCGCGGCCGGGCAAGACGCCACGCGCTCAGCCGCCGCGGCGCCGGCGGTAGGCGGCCAGCCGCGCCTCACGCGCCCCGCGATCGGGGATCCCGGCGGCGCCTTTGGCCTCGACGGACGCCGCCGCGGCGCAGGCCGCCGCTTCCGCGGCCTCCCAGGGATTGCCCTCGCGGTGGTATTCGACCAGCAGCACGGCGGCGAACACGTCGCCGGCCCCGGTTGGGTCGACCTCGCGTGCCGGATCCGGCTCGACGTGGTAGCGCTCACCGTTGACGAAGAGGATCGCTCCCCGGCGGCCCTGGGTCACCGCGCCCACCGGGACGCGCTCGAACCAGTCGAACGCCGCCTTCTCGAACGGCTCGATGTCCTCGTCGCTCACGACGACCACCTGGGCCTGGGGCAGCACCAGACCCGCGTCCTCCCAGGTCTGGGAGGTGATGGCGCCGGCCGGTCCCCGCCGGCGCATCCAGCCCTGGGGCACCATCCCGACCGAGCCCTCGGGGAAGGCAGCCGCGATGGCCGGATCCACCTCACTGACGATCGGGCCGAGCAGGGCGAGCGGCGCCTGATGCCACTCGGCCGGCAGCCGGCCGGCCTCGAGATCGCTGGCGCGGGTATGAAGGATGAGCTGCCGGCCCTTGGGCGTCGCCTGGAGCTCGTAGATCGTCGTGCGGTCCGAGGGGATGTTGACGACCTCGATGCCAGCCGGCAGGGCGTCGGGCGGAAAGTCTGGGCCGAAGGAGGTCAACACGCCCACGCGAAGCCCCAGGCGGTGGGCCGTGACCGCGGCGTAATACGCGGAGCCTCCCGGCCGGACGCCCCCGGCCGTCCGGTCGAGCGTCACGTGACCGACGGCGACGAAGTCGGGGATCACGTCAGACCTAGAGATTCATCTGCTTGGCGATGATCTCCTTCATGATCTCGGAGGTGCCGCCGCCGATGGTCAGCAGGCGGATGTCACGGAAGAAGCGCTCGATGGGGTACTCGCGCATGTAGCCGTAGCCGCCGTGGAGCTGGACGCAATCGTAGGCGACCTTCTGAGCCATCTCCCCGGCGAAGAGCTTCACCATGGAGATCTCCTTGACCGCCTCCTCGCCAGCCTGGAATTTGAGGCAGGCGGCGTAGGTGAGCCAGCGGGTCGCCTCGATGAGGGTGGCCAGGTCGGCCAGCTTGTGACGCACGACCTGCTTGTCCGACAGCGGCCCGTCGAAGGCGTGGCGCTGCTTCACGTAGGCGATGGTGTCCTCCAGCGCCCGCTCGCAGCCGGCCACCGCGTGGAGCCCGGCGACCAGCCGCTCTCGCTGGAACACGCGCATCACCTCGTAGAAGCCCACGCCCTCCCGCCCGAGCAGGTTCTCGGCCGGCACCCGCATGTCCTGGAAGGCCAGCTCGGCGGTGTCCGAGGCGCGGTTGCCCATCTTGTCGAGCTTGCGGCTCACGGTGAAGCCCGGCGTCTCCCGCTCGACCAGGAACATCGAGATGCCCTTGTGGCGCTGGGCGCCGCGACCATCGGCTGGCTCAGTTATTGATCCGCTCACCTCGCCTCCGGCTGCGGCTCGCCCACTTACTGATCCGCTCACCTCGCCTCCGGCTGCGGCTCGCCCTCCAATGCGCGCGGCCACGAAGAAGACGTCGGCCATGACGCCGTTGGTGATGAACATCTTGGAGCCGTTCAGCACGTAGTGGCCGCCGTCCCGGACGGCGCGGGTCCGGATGGCGGCCACGTCGGAGCCGCCGCCGGGCTCGGTGACCGCGATGGCGGTGAGCCGTTCGCCCTTGCAGATTCCCGGCAGGTACTTCTCCTTGAGCGCCTCGCTGCCCGTCCAGTAGAGGTGGGGCGAGGCCATGTCGGTGTGGACCCCGAGCGCCATGGCGAAGGCGGCGCAGCGGGAGCGCGCCGCCTCCTCGCAGAGCACGGCTGTGCTGAGGAAGTCCGCACCGGCACCGCCGTACTTTTCGTCGTATTCCACGCCCAGGAAGCCCAGCTCGCCCATGCGGGGCCAGATGGCCTTGGGGATCTGCCCCGCCTGCTCCCACTCCTCGATATGGGGCTCGACCTCCTTTTGGACGAAGCTCCGCACCGCCTGCCGGAACATCTCGTGCTGCTCGTTGAAGATTTTCACTGCGCCCCTCACCCTGCCCTCTCCCCCTGCGGGGGAGAGGGAGCCTGTACTAGTCCCATTTCCGCTGGTCGTCGACCTTCTTGGCGTTCTCCGGAATCGTTCCCGCCGGCACGACCTCGACCTTGCCGCGCAGCTTCATCACCTCTCGGATGGCGCTGGTCAGGGCGGTGGCCGCCGCGGCGGGATCTTTCCCGGGGGCCAGCTCCACGCGCAGGGTCAGCACGTCGTCGTGCCCCTCGCGCGTCACGACGGCCTGGGCCCGCGTCGCGCCGCCGCCCTTGGCCGCGGTCTCGTCCACCTGGCGCGGGTGGATGAACATGCCGCGCACCTTGGTCACCTCGTCCACGCGGCCGCGCCAGCCGAGCATCCGGGGCGCCGTCCGGCCGCAGGGGCACGGCGCGTCCTCGACGACGGTGAGGTCGCCGGTGCCGAAGCGGATCATCGGGTAGCCCTCGTGGCGCACGGTGGCCACGATCTCACCCAGCTGGCCGTAGCCGAGCGGCGCGCCACTCTTCGGGTCGCAGACCTGCAGGATCGCGTCGTCGACCAGGTGCATGCCGCGGGCTTGCGAGCACTCATACGCGATCATCCCCAGGTCGGCCGTGCCGAAGCCCTGTCGCGCCATGATGCCGTGCTCCTCTTGGAAGGCGCGGCGCATGGACTCGGGGAAGGGCTCGGCACCCACCTGGGCCACCTGGAAGGGCAGCCGCCCGGCGCCCATCTCCCCGGCGCGCTTGAGGATGGTCATGAGGAAGGACGGTGTGCCCACGTAGCCCGTGGCGCCCACGGCCTTGGCGATCGCGACCTGGGTGTCCGTGTTCCCCACGCCCGTGGGTACCACAGCGCAGCCCAGCACCTCGAGGGCTTCATCCAGCATGTGAGCGGCCGGCGTCAGGTGGTACGAGAAGGTGTTGAGCACGATGTCGCCCCGGCGGAAGCCGCCGGCGTAGAGGCCGCCCTCGGCGTGCCAGCATGCGAGCTCCGGGCCGATGGGCTCCAAGATGGGGCCGGGAGAGACGAAGATCTGGCGCACCCGGCTCATCGGCACCGTGCAAAAGCCGCCGAACGGCGGATCGGCGCGCTGGAGATCGGGCATCTCCGCCTTCTTGATCACCGGCAGCCGGGCCAGGTCGTCGACGGTGCGGAGCGCCTTGGGCGCGAGCCCGGCCTTGTCCATCCGGCGGCGGACGCCCGGGGCCTTGGCCCAGGCGTGCTCAACCAGGGCCGCGATCCACGCGTCCTGGTAGCGCCGGCGCGCCGGCGCCGGCATCGTCTCCTTCGCCTTGTCATAGAAGCCGGTAAGGCGCTTCGGGCTCACGACAGCCACCGCTTCCTCCGCTTGTAGTGCTTGACGGCCCGGTAGGACTTGCGCGCGCCGACCTCGGTCAGCCCCAGGTAGAACTCCTTGATGTCGGCGTTCTCCCTGAGCGCCTCCGCGGAGCCCTCCAGCACGATGCGTCCGTTTTCCATCACGTAGCCGTGCTCCGCGATGGCCAGCGCTAGGGCCGCGTTCTGCTCGACCAACAGCACCGTGAGCTTCTGCTCCCGGTTCAGGCGCTGGACGATCTCGAAGATTTCCTCGACGAGCATGGGCGCCAGCCCGAGCGAGGGCTCGTCGAGCAGCATCACCCGCGGGTCGGACATGAGCGCCCGCCCGATGGCCAGCATCTGCTGCTCGCCGCCAGACAGATATCCCGCCTGGACCGCCCGGCGCTCCTTGAGGTGGGAAAAGTACTCGTACACGCGCTCGATGCCTTGGGTCACCCGGCGCCGGTCACCCTGGATGTGGGCGCCCGCGACCAGGTTCTCTTCCGTGGTCAGGTGTTCGAACACACGCCGGCCTTCGAAGACCTGGACGACGCCGCGCTTGACGATTTCGTACGCCTGCAGGTGGTCGATGCGCTCGCCGCCGAGCTCGACCGAGCCCTTGGTCACCGCGCCCCGCTCGGTGCGCAACAGACCGGAGATGGCCTTGAGCGTGGTGGTCTTCCCCGCCCCGTTGGCCCCGAGGAGAGTCGTGATGCCGGCTTCGCGGACGGTGAGCGACACGCCCTTGAGGACGAGAATCACGCCCTCGTAAATGACCTCGATGTTGTTGAGCGCGAGCATGGCCAGACGGCCGAGCGGCCCGGGAGCCGGATGGGCCCCCGGGCCGCGGCGGTCGCTCCTTACTTCGCCGCCTTGATGTGCTTGGCCAGCACGTCGGGATACGACCTGTACCAGTCGGTCGCCTTGACGAACTTGCCGCCCTTCACCGTATAAACCTGCACCCAGCCGCCACCCTCGTGGTCGGTCGCCGTGATCTCGAGAGGCGGGACCAGGCCACCGAGCGTGAAGCCCTTGATCTTCTCGAAGCCGGCCTTCACGTCGGCGCCCGTGATGGTGCCGCCGGGCTTGGCCTTGAGCGCGTTGCGGATCGCCTCGACGTGGACGGCGGCGATAAGGACGCCGCGGTTGTAGAACACCGTCGACGCCATCTCCTTGGGCGGCTCCTTGCCCTCTTTCTTGTACATGTCCCGAATCTCGTTGAGCACCGGGAAGTCCGGCCCGACGCCCGCGAACTGAATCGCGTTGTAGCCCTCGGCCACCGAGAAGCCACCGGCGGCCTCGATGTCGGCCTCGGAGGCGCCCCAGACGAAGGACACGACCTTGCGCAGCGGATAGCCGATGCGCTTGAGCTCCTTGATGGACACCGACGGCGACCGCCCGAACAGATGGGCGATCACGAAGTCGGCCCGATAGCGCTGGGCGATGTCGAGCACCTGGGCGCCCATCTCGATGCCCGGAGGCGGTACCGCGAAGGTCTTGAGCTCGAAGCCCTCCTTGGCCGCCAGGTCCTCCAGAATCGGCAGGGGCTCGCGCCCGGCGGGGTTGTCATAGAAGAGGTAGGCGATCTTCTTGCCCTTGAGCCCGCCCATCTGCTTGCCGGCGAACTCCACGGCCGCCGTGCCCTGAGACCAGTAGGTGGCCGCGATGGGGAAGATGTAGGGGTACTTCGTGCCGTCGGTCGCCGCCGCGGTGCCGAAGCCGGGTGAGGTGCCGGGGATGCGGTCCTCGGTGAGCTTGGCGGTCAGGGCCTGGGTGTGCGGGGTGCCGTAGAGGCTGATCAACACGGCGCCCTCCTTCTTGTGGCGCTCGTAGGCCTCCATGCCCTGCGGCACCTTGTACTCGTGATCGATCTCGATGGCCTTGATCTTGTAGCCCTCCACCCCGCCCTTGAAGTTCACGAGCTTGATGTAGTCGTGGTAGCCCGGGCAGAGATAGACGCCGACCGTCTGCGTCGCCCCGGTCCGGTCGCACTGCAGCCCGATCACGACCTCCTTTTGCGCTGCCGCCGGGCTCGGGTTACCGAACGTCGCTCCGGCTGCTAATAGCAGTCCGATCACAATCGCGAGGAATCGCCTCATGGGTGCTCTCCTTTCTCGCGCACGTCAGTACGCGAATGGCCAGACGCGGAAGTAGCTCCGGATGTTGCGCCACAGCCGGCTGAGCCCCTCGGGCTCAACGACCAGGAAAAAGATGATCAGGACGCCGAACAGGATCAGCCGCAGGTTCGGGATGATGTTGTGCACGGCGCCGGACGAGAACAGGAGCCCGCCGAAGGACTCCATCGTGAGCCGGATCACGATCGGAAGCAGGGTGACGAAAATGGCGCCGAAGATGGACCCCAGCACGGACCCCAGCCCGCCGATGATGATCATGGCCAGGTAGTCGATGGACACCGTGATCTGGAATTGCTCGTAGTTGGCGATGCCGAGGTAGTAGGTATACAGCACCCCGGTCACCCCCGCGTAGAAGGAGGAGATCGCGAAGGCCAACAGCTTGTAGCGGAAGATGTCGATGCCGATGATCTCGGCGGCGATGTCGTGGTCGCGGATCGCGATGAAAGCCCGGCCGATCCGGCTCCGCATGAGATTCAGGGTGCCAACGATGGCGAGCACGACGAAGACCAGGAGGAAGAAGTACATCTGGCGTTGGGTCGCGATCGGGTAGCCGAACAGCCGCGGCCGGGGCACCTGGATGGACGCCTGGACGCCGCCGCTGATCCAGGTGACGTGGTTGATCGTCCATTCGATGATGAGCTGGCCCGCCAAGGTCGCGATGGCGAGGTAGAGCCCCTTGATCCGGAGCGAGGGAATCCCGACGACGGCGCCGACCAGCGCCGCCATGAGCCCGCCGGCCGGCAGCGCCACCCAGAACGGGAGGCCCAGCCGGACGACCAGATTGGCGGCGGTGTAGGCGCCCACCGACATGAAGGCGCCATGGCCGATGGAGATCTGGCCCGTGTAGCCGACCAGAATATTGAGGCCGAGGGCGCCGACCACCGCGATGGACACGAGGTTGACGATGGAGAGGTAGTAGTCGTCCACGCTGAGCGGCAGGACCAGGAACATCAGCACGGCGATGACCGCCACCGTCCACCGCGCGATCGGCAGCGGGTAGAGGGCCATGTCGGCCTCGTAGGTCGTCTTCAGAACGCCGCACTCGCGGTGGATCATGCTCGCTCCGCTCGCATCCCTCGAACCATTTCACCGCTCACTTCGTCACGCTCCTGGCCCGCGGAACTGTTCCAGCCCTCGCCTCGTGGCTGCGCCCCTCGGCTCGAACCGCGGACCGTGCCTCGTCTCGCACTGCGCTAGACCCGCTCGATGATCGCTTTGCCGAAGATGCCGTACGGCCGGACCATCAGCGCGATGATCATCAGGACGTAGGGCACGAAGTCCTTGGTGCCTCCACCGACGTAGGGGTCGATGTAGCCGGCCGCGACGTTCTCCACGATGCCGATGATGAGCCCGCCCAGGATGGCGCCGGGCACCGAGTCCAGCCCGCCGAGGATCACCACCGGGAAGACCTTGAAGCCGACGAGAGCCAGGTGCACGTCCACCCCCAGCAGGTTGCCCCAGATGATCCCGCCCAGCGCCGACACCACGCCCGCCATGGCCCACGCCAGAGCGAAGTAGCGCTCCACGTTGATGCCCATCGCCATAGCGACCTGCTGATTGTCCGCGACTGCGCGCATGGCGATGCCCTTGCGGCTCTTGAGGAAAAACCACCCGAAGGCGCCCAGGAAGCCCAGGCTGACAAGGGCGCCGAGCAGCTGGATGGGTGGGATGAACAAGGGGCCCCACACGATCGGCTCGTCGGGAATCGGCAGCACCAGCGGCCGGGTTTCGGCGCCAAATGTGAGCGGGCCCACCCCGCGGAGGACGGCCGCCAGTCCGATGGTGGCCATGATCACCGCGACAATCGGACGGCCGATGAGCCGGCGCAGCACCACCCGCTCGAGCCCGAAGCCGAACCCGATCATCCCGGCCAGGCCCACGATGATCGCGAGCCAGATCGGCGCGCCGTAGACCCCGAGGGCGACGGCCACCACGAAGCCCGCGATCATCACGAACTCGCCCTGGGCGAAGTTGATGGCGTCGGTGGACTTGTAGACCAGGACGAAGCCCAGCGCGATGAGCGAGTACATCAGGCCGAGCAGGATGCCGTTGGACATCAGGAGGAGAAAGAACTGCCAGTCAAACATGCACGGCCGCCCCCTCGACGTCCTCGATGCGCACCCGCGACTGGATGCTGGCCTGCCGGCCGTCCTCATAGGTGATGGACGTCGCCAGCTCGATCTCGTCCCCGCCCGAGTAGAACGCGTCGATCACGGCGGCGTACTTTTCGGTGATGAACCGCCGCCTCACCTTCCGGGTCCGGGTCATCTCGGCGTCGTCCGCCTCCAGATCCTTGGTGAGCAGCAGGAACCGCCGGATCTTCGTCGTGTCGGGCAGCGTGGCGTTGCACTTCTGGACCTCTTCTCGAATCAGCTCCCGCACCTCTCCCTTCTGGGAGAGGTCCATATAGCTCGTGTACGGGATCCCGCGCCGCTCAGCCCAGTTGCCGACCGTGCTCAGGTCGATCGCGATCATCGCCGCGATGAACGGCCGCTCGTTCCCGAACGCGACCGCCTCGCGGATGCAGGGGCTGAACTTGAGCTTGTTCTCGATGAACTGGGGCGCGAACGGCGTGCCGTCGCTGAGCGCCCCCACGTCCTTGGCGCGGTCGATGATGACGAGGTGTCCGCGCGGGTCGATGAACCCGGCGTCGCCCGTGTGGAACCAGCCCTCCGGGTCGATCACCTCCCGCGTCGCTTCGGGATTCTTCAGGTAGCCCTTGAAGATCACCGCGCCCCTGACGAGTACCTCGCCGCGCTCGGCGATCTTGACATCGACGCCCGGGCACGGGCGCCCCGCCGTCGTGGGGTTGGCCTCGGCGCTCGGCTGGAGCGAGACCAGACCCGTCGTTTCGGTGGAGCCGTACACCTGCTTGAGGTTGACGCCGATGGAGCGGAAGAACCGGAACGTATCCGGGCCGAGCGGAGCGCCGCCCGTCAGTGCCCACCGCACCCGCCGCAGGCCAAGCTGGTCGCGCACCGGGCCATACACGAGGAATTCGCCGATTGCGCATTGGGCGCGCAGCCACAGGGGAATGGCCTTGCCGTCGGACCGGAGGATCTCCGCCCGCTCAGCCGCCCGGCGACAGCGCTCGAACACCCGGCGCTTGAGCGGCGTGGCGTCGGCGGCGCGGACCTGAACCGACGTCAGCATGTTCTCCCAGATGCGGGGCGGCGCGAGCACCAAGGTCGGGCCGAGCTCGCGCAGATCGCGCTGGACGGTCTCGGGGCTCTCGGGGCAGTTGCAGGCGAAGCCGACGTAGAGGCTCATGATGAGCGTGTAGAACGCGTCGCCCACCCACGCCATCGGCAGGTACGCCAGGTAATCGTCGTCAATACGGAAGTCCTCGGCGTTGGCGGCGATCTGGGCCGTCACGACGGCGTTTTCGTGGGTGAGCATCGCGCCCTTCGGGTTCCCGGTGGTCCCCGAGGTATAACAGATGAACGCCAGATCGTCCGCGGCGCCCTTCTCCACCTGGGTCTCGAAATAGCCGGGATGCTCGGCGCCGAACTTCCGGCCCAGCTCCTCGACGTCTTCGAACGAGCGCAGCCAGTCGTACCGGTAGTGGCTCATGCCGCGCGGGTCGTCGTAGATCACGTAGCGCAGGGCGGGCAGCTGGTCCCGGAGGGAAAGGACCTTGTCCACCTGCTCCTGGTCCTCGGCGACGATGACCGACACCTCGGCGTGGCTCCAGACGTACTGGAGCTCCTTGGCGATGGAGTCCTGGTAGACCGGGACCGAGACCCCGCCCAGGCACTGCGCGGCCAGCTGGGCCCAGTAGAGCCGCGGCCGGTTGTCGCCGATCACGGAAAGCTTCTCCCCGCGCGCCAGCCCCAGCGCCGCCAGCCCGAGGGTGAAGTCGCGCACGTGATTGTGGTACTGCGCCCAGGTGAAGGTCTGCCAGATCCCGCGGTCCTTCTCGCGGATGGCCGGCCGGTCGCCCAGTTCGTCGGCGTTGCGCCTCAGCAACCTGGGGAGCGTCGTCAACTCAGCGGCGGCCTGCGCCATTCACGGCTCCCTTCACCTCGCCCAGATAGGCTTTGATGACCTGCGGATTTACCCGTACCTCGTCGGGCGTGCCCTCGGCGCTCTTTTGGCCCATGTCGAGCACGGCCACGCGGTCCGAAATGTCCATGACGACGCCCATGTCGTGCTCGATCAGGATGATGGTGGTGCCCCACTCCTGGTTGACGTCGAGCACGAAGCGGGCCATGTCTTCCTTCTCCTCACGGTTGCACCCGCCCATCGGCTCGTCGAGCAGCAGGATCTTGGGGTCCAGCGCCAGCGCGCGGCCCAGCTCGACGCGCTTCTGCAAGCCGTAGGCGAGCGAACCCGTCGGACGCTTGCGCAGGTCCTGGATCTTCAGGAAGTCGATCAGATCCTCGACCCGCTTCCGGTGGCCGACCTCCTCCTTCTGCGCCAGCCCCCAGTAGACGAAGGAGCCCAGCACGCCCGACTTCATGTGGACGTGGCGGCCGAGCAGGAGGTTGTCGAGCACCGTCATGCCCTTGAACAGCGCGATATTCTGGAAGGTGCGGGCCACGCCCAGCTCCGCCACACGGCTCGGGGCGGCATGAGTGATGTCGGCCTCCTCGAGGACGATGCGGCCCGAATCGGGATGGTAGAAGCCGCTGATCATGTTCAGCAGCGTGGTCTTGCCGGCGCCGTTTGGGCCGATCACCGACAGGATCTCGCCCCGGCGCACCTCCAGGCTCACGCGCGTGACCGCCTGGACGCCGCCAAAGGACTTCGTGACGCCGGTGATCTCGAGCTGGGCGCTCACGACAGCCAACGCTTCCGGCGCTTGTAATGCTTCACGTCGCGGTAGCTCTTGCGCTGCCCCACGCCGCTGAGCCCCAGGTAGAACTCCTTGATGTCCTCGTTCTCGCTGATCGTCGTGCGGTCTCCGTCCAGCACGATCCGGCCGGTCTCCATGACGTACGCGTACTGGGCCGCGCGGAGCGCCATGACGGCGTTCTGCTCGGCGAGCAGCACTGAGACCTTCTCCTCGCGATTCAGCCGCTCGACGATCTCATAGATCTCCGCCACCAGCATCGGCGCCAGCCCCATAGAGGGCTCGTCCAGCAGCATGAGCTTGGGGCGGGCCATGAGGGCGCGCCCGATCGCGACCATCTGCTGCTCGCCGCCCGAGATATAGCCGGCCTGGCTGCCCCGCCGATCCGCGAGCCGCGGGAAATAGCCGTACACCAGATCCAGGTCCCGCTTGAGCGACCGACCGTTGCGCTGCGTGTAGGCGCCCGTGAGGAGGTTCTCCTCGACCGTGAGGTGCTCGAAGACGCGGCGCCCCTCCATCACCTGCACGATGCCCCGCCGGACCACCTCGGCCGGGTCGCTCCGGTGGATGGGCTCGCCCAGCAGCTCGATCGAGCCCTTGGTCACGTCGCCACGCTCGGTCCGGAGCAGGCCCGAGATGGCCTTGAGCGTCGTGCTCTTGCCCGCGCCGTTGGCCCCGAGGAGGGCGACAATACCCCCCTCGGGGACGTGGAGCGACACGCCCTTCAACACGAGGATCACGTGGTCGTAGATCACCTCGATGTTGTTGACCGAGAGCAGCGGCCGGGCGTCGTCACTCACGGCACGTGACTCCCTACTTCTCCTTGGAGCAGTCGCGCATCGTGTAGCCGAGCTTCTTGGCCTCCTCGACGGCGGCCAACTCGAGCTTCGGGCGGACGACGTCGCGCATCGTCGGGATCCAGTCCGAGATGATCGTCCACTTCTTGCCGTCCCACTGCTCGAACATCACGGGGCCGCCGCCCTCGTGATCCTCGCAGCTGACTTTGATGGGATGCATGAAGCCCTTCATCCCGAGCTGGTCGAGGCGCTGTTCGGTGAGGTTGAGGTTCTCGAACCCCCAGCGCGCCTGCTCGCCGGTGAGCGGCTTATTGCCGTACTTGCCCATGGCCGTGCGGACGGCCTCGGCGCTGAGCATCGCGTTGACCACGCCTCGGTTGTACAGCACCTCGCCGATGCGCCCCTTCTCGCCGGCGCCCTTGCCCTTGTCGTAGACGAACTTGAGAATGTCCGCGTGGACCTTGTAGTTGCTGCCCGGCGCATGGAAGGTCGCGCCGATGTAGCCCTTGGCGCCGTCGCCGGCCGGCACCACGTCGGCGTCGCTGGCCGACCACCAGTTGCCGATGAAGTGATCCATCGGGTAGCCGATCGCCGCCGCCTCCTTGATGGCGACCTGGTTCATCACGCCCCAACCGGACATGAAGATCCAGGCCGGGTTGATCCGGCGGACCTGGAGCCACGTGGCCTTCTGCTCCTGCCCGGGATGGTCCACCGCCAGAAGGGTCAGCTCGAAGCCGAGCCGGCGGGACAGCTCCTCGAGGGTCGGGTTCGCTTCCCTGCCATACGCACTGTTATGGTAGACGTGGACGATCTTCTTGCCCTTGAGCTTTTCTGGTCCCCCTTCTTTCTGGCCGATGTAGCGGATGACAGCGGACGCCTGGCTCCAGTAGGTCGTGGGGAAGCTGAACACCCACGGGAACCAGCGGCCGTCGGCGGCGGCGGTCATGCCGTAGCCCATGGAGAACACCGGGATCTTGTCCACCGGCGCCTTCGGAATGAGCGCATAGGTGATGGCCGTGGCGTATGGATTGGTGACGACGGCGCCCTTGCCCTTGAGCCGCTCGTAGCACTCGACGCCCTTGTCCGTCGCGTACTGTGTCTCGCACTCTTCCCACGCGACCTTCACCCCGTTGATGCCGCCGTCCCGCTCGTTGAGCAGGGCGAAGTAGTCCACGAACCCGTTGGCGATGGGCACGCCGCTGGGCGCATACGGCCCCGTGCGGTAGACCAGCAGCGGGAAGAACACCTCCTTGGCCTGCGCGAATGCGACCCCCGCCAACGGCCCGACGGCGAGCGCCGCGACCAGCAGCGTGATCAACCAGGTTCTTGCTCTCATGCTCTCCTCCAGTATGGTTAGTGGTGACTCTTCCCGGCCCCAATGCGCGGGAGGCCCGACTCGACCCGGTACTTCGACTTCGCGATAACCACCTCCTCGCCGCGATCCTCCGGGCCGCCCCCTCAGTGGGGAAACGGCCACAGGCGCAGCTTCTCCTTGGTGATCTGCCACAGCCGAGCGAGCCCGTGCGGCTCGACGATCAGGAAGAACAGGATGAGCCCGCCGAAGACCATGAGCTCGATCTGCTTCTGCAGCGCCACGGGGAGCCCCAGCCCGATCTTCTCCGGCGCGTTCGTCAGGAAGATCGGCACCAGGACGATGAACCCCGCCCCGAGGAAGGAGCCGAGGATGCTGCCGAGGCCTCCGATGATGACCATGAACAGGACGAGGAACGAGAGGTTGATGTCGAAGGCCAGCGTCTCGACGCTTCCGAGGTAGAGAAAGACGATCTCGGCGCCGGCAACCCCGCAGTAGAACGAGCTGATCGCGAAGGCCAGGAGCTTGGTCCGGAGCGGCCGGATCCCGATGATCTCGGCCGCGATGTCTCGGTCACGGATGGCCATCCAGGACCGGCCGACCCGTCCCCGGACCAGGTTCTTGGCGATCGCAGCGAAGAGGACCACCAGGGCGAGCGCGGTCAGATATCGCGCGGTCGCCGTCGCCGCGGGACCCGTCACCATGAGTCCCAGCACGGTACGCGGCGGAGCCGTGATGGTGCCCGAGGAGGCGTAGTTGGTGAACCACGCCACCTTGTTGAAGAGCCAGAGGAGGAAGAACTGCGCCGCCAGCGTCGCCACCGCCAGGTAGAAGCCCTTGATCCGAAGACTCGGGACACCGAACACGACGCCGACGAGCGCGGCGATCACGCCCGAGAGCACGAAGACGAGCAGGATATTGAGCCCGGGGAAGGCGGTGCTGATCTTGAACGCGCTGTAGGCGCCGGCGGCCATGAACCCCCCGGTGCCGAGCGAGAGCTGCCCCGCGTAGCCCGTGAGGAGATTGAGCCCGATCGCGGCCAGCGCGTAGATCAGGAACGGGATCAGGACGGCCTGGAGCCAGTACTCGTTGGCCACCAGTGGCGGGACCACGAAGGCCGCCAGCAGGAGCACGAGCACCACCCACCGGTCCTGGGCGATGGGGAAGACCGCCTGGTCGCTGGCGTACGTCGTCTTGAACTGGCCGGCCTCGCGATAGATCACGCTCGCTCCGCTCGCGTTCCTAGGGCCATTTCACCGCTCACCTCGTCACGCTCCTCGCCTGTGGCTCGTCGGCCGTGCCTCGGCTCGCACAACGCTAGACTCTCTCAATGACCCGTTCCCCGAAAAGACCCTGGGGGCGGAACAGCAGGAAGGCGAGCGCCAGCATGTAGGCGAACCAATTCTCGATGGCGCCGCCGACCAGCGGGCCCCAGTAGACCTCGGCCAGCTTTTCCCCCACCCCGATGATGAGCCCGCCCACGATGGCGCCCGGCACCGAGGTGAAGCCGCCGAGAATCAGGACGGGCAGCGCCTTGAACGCGATGAGGGAGAGGCTGAACTGCACCCCGCTCTTGGCGCCCCACATGATGCCGGCGACGATGGCGACGATGCCGGCCACCGACCAGACGACGACCCAGATGGTCTTGAGCGGGATGCCGATAGAGAGCGCCGCCTCGTGGTCGTCGGCCACCGCCCGGAGCGCCCGGCCCATGCGCGTCTTCTGGAAAAACACCGCCAGGATCGCCACCAGGATGCCCGCGGTGATGGCGGCCGTCATCTCCAGCTTGTTGACCTGCACCCCGGCCACAAGGAAGGACGTATCGGGAATCCCCACGTCCAGCTTCTTGACATTGCTCCCCCACAGCATCTCGCCGAAACCCTCGAGGAAGAAGTTCAATCCGATGGTAGCCATGAACAGGATGATTTGCTCCTGGTTCACGAGCGGTCGCAGCACGATGCGCTCGATGGCGAAGGCCAGCGCCACCATCACGAGCATGGTCAGGACGAGGGCGACGGGAATCGGGACGCCCCGCTCCATCAGCCCGACCAGGGTCAGCGCGGCGAACAGCACCATGACGCCCTGGGCGAAGTTGAAGACACCCGAGGCCTTGAAGATGAGCACGAAGCCCAGCGCCACCAGCGAGTACATGAGCCCCGCCGCGATGCCGCCGATCAGCACCTCGGCCAGGAAGCCGGGAGCCGTGAGCATGTCCCGGAAGGGGCCGACGAAGACGCCGTAGAGCAGCTCCATGGCGTGTCCCTACTGCGGCTCCCCGAGATAGGCCCGGATCACCGCCGGGTCGGCGCGCACCTCGGTGGGGCTGCCCTCGGCGATCTTCGCGCCGTAGTCCAGCACCATCACCTGGCTCGAGATGTCCATCACCACGCCCATGTCGTGCTCGATAAGGACGATCGTGGTGCCCCACTCGTCGTTGATGTCCAGGATGAAGCGGGCGATGTCCTCCTTCTCTTCCACGTTCATCCCCGCCATCGGCTCGTCCAGCAGGAGCAGCGTGGGCTCGGCGGCGAGCGCTCGGGCCAGCTCGACCCGCTTCTGCAGGCCGTAGGGCAGGCGCGCCGCCGGCATCTTCCGGATCCCCTCGATCTCCAGGAAGTCGATGATCCGCTCGACGAACGCCCGGTGGGCCATTTCCTGCTTCATCGACGGCCCCACGTAGAGCGCGTCGAGCAGAAAGCTTCCCTTCATCTTCAGCAGCCGTCCCGTCATGATGTTGTCGAGCACGCTCATGCCCTTGAACAGGGCCACGTTCTGGAAGGTCCGCGCGATGCCCAGCTCGGCGACCTCGTACGCCTTCAGATCGGTCCGGTCCTTCCCCTGGAACAGGATTCGCCCCGCGTCGGGGCGGTAGAACCCGCTGATCACGTTCAACATGGAGGTCTTCCCGGCGCCGTTGGGACCGATGATCGAGAAGATCTCACCGGTCTCCACGTCGAAGCTGACCCCGCGGAGCGCCTTGATCCCGCCGAAGCTCACCGACACGTCCTCCACGCGGAGGAGCGCCTCCGACGTCGACGCGCCCGTGACTTCGCGCCGCCTTCGCAGCTCGCCCAGGGCGACCAGGGCTTCCTCGCGGGTCTCGAACACGTTGGCCCGGAACTGCGCCAGCATGGCCCGCTCGCGGATCGTCTGGCGGTTCGCCGCCGACACGCCAAAGCGCACCGTGCCCAGGCCGTAGGTCACGTTCGCGTGCTTGCCGCGCGCGCCGAAGTGATCCCAGACGTCGTCGGCGATCGTGCAGTCCGTATAGTTCACGAGGAAGTACCAGCGCCGCTTCTTCGCCTCGAGCAGGCGGTCCACCTCGTCGTAGAAGGCGTCGATCTCCTCCTTGGAGCTGAATTTCATATTGGAGAAATCGACGTCGAGCACTTCGAGGGCCTCGATGATCTTGATCCTGTCCGCGAACCTGCCCTCGGCGGTCAGGGTCATCGCCGGGCTCCCGCCGCTTCGGCCGGTTCCACGTCCCGGATCCTGACGTCGGCACGGACCGTCCCGGTCCGCCCGTCCTCGTAGGTGACCTTGGCCTCGACCTTTATGTGGTCGGCGTCCGAGTAGAGCGCGTCGATGAGGGGTTTGTACTTCTCCGCGATGAACCCTCTTCGCAGCTTGCGGGTCCGGGTCATCTCCTGATCGTCCGCGTCGAGCTCTTTGTGCAGGATGAGGTACTTGCGGATCTGCGCTCCCCGCAGGAGCTCGTCCTCACCGAGGCTCTTGTTGACCCGGACAATCTCCGGATAGATCAGCTCGTAGACCTCCGGCATCTGGGCGAGGTCGGCGTAGCTCGTATAAGGAATGTTCCGCCGCTCCGCCCAGCTGCCGACGGCCGCCAGGTCGATGTTGATCAGGGCGCTCACGTAGGTGCTCCCCTGGCCGACACACATGGCTTCCTTGATGAACGGCGAGAACTTGAGCTTGTTCTCGATGAATTTCGGCGGGAACAGCGTGCCGTCCGCGAGCCGGGAGACATCCTTCGCGCGATCGATGATCTTGAGGTGCCCGTCGTGGTCGATGAACCCCGCGTCTCCGGTGTGGACCCAGCCGTCCTCCATCATCTCCCGGGTCGCGTCGGGGTTCTTGTAGTATCCCTGGAACGTCCCCGGGCTGCGGAAGAGCACCTCCCCCTCCCCGGAAATCCGGATCTCCACCCCGGGGATCGGCGTCCCCACCGTGTCGAGCCGCGCGTCGCCGTCCTTCTGGATGGCGACGAAGACGCTCGACTCCGTCATGCCGTAGAGCTGCTTGACGTTGATCCCGAGCGCGCGGAAGAAGAGGAAGATCTCGGGGCCGATGGCCTCGCCGGCCGTGTAGGCGAGGCGAATGCGCCGCATGCCCAGGTTGTCCTTCAGCGGCTCGTACACAAGGGGATGCCCCAACGCGTACAGCAGGCGCAGCCGCATCGGCACCGGGCGGCCGGTGAGCCGCCGTCGCTCGATCGCCTGGGCCACGTCCAGGAAAAAGTGGAAGAGCCTGCGTTTGATCCAGGAGGCGTCCTCGATGCGGATCATCACGCTGGTCAGGACGTTCTCCCAGATGCGCGGCGGGGCGAAGAAGTACGTGGGCCCGATCTCCTTCAGGTCGTGGAGCACGGTGGCCGCGCTCTCGGGGCAGTTCACCGCGAAACCCGTCAGGATGCACTGCGCGTAGGAGAAGATGTGGTCCCCCACCCAGGCCATGGGCAGGTAGGCGAGCACCTCGTCGTCACGGCGCAAGCCTTCCTGGGACGCCGCGGTCCGTCCGGTCACGATGAGGTTTCGGTGTGAGAGCATGACGCCCTTCGGGGTGCCGGTGGTTCCCGACGTGTAGCAGATGACCGCCATATCGTCGGCCCGGCCCTTGGAGATCTGGTCCTCGAAATACGTCGGGTTCTCGGCGGCAAACTTCCTGCCGAGCTCGTGCAACCGCTCGAAGCTCACGAGGAAAGGCTGGGTGTAGTGGCGCAATCCGCGAGGATCGTCGTAGATGATCCACTCCAGGCGGGGGCACTGGTCCTTGAGGTGCAGCAGCTTGTCCACCTGCTCCTGGTCCTCGACGACGGCGAAGCGCGCCTCGGCGTGGTCGACGATGAACTGCATCTCCTTCTCGATCGAGTCCTGGTAGAGCGGCACCGGCACCCCGCCCAGGGCCTGGGTCCCCAGCATGGCCCAGTAGAGCTGGGGGCGATTGTCGCCGACCACCGCCGTCTTGTCCCCGCGCGCGAACCCGAGGGCGGCCAGCCCGAGGGCAATGAGCCGGGCCTGCTCGAGATAGTCCTTCCACGTGTAGGACAGCCAGATCCCAAGATCCTTCTCGCGGATCGCGACCTTCCGCGGCCAGTCCCGCGCGTTCCGCGCGACCAGCTTGGGGAAGGTGTCGAGAGCGGGGTCGAGCGCCACGGTTTGCGGGGCTGCCGGGCTAACGGTGGGCACGATCGCGGCGGCCATCAGGCTTTCGCGGTCCTGCCGATGATGGTCTTGGCCGGGTCGATCTGCTCGCGCAGGATGCTCAGCTCCTTGGCGCTCGGGGGCGCCAGCTGCTCGACCGTCGTGGCCACCAGCGGCTTGAAGTCCATCTCGGCGAGGACGTCCTCGGCCTTGAGGCCTTCAAGCACTCCCAGCAAAGTCATCTTGTGAGTGTCCTCGTCGAAGCCGAACAGGGCCTTGGACGTGACGACGCGCCAGGGCCCCGTATCGGCCGGCAGTCCCGCCCGCTCGCGGGCCTCCGGGGTGCCGTCGAGATAGCCCGGCGAGGTCACAAAGTCCACCCGCGGCACGAAGCGCCGCTTCTCGTGCATCATGATCACGATGGTCTTCCAGCAGAACGACGCGACCTCGTTGGCGCCGCCGGAGCCCGGGAAGCGCTTCTTGGGCTTGCGGTAATCGCTCCCCAGCATGGTCGAGTTGATATTGCCGTAGAGGTCGATCTGGGTGGCGCCGAGGACTCCGTAGTCGATGAGCCCCAGCTGGGCCTGGGCGAAGATCTGGTTCATGGTGGTGAAGGCCAGGGACCGGTAGCAGTTCGACGGGCCGCCCATGGTATTGCGCACGAAGGGCGTGAGCGGCTCCGACCCGATGGCGCCGAATTCAAAGACCTGCACCAGCTGGGGCGCCTGCAGGCGCTGGGCGAGGATGGCGGCCACCTGGGGCAGGCCGAAGCCGATGAAGGCGGTCTTCTGGTCCTCGAGCAGGCGCGCGCAGAGCGCGATCAGGAACTCGGCTTCCGTGAAGTCGGCGCTCACCGGTACCCCTCGCGGATCGTCGCGCGGCGGCGCAGGCCGTTGAGCCGCTCGAGCCCCACCCGCTTCTCCAGCATCTCGGTGTTGGAGCCCACCGAGTAGACGTACTTGTCCAGGTACTCCTTCAGCCGTCCCTGGCGCTCGAGCGTCGTGTATTCGCCGAAGTGCTCGAAGTCCATCTCGTAGAGGCCCTGCACCCCGCCCGGGTAGGCGCCGAAGGGGGCGAAGACCACGGCGTCCACCATGTAGTACGGGATCGTGGTCTTGGCCGGATCCCTTCGGATGTCGTCGTGGTCGACGATCTCGTCGGCGCTGATGATCACCCGGCGCGAGGCCATGGCCGTCTCGAGCGGCGAGACGCCCGGGCCGAAGCAGCGGGCATTGCCGTAGATGTCGGCCTGGTGGACGTGGACGAGCCCGACCTCCGGATTCAAGGCGGGCACCAGGGCCAGGGGCTTGCCGCCGAACGGATCCGTGACCACCTTGGCCCCGGAGTACGTCAGGGTGTCCGAGCCCAGCAGGGCGCGCGTCGGCAGGAAGGGAACGCCCATGGCGCCCGCCTGGTGGCGGAGGGTCAGGGTGCCGTTGGTCCACTCGCTCACCTGGATCTGGCCCGCCTCCACCGCCCGGTTGAGCGTCTCCCCCAACCCCATGAAGCCCACGTCGATCTTCGACAGGGCCCCCGCCGCGGCCAGCAGGGTGGACTCCATCAAGGTAAACTTCGCGCAGTACCAGAGGTTCCGCCGCCCCTGGCGGATGATCTCGCGGATGAGGCAGAGCGGGCCCCGGGTGAACGACGAGAAATCGAAGGACACGTAGTCGCCGTCCTTGACGAACCGGGAGACGGCCTCAGCCTCGGTGACCGTCTTGTCGACAAAGTCGCGGCGCTTGTGATCGCGCATCCAGGCGCGGATCACATCGGGATCCGTGAAGCGAAATTCGCCTACGCCGTTGGAGAGAATCTCCACACTCGTCCAGGCCCTGTCCCGATCGTTGGGGGAACCACCGTGCCGGAGCGGTGAAGTGGCGAGAGTCTAGCCGAGCCGCCGGAGGGTGTCAAGCACTTCGCTCAGGAAGACAAGGGTTTACGGCTCATCGGCGACCAGCGGAGTAGAATGGCTGCCGGATGAACGGCTGGGTCCTTTCGGTAGCGCTGGCGGGGCTCTCGATGATGGCCCAAGGGGACCTGGATTGCGCCCGGCCGGCCCAGTCTCGGACCTATATCGCCAAGCTCAGGCTGGCCGAGTTCGAGTGGGCCGAGGACGTCCACCGGGAGGCGATGTGGCAGGCCTTTGGGCGCTGCCCGTCGGGCCCCAGGCAGGCTGCCTGCCGCGCCGAACAGCAGAAGCGCTTTGACGCGGAGTGGCAAACAACCAAGGCCGGCATCGAGGCCAAGTACAAGAAGATGGAGGAGGACTTCGAGGTCCGCTGCCGGGCCTCCGTCACCTAGCCTCGGCCCGTCTCCACCCCTTAGATGATGCCTCGCTCCTTGAGCGCCCGCTGCTCGGCTTCGGTGTAGCCCAGCTCCGTCAGGATCTCGGCCGTGTGCTGGCCGAGGAGCGGCGCCGGCCGGTCCACGGCCCCCGGCGTGTCGGAGAGCTTCACCGGCACGCCCAGCGCCTTGATGGGGCCGGCGCCCGGATGCACGAGATCCACGACCATCCGGCGGGACAGAGTGTGGGGGTCCGACAGCGCCTCGGGATAGGTATTGATCGGACCGGCGGGCACGCCCTCCGCGTCCAGCCGCTCGAGCCAGTGGGCCCGCGTCTCCCCCACCGTGGTCTTCTCGATCTCGGGGATGAGCGCGGCGCGGTTCTCCAGCCGCGCCGCCGCGCGCGCAAAGCGTGGATCGTCGAGCAAGTCCGGGCGCGTGATGGCGCGGCAGAAACCTTCGAACAATTTGTCGTTGTTGGCGCCAACGGTGAAATAGCCGTCGCCGGCTCTCAACGCTTGATAGGGCGCCGACAGCCGGTGAGCCGATCCCAGCGGCTTGGGAGGCACGCCCGTCACCCAGTACTCGCTCGACTCCCACACGGTGAGCGCCATGGCCGCTTCGAGGAGCGAGGTGTCCACGAACTGCCCTGCTCCCGTGCGCTCGCGGTACTCGAGCGCGCAGAGGATCCCGTAGGCGCCGAAGAGGCCGGCCGCCAAGTCGCTGATCGGCACGCCGGCCTTGGCGGGCGGGCCGTCCTCGTCGCCGGTCACGCTGATGATGCCGCTCATGCCCTGGGCGATCAGATCGTAGCCGCCGCGCGAGGCATAGGGCCCGGTGGCGCCGAAACCGCTGATGGCGCAGTAGACGAGCCGCGGGTTCACGGCCCTCAGCGCCTCGTAGCCCAAGCCGAGGCGGGCAACCACGCCGGGCCGGTAGTTCTGGACGAAGACGTCGGCGGTCTTGGCCAGCCGCTTGACGATCTCGACGCCTTCTGACTGCTTGAGGTCGGCCGTGAGGCCGCGCTTGTTGCGATTGATCGTCATGAAGGAAGCGCTGTGGCCGTTTTTCTGCGCGTGCCCCAGCCGGCGCGTGGGCTCCCCCTCCCCCGGCGGCTCCACCTTGATCACGTCGGCGCCCATGTCGGCCAGGTTGAGCGTGCAGAAGGGCGCGGCCATGGCCTGGGTCAGATCGATGATGCGGATGCCTTCCAGCGGCTTCACGGCCCGATCACCCGCGGCTGGGGCGGCTGATAGTCGCGCTGCCAGAGCGCCAGGTACTCGCGGGCGTTGCGCCGGACGTCCTCGATCTCTTCGTCGCTCATCTTCCGCACAGGCTTGGCCGGCACGCCCATGACGAGCCACCCCGCCGGCACGACCTTGCCGGGCGGGACCAGGGCGCCGGCCCCGACCTGAGCGCCCTCCTCGACCACCGCGCCCGTCAGCACCACGGCGCCGATGCCGATGCGGACATTGTCCATGATGGTGCAGGCGTGGACGACGCACCCGTGACCGATGGTCACGCCGGCGCCCACGATGCACGGAAACTCGGGCGTGACGTGGAGGACCGAGTTGTCCTGGACATTGGAGTTGCGGCCGAGCCGCACGTAATTGTCCTGGTCCCCCCGCAGCACGGTGAAGGGCCAGACGCTGGCGCCTTCTTCGATGATGACGTCGCCGATCACTTGGGCGGCGGGATCCACGAAGGCGCCCGGATGGATGCGCGGCTTGCGCCCCGGGACCTCGCGGATCATATGACCGCCTTCTTCCTGAGGCGCGCGAGGTCGGCCGGGCCGTAGCCCAGCTCGCCCAGGAGCGTCTCGTTGTCCTCACCGAGCAGCGGCGAGCCCTTCCTCAGGCGCGCCGGCGATCGCGAGAGCTTGACGGGATTGCCCAGGGCCCGCGTCCGGCCCGCCTGCGGGTGCTCGTATTCCTGCACCATGCCCCGGGCGCGGGCGTGCGGATCGGCCAGCGCCTCGGCGACGTCGTAGATGGGGCCGGCGGGGATGCCCTCGGCCTCGCACTTGGCGAGCCAGTGGGCACGCGTCTCGCGTCCCGTGACCTCCTCGACCAGCCGCTCGAGCTCGGCGCGGTGCTTGACGCGGCCCGCGAGCGTATTGAAGCGCGGGTCGCGGGTCAGCGCCTCGAGCCCCAGCAGCCCGGCAAAGCGGGGCCAGAGCTTTTCGTTGGCGGCGCCCACGGTGAAGAAGCCGTCGCGGGCCCTGAAGGCCTGATAGGGCGCGTTGAGCCGGTGCGCCGTCCCCAGCCTCCGCGGCACCTCGCCGGTGTACCAGTACTCGGTGGCCTCCCAGTGCGAGAGGCCGAGCCCGGCCTCGAAGAGCGAGGTGTCGACGAACTGGCCGCGGCCCGTGACCCGCCGCGCGCGCACGGCGCACAAGATCCCGACCACGGCGAAGAGCCCGGCGCCGAGATCGGTGACGGGCACGCCCACCTTGACCGGCGGGCCGCCCTCGTTGCCCGTGGCGCTCATGATGCCGCTCATGCCCTGGGTGATCAGGTCGTAGCCGCCGCGGCTCGCATAGGGGCCGGTCTGGCCGAAGCCGGAGATGGAGCAGTAGATGAGGCGAGGGTTGACGGCCCGGAGCGTCTCGTAGCCCACCCCGAGCCGCGTGGCGACGCCCGGGCGATAGTTCTCGACGAGCACGTCGGCCGTCGCCACGAGCTTCTTGAGGATTTCGACGCCTTCTGGTTGCTTGAGGTCGAGGGTGATGCCGCGCTTGTTGCGGTTCACGGCCAGGAACGCGGCCGAGATCCCCGGCTTGACGTCGAGCCCCGTGCGCCGCGTGTGCTCGCCGCCCGGCGGCTCCACCTTGATCACGTCGGCGCCCATGTCGGCCAGCAGCATGCTGCAGAACGGGCCGGCCATCACCTGGGTCTGGTCGATCACACGGAGTCCGTCGAGGGCCATCATGGGGCGCGCGCTCTCCTGTTCGTGAAGCTCGCCGTCACCGGCAGCGGCGGTAGGCTAACACGGATTCTCGGCCGGGTGCTACAATCGCGCCACCAGCGCCCAAGGAGGCGTCTTCCGTGGATACCAGCGAAGTCCTCGTCAGCCGCGACGGCCCCATCGTTACGCTGACCTTCAACCGCCCCGAGGCTCGCAATGCGCTGACTTGGGCCATGTACGAGCGGCTCTTCGAGACCTGCGAGGAGGTGGACGCCGACGACTCGGTCCGCGTGCTCGTGCTGCGAGGCGCCGGCGGCAAGGCGTTCGTCGCGGGGACCGACATCAGCCAGTTCAAGGCCTTCCAGACGGCGGAGGACGGCATCCAGTACGAGAAGGACGGCGAGCGCCGCATCGGGCGGCTCGAGCGCGTGCGCAAGCCCGTGATCGCCCAGATCGAGGGCTACGCGGTGGGCGGCGGCTTCGGCATCGCCGCCGCCGCCGACCTGCGCATCGCGACGCCCGACGCCAAGTTCGGCGCGCCCATCGCGCGCACGCTGGGCAACTGCCTCTCGATGGAAGCCTACTCGCGCTTCCTCGACCTGCTGGGCCCGTCGCGCCTCAAGGAGCTGATCTTCACGGCGCGGCTGCTCTCGGCCGAGGAGGCGCACGCCGCGGGCTTCGTCCATGAGATCGTGCCCGTCGACCAGATCGGCGCCCGCGTCGGGGCCCTGGCCGAGCAGATCGCCTCCCACGCGCCGATCACGCTCTGGGTGACCAAGGAGGCCGTGCGCCGCATCCAGGAGCAGCGCCGCGCGCGCGGCGGCGAGGATCTCATCGCCGCGACCTACGCCAGCGCCGACTTCCGCGAAGGGGTGCGCGCCTTCCTCGAGAAGCGCAAGCCCAACTGGACCGGCAAGTGACTCGGCCTCTGCCCGCGTGCGCGATGGAGCGACGAGCCTTCGTCCTGACAGTCGGGATAGGCGTGTTGGTGGCTCCGCTCAGCTTGGCAGCGCAGCAGCCGCAGAAGGTTCCGCGCGTCGGCTATCTCTTCTCCTTCACGCCGGCAGAAGGCCGCCACCTCTGGGAGGCCTGCCGGCTAGGTCTCCGCGAGCTGGGCTATGTGGAGGGGCAGAACATTGTGCTCGAACCGCGATGGGCAGACGGGCGTCATGAACGCCTTCCAGAGCTCGCGGCAGATTTGGTGCGGCTCAAGGTGGACGTCCTTGTTTCGGCAGCCACCCCCGCAAGCCGCGCGGCCAAGGCCGCGACCAGCTCGATCCCGATCGTCATCGTCGCCGTGGGCGAGCCCGTGAAGATGGGGCTGGTCGCGAGTCTCGCCCGGCCTGGGGGGAATGTGACGGGCCTCAGCCTGCTCACAACGGAGCTGAGTGGCAAACGCCTGGAGCTGCTCGCGGATATCGTGCGCAATATTCACCGGGTGGCTGCCCTGATGAATCCCGACAATCCTGTTACTGCCGTGTTTCTTGCGGAGACACGAGACGCCGCCCGAAGATTGGGAGTCCAGCTTCAGCCGTTGCAGGCACGAAATTCGGGAGAGATAGAGCAGGCGTTTAACACCGCCACTATGGAACGGGCCGCCGCGCTGATCGTTTTCGACGATCCCGTGATCTGGAGCTACCGGGCACAGATTGTCGCGCACGCGGCGAAGCGACGCCTCCCCGTGATGTACGGGTTCCGCGACTTCGTAGACGAGGGAGGGCTGATGTCCTACGGGCCCGACAGAGTTAACCACTATCGGCGCACCGCAATCTACGTGGACAAGATTCTCAGGGGCGCGAGGCCGGCCGATCTGCCCGTCGAGCAGCCAACCAAGTTCGAGCTCATCGTCAACGTGACGACCGCGAAGGCCCTCGGCCTGACCATCCCACCGTCCCTTTTGCTACGAGTGGATCAGGTGATCGAGTGAGGAGCCTCACCGCCAACGCCCTGGCTGCCTCCACACCGCTGCCCGTGAGCGCGGCTCAGGTCCGATAAACGCCTTGAAGTCAACCGCGCGCCAATTAGTGAGTCCCTTCTAGGCTAAAGCGGCTTCTTCAGCAGCCGGGCCAGCTCACCCACCACGCCCCGGCGGAAGGTCAGCACGCAGACGACGAAGATCGCGCCCTGGATGATGGTCACCCAGGAGCCCAGCTGGGCCAGGTAGTGCTCGAGGGTGACCATGATCAGCGCGCCTACGACGGGGCCGAACACCGTCCCCATGCCGCCCAGGAGGGTCATCAGCACCACCTCGCCGGACATGGTCCAGTGCACATCGGTGAGCGAGGCCAGCTGGAACACCAGGGACTTGGTGCCCCCGGCGAGTCCCGCCAGCGTGGCCGAGATCACGAAGGCGATGAGCTTGTAGTGGTCGGCGGTATAGCCCAGCGAGACGGCCCGCGGCTCGTTCTCCCGGATGGCTTTCAGTACCTGTCCGAATGGCGAGTGGATGGCGCGGTAGACCAGCAGGAAGCCCACGAGGAACACCGCGAGCACGACGTAGTAGATCGTGAGCGTGCCGCGCAGGTCCAGCAGCCCGAACATCATCCCCCGCGGCACGGCCTGAATGCCGTCTTCGCCGTGGGTGAAAGGCGTCTGCACGCAGAAGAAGTAAATCATCTGCGCGAAGGCCAGGGTGATGTTGGCGAAGTAGATGCCTTTGCTGCGGATGGAGAGGTACCCGACCACGGCGCCCAGGCCGGCCGCCGCGGCGGTGCCGACCAGGATGGCCGCCTCGGGCGGCGCGCCCCAGACCTTGGCGGCGTGGGCCGAGACGTAGCCCGCCGAGCCGAGGAAGGCGGCATGGCCGAAGGACAGCAGGCCCACGTAGCCCAGCAGCAGGTTGAAGGCGCAGGCGAACAGCGCGAAGCAGAGCGCCTTCATCATAAACAGCGGGTAGACGAAGAACGGCGCGGCGGCGAAGAACGCGATCATGACCGCGAACGCCATCACCTGGTGCCGCGGGATGGCCGGCACGGCGGCTGCCGGCGGGGCGGCGGCGTATTCCTTGGTCGCGGCCATGCTACTTCTCGCGGCCGAACAGGCCGGTCGGCTTGACCAGCAGCACGATGGCCATGATGACGAAGATCACCGTGTTGGAGGCCTCCGGGTAGAAGACCTTGGTCAGCCCCTCGACCACGCCCAGGGTGAAGCCCGTGACGATGGAGCCCATGATGGAGCCCATCCCCCCGATGACCACCACCGCGAACACCACGATGATGAGGTCGGCGCCCATCAGCGGGTTGACCTGGTAGATGGGCGCCGCCAGCACCCCGGCCAGCGCGGCCAGGCCCACGCCGAAGCCGTAGGTCAGCGTGATCATCCGCGGCACGTTGATGCCGAAGGCCTGCACCAGCGCCGGGTTCTCGGTGGCGGCGCGGAGGTAGGAGCCGAGCTTGGTCCGCTCGATCACGTACCACGTGACGAGACACGTGCCGAGGGAGAAGACCACCACCCACGCGCGGTA
>JBGPZD010000040.1:0-21014 GCA_041493605.1 Methylomirabilia bacterium
ACCTAGCAATAAGGGCGTGTTCGCCATCATCGAGCTTCTGGATGCGGCGTACCGCCGGGGGCGGGCGTAGCGCCGTGGCGCGCACCCGAGTGTTCGATCTCGTGGCCCTCAAGCCGCGCGAGCCGGCGCTCGTGAGCGTGGACGGCCGGGACGTGATGCTCTACCGGCGGGGCGACGAGATCTTTGCGATCGGCAACACCTGCCCCCATGAGGGCGGCAGCCTCTGCGACGGCTGGGTGGAGGGTGATATCGTGACCTGCCCGCTCCACGGCTGGGAGTTCGACCTGCGCTCCGGCGCCTGCATGACCATCCCCGGTGAATCGGTGCCACGCTTCACGGTGACGGTGGAGGATGGCGGCATCTGGCTCGAGGAGGCGCCGTGAAGGACGCGGTTCCTCAAGAGCACAAGGCGCGCGCCCCGCGCTCCATCGGCTGCTTCGTCCTGACCATCTCCGATTCCAAGACACCCGACACCGACACGAGCGGTGCCCTCATCCGTGACCTCCTGAACAAGGCGGGACACACGGTGGTAGGCCATGCCGTCGTGAAAGACGAGCCCGCGCAGGTTACCGCCCGGGTCCGCGAGGGTTGCGCCGATCCGAGCGTGCAGGCCTTCATCCTCACGGGCGGCACGGGCGTGACCTCGCGCGACGCCACCTTCGAGGCTGTGGAGGCGCTGCTCGAGAAGCGGCTCACCGGCTTCGGCGAGCTGTTCCGCATGCTCTCCTACGAGGAGGTCGGCGCCGCGGCCATGCTCTCGCGCGCCCAGGCCGGCGTGGTCAAGGGCCGGGCGCTGTTCTCGCTCCCCGGCTCGCCCAATGCGTGCCGGCTCGCCCTCGACAAGCTCATCCTCCCCGAGCTGGGCCATCTCCTTGGAGAGATCAAGCGCTAGGGAAGGACAGGCGCGCCGCTTGGCTCTGGCGGTATACTGGCGGTCTAAGCGTTTCGAGCCCGTCCCAGGAGGATTGACGATGCGCATCCGCTCTCCGCTGGTCTTGCGAGGCCTTCTGGCCTCCCTGCTGATCCTGGCCATCGCAGCGCCGCCCCTCTGGGCGGCCGACCCGCTCTGGAAGGAGAGCCAGGGCAGCGCGCTCCCGCCCGAAATCGCTCGGCTCAACGACTTCATGAACGGGCTGGCGGAGCGGCTCAAGACGGCGCTGGTCCAGGTGCGCGTGCGGCGCGCGGTCGAGCCCATGCCCGAAGGCGCCGAGCCGCCGGGCGCGCCGGAAGAGCGGCGCAGCTCGGGCTCGGGCTTCATCATCCGCGAGGACGGCTACCTGGTGACCAATGCTCACGTGGTGAGCGAAGCCGAGCGCATCCAGATCAAGCTGGCCGACGGGCGGCGCTTCGAGGGCCGGCTCATCGGCCAGGACGACCGCGTGGACCTGGCCCTCCTCAAGATCGAGGCGACGGGGCTGCCCGTGGCGGCGCTCGGCGACTCCAACCGGCTGCGCGTCGGCGAATTCGTGCTGGCCCTGGGCCACCCCTTCGGCCTGGAGCAGACCGTGTCGCTCGGCATCGTCAGCCGCAAGGGCGCCCCGCTGCAGGTGGCCGCGCCGGGATTCGACTTCATCCAGACGGACGCGGCGGTCAATCCCGGCAACTCGGGCGGGCCGCTGGTCAACATGGCCGGTGAGGTCGTCGGCGTCAACAGCATGGCGGCGCGCAACGGCACCATCGGCTTCGCGATTCCCGTCAACCTGGTCAAGGCACTCCTGCCCCAGCTGGCCGAGAAGGGCCGCGTGGAGTGGGGCTGGCTGGGCGTCAGCATCGCCGAGGTGCCCGACGAGGACGCGGCAAAGTACGGCCTCAAGGAGGCGCGCGGCGTGCTGATCCGGCAGGTGGTCGCCGGCCAGCCCGCGGACCAGGGCGGGATCAAGGCCAATGACGTGATTCTGGCCGTGGACGGCGCCCAGCTCGAGGGGCCGCGCGACCTGCAGCGCATCATCTCAAGCACGCCGGTCGGCAGGGTCGTCAAGCTCTCACTCGTGCGCGAGGGCAAGCCCCAGGAGGTCGCGGTGACCGTGGGCGCCTATCAGGGCGGCCCCGCCCGCGCTCCGCGCCGCGCGCCCGCGCCGACGCGCTAGCGTCCCGTGCGCGCCATCGCCGCCCGCGCCGCCGCCGCCGTTTTCGTCGCGCTGCTGCTGGCCGCTTCTGCGGCCGCGGCGGCCCAGGTCCGCGCGGTCTTTCCCACCGACCGCTTCACCGTCGCCGATCCCGCGCAGCTCACGGGGCGCCGCGTGGCTCTGCCGCTGCCCCTGAAGTGCCCGCCGCCCTCCGCCGGGTGCGACGAGATCCGGTTGCTGAACGAGCTCGACGGATTCAGCGTCAACCCGCGCGTCGCCATCCGCTTCTCGGGCCCCATCGCGATCGACAGCATCACGCGGCAGAGCGCCTTTGTCCTGCCGCTCTGGACCGAGCCCCTGCCGTCGCCGGTCGCGCTGACCCAGCTCGTTTGGGACCGTGAGAGCCAGACGCTCTACGCGCGCCCCGAACGCTCGCTGCTCCAGGGCCGGCGCTATGCCGCGGTGGTGACCACGCGCGTGCTGGACGAGGAGGGCCGGCCGTTGAAGGCGGCGGCGGGCCCCGGCCTCGTGAGCGAGGCGGTCTACGGCGCCTCCGTGGAGACGCTGGTGTTCCAACAGCTCAAGGCGCTCGGCGTGCAGCGCGCTGACCTCGCGGCGGCCGGCGTCTTCACCACCCAGAGCGTAACCACCGACCTCGAGCAGATCCGCACCTTGATCGACGCGCGCCCCGCCGCCGAGCTGCGCTTCACGCTGGCGCCGGGCGGCGGCCGCTCCGTCTACGCGCGGGCCGGCATCGAGAGCGTGGAGCTGCGCCGTCAGGTCGCCACCACCCCCGGCAAGCTGCTGGGCGAGCCGGTGAAGCTGCCGCTCCAGGTGGCGCCGCCTTCGGACGTCAAGACCGTGGCCTTCGGCGCTTACCGCAGCGTGTCCTTCTTGAGCCCCCAGCGCCACATCCCGGCGGTGCCCACGCGGAGCGGCCCCCCGCGGCCCCAGGGCGAAGAGGACGTCCACGTCACGGTATTCCTGCCCGAAGGGCCCACGCCGCCCGAGGGCTGGCCCGTGGCCATCTTCGGTCACGGCTTCGGCAATGACCGGCACATGATCCCGCCGCTGGTCGCGGCAACCATGGCGCGCCAGGGCTTCGCTACCGTCGCCATCAACGTGGTGGGGCACGGCGGCGGCTCCGAGGGCACGCTCACCATGACGCGCGCCGGGCAGGAGCCGGTGACCCTTCCCGCCGGGGGACGCGGGCTGGACCTCGACGGCGACGGCAAGATCACCTCGACCGAGGGGCTCGGCACGCTGGCCACGAGCCCGCTGGCGCTCATCGCGATCAGGGACGGGCTCAGGCAGACGGTCGCGGATCTGATCCAGCTCATCCGCGCCATCCGCCGCGGCGTGGACGTGGGCGGCGCCGGCCGTCCGGACCTGGACGGCACGCGCATCTACTACTTCGGCCAGTCGCTGGGCGGCATCTACGGCACGCTCCTGATGGCGGTGGAGCCGTCCGTGCGCGTCGGCGTGCTCAACGTCCCCGGCGGGCCCATCATTGAGATCGCGCGCCAGTCGCCGATCTTCCGCCCACGGGCGATCGAGCAGCTCCAGACGCGCAGGCCGCCGCTCCTCCCCGCCGACGTCAAGGACTTCGTCGAATCCATCCCGCTGCACGGCGACGCGCCGGTGCTCAAGCTGGCGCCGAGCGCGCTCGACATTCAGGCGTACTTCGAGCGCTTGGAGTGGATCAGCCAGAGCGCCAATCCCGTGGCCTTCGCGCCCTATCTCCGCCAGGCGCCCCTGCCCGGCGTCGGGCCCAAGGCCGTGCTGGTGCAGTGGGCCGTGGGGGATCTGACCGTGCCCAATCCGACCACGGCCAGCATCATTCGGGCGGGCCTGCTCGCCCCGTTCGCCTCGGCGTACCGCCACGACAAGGTCGTGGCCACGCTGCCCGAGCGTCTCCGGAATCCCCACGGCTTCCTCACGATGACGGCCTCCCCGGAGCTCAGCGGCATCGCCCGGGCGGCCCAGGAGCAGGCGGCGCGGTTCTTCCTCTCAGGCGGCCGCGTGATCGAGCGCATCGACGAGCAGTTCGAGCTCGATCCGGCGCGCTAAACGCGCCAGGGCCCCGGTCACGGCGCGCGCTCGGCCCTGAGGGCGGCGAGCGTCGCCTGCACCCACGGCGCGTCGAGCGGAGGCACCGGCGCGTAGCCGATGCCCCCGGTGATCCGGATGCCGGTCTCCCACTCGGCCGGCGAATCCTCCAGCACCTCTTCCACCGCCAGATCGAAGCGCGCGAGCGCGCCCACGGTGAAGCGGCGCCGGCCCGCGCGGCCCTTCACGTACACGGTGCGCTCCGCGTCGATCACCAGCAACGTGGCGGCGCCGCGCTCGTCGAGGTTCCGCGCGCTCCGGCTGTCCTTCCCGATCACCACCCGGATGATGGCCGGGTCCGCGGCGAGCAGCTCGAGATAGGAGCAGAGCATCGGGTGGGGCCGCCCCGCGGCGTCGACCGTGACGAACGGCACCGCGCGGCCGAGCACGGCCGGCAGATCGGACTGCGAGAGCCGCGCCACGAGATCTGGGGACAGCTCCGGGCCGAGGCTGCGCGTCACTGGCCCAGCGCGCGGCGGTAATCGGCGAGGAAGGAGTTGACGACCTCGTCCACCAGCTCGAGCACCTCGTAGGGCGAGCTGCGCCACGGCCCCTTGGCCAGGCGCTCGGTCTGCCACACCGTGGCCCAAACCGGCGTCGGCAGCCCGGAGATGGCCGCGGGCCGCTCGACGGAGAGCCTGATCGGGCCGATGCCGTAAGCCTGGGAGAGCGGCAGGTAGTAGCCGCGCAGGTCCGAGCTGCTGTAGGTGCGCACCGAGATCATCACGTGTAGCCGGTCGGCGCTGGCCGAATCCACCGCCGGCGCGGGCTTGGCCCGGCGCAGGGCCTCCTCGATGCGCGGCCGCACTTCGTCCGCCGACACGTCGGGGTGGTTGGGCGAGAACGTGATCTCGATCGCCACGCGCGGGAGGGACTGCAACCCCTGCCAGCGGTCAGCCGCCCCGGCCGCGCGCGGGCCGCTCGTGGCGAGCAACGCGGGGAGAAGCAGCAGGAGCGCGAGGGGCCAGGGGCGGGGTTGGGGGCGTGAGTGATGCATGACGGGTCTCCTAGTAGCCGCGGCGGCGGTCGACGGTTTCGAGCATCGGCCGGCCCGCGAGAAAGCGGGCCAGGTTGTCGGCGAAGAGTCGGCCCACGATGTGATCGCGCTGCGGGTGCAGGCCTCCGATATGAGGCAGCACGGTGATGCCCTCGGTGGTCCAGAAGGGATGGTCGGCCGGCAGCGGCTCTGTGGTGAAGACGTCGAGCACCGCGCCCGCGATGGTCCGGCTCTGGACGGCCTCGATCAGGTCGGCGTCCGTCACCAGCTCACCGCGGCCGAAGTTGATGAGATACGCCGTGGGCCTCATCATCTTGAGCCGCCGGGCGCTCATGAAGCCCCGAGTCTCCTCCGTGACCGGCAGGAGCAGCAGGACGAAGTCGGCGAGCGCCAGCACGTCGTCGGTCTGCTCGGGCGGATAGACCTTCTGCACGCCCGGCACGGGGGCGGGGCTGCGCTTGGTCCCGATCACGGTCAGCTCGAGCGCCGAGGCCTTTCTCGCCACCTCCCGCCCGATGGCGCCCAGGCCGAGGATGCCGAGCGTCTTGCCGGCGAGCGTTTCGGAGACGCGGCGGGTCCAGCGCCGCTCGCGCTGGTCGAAGGCGGCGGCCGCGTAGGGCTTGGTCAGGTGGAAGAGCGCGCCCAGGATGTTCTCCGGCATCTGGATCCGATGGGTGCCGCGGGCGCAGGTCAGGGTGATCCCCGGGGCGAGGTCGGGCAGGGCGAGCCAGCCCTCGACGCCGGCGGTGAGCGCCTGGATCCAGCGGAGCCTCGGCATCCTGGCGAGCAGGCCCGGCGCCGCGCGCCACGCGAGCATGACTTCCACCCGGGCGAGTAGAGTCTCCGGCGGCGCTTCGCCAAGGCCGAGGGCGTGGATCTCGACCCGGTCGTTGAGGCCGGCGCGCTCGACGGCCTCCCGGTAGGGCGCGGGGTCGTTGAGCCAGAGCAGGACCGCGACCGGCTCGGCGCGCTTCGTCATGGCGGATCGAGTGTAGACCCCCCGCGCGTGGGCGGGCAAGCCATGCCGGTTGCCCTCCGGCGCATCCTCTTGTATTGTGCCCATCCATGCTGACGCGAGTGGCGGCGCGCGCGGTGCCCGTCTGATGCGCGCCCTCGTGATCGGCGCCTCCGGCCAGGTGGGCGCGGCGCTGCTCGAGGCGCTAGTTCAGCGAGGCCACGAGGCCGCGGGCACCTACGCCCGCCATCCGGTGCCCGGCCTGGCGCCCCTCGACCTCACCGATCCGGCCGCCGTGGAGCGGGTCATCGCCGCGGCGCGCCCCGACTGGATCCTCTGCGCCGGCGCGCTGACGGCCGTGGACTACTGCGAAGAGCATCCGGATGAAGCCTTCGCCATCAACCGCGACGGCGCCCTCGCGGCCGCGCGGGCTTCACAGCGGGCGGGAGCGGGCTTCGTTTTTTTCTCCACGGAATACATCTTCGACGGCGTGAGCGGTCCCTACTCAGAGCCGGATCCGGCCAACCCGCTCTCGCAGTACGGTCGCAGCAAGTGGGAAGGGGAGCGCGCGGTCCTGGCCGAGGTCGGGCGCGCCCTCGTGGTCCGCACCACGGTCGTCTACGGTCCCGACCGCCAGGAGAAGAACTTCGTCTACCAGCTCATCCGCGCCTGCCGGAACGGGCAGGAGATGCGCATCCCCTCGGATCAGGTGTCGAGCCCGACGTACAACGTGGATCTGGCGGCGGCGACCGTGGAGCTGTGCGAGCGGGATCTCCGGGGCGTCTATCACCTTGCCGGTGACGGCGTGCTCGACCGCGTCGCATTCGCCCGGCTGGCCTGCCGCGTCTTCAGGCTGGACGACTCCCGGCTGACTCCCGTGACGACGGCGGCGCTTGGCCAGAAGGCGCCCCGCCCGCTCAAGGGGGGCCTGCGCATCGCCAAGGCCCGCGCCGCGCTCACGACGCCGCTGCGCTCCCCTGAGGCCGGGCTGCAGGCTATGCGCCACGCCCTCGAGGGCGAAGGGTCAGCGCGGGCGCGGAGTTGACCCACCGTGGGCCATACGGTAGGATGGCTCGTTGGCTGTCGTCGCGGGACGGTGACCGTAGCTCAATTGGTTAGAGCACTGGACTGTGGCTCCAGGGGTTGAGGGTTCGATTCCCTTCGGTCACCCCAATCCCCTGAAGCATTCAGGTGAAGCATTCCGGCAACACGCGCGCCCATAGCTCAGCTGGATAGAGCGTTAGCCTCCGGAGCTAAAGGTCAGAGGTTCGAATCCTCTTGGGCGCGCCATCTTTCTCTCTCCGCGCGAGCGGGCCGTTAGCTCAGTTGGTAGAGCAGCTGACTCTTAATCAGCGGGTCGGAGGTTCGAGTCCTCCACGGCCCACCAATCGAATCGGGCACTTCCGGAGGATCGGGAGTGCCCGATTTGCTTCTGGTGCCCGATTGGCGCACGACCGGGATGAAAACGGGACCGCTGGCGTCCTTGAGTAGCCGGGACTGCTCTGGTATTCTCCCTTGAGCTCGCGAGTCCACGAAGGACTGCAGCACTGCCCACCGTAGGGCTAGAGCCAGCGACGACGCTGTGGCGATTCCCAACAACTCTTCATTATAGGCGCTACGCACAGAAGGGAGAACCCATGGCGAGAGTGACTCAGAGCGGGACTGGTGAGGGTGCCCCTAGCGAAGGCGAACGTGACGGCGCTGGCAACCAGGTGAACGAAGGGCGCCGGGACTTCCTCAAGGGCGCCTTGGCGGCGGGAGGTGCGGCGGCGTCGTTCGCGGCGGCCGGACTCTCCTCGGTGACGACGGCCCAGGCGCAGCCCGGGATGGTCCCGGGAACGAAGAACCACTACTACGTTCCCGCGACCGACAAGACGGTGCACTGGGGATACTTCAGCAAGCTGCTCAAGCCCCAGGTCGAGGTGAGATCCGGTGACTTTGTGACGATCGAGGCGCTCACTCATCACGCCAACGACGACGCCGAGCGGATGGTGAAGGGCGATCCGGGGGCGGAGAGCGTCTTCTACTGGGACAAGCAGCGCAAGGGCGTGGACCGTCGCGGAGCGGGCCCGATGCAGCCGACGCTGTTCGGTCGGGGCGCGGGGGAAGGCCTCGGCGTCCACATCTGCACGGGCCCGGTCGCGGTCCGGGAGGCGGAGCCCGGGGACATCCTCGAGGTCCGGATTATCGACGTCCGGCCGAGGCCGTGCGCCAATCCGCAGTACAAGGGCAAGAGCTTCGGGAGCAACGCCGCCGCCTGGTGGGGTTTCCACTACAAGGACTTGCTGACCGATCCCAAGCCGCGCGAGGTGATCACCATCTACGAGGTCGACGCGAGCGGCGAGCGGAACTGGGCGAAGGCCGTCTACAACTTCCGGTGGACGCCGCAGACGGATCCCTCCGGCGTGGTGCACAAGATCATCGACTACCCCGGTGTTCCGGTCGACCATCGCACCGTGAAGGAGAACCCAGGCGTACTCAAGAACGTCCGGGTGCCCAT
This sequence comes from Methylomirabilia bacterium, assembly GCA_041493605.1. GTDB lineage: Bacteria > Methylomirabilota > Methylomirabilia > Rokubacteriales > CSP1-6 > DASSSH01. The sequence continues at coordinate 8,628 of JBGPZD010000040.1, forward strand.
CCGGCCCCACTTCGGCGTGCTCGGTCTGGCGCCCGCCGAGGCCGACATCGTGGACTCCATCCCGCCCAGCTACACCGGAGGCAACATCGACGACTGGCGCATCGGCAAGGGCGCCACGATGTACTATCCGGTTGCGGTCAAGGGAGCGTTGCTCTCTGCGGGAGACTCCCACGCCTCGCAGGGCGACTCCGAGCTCTGCGGCACCGCCATCGAATGCTCGCTCACCGGCACCTTCCAGCTCATCGTGCACAAGCGCGACAGCCTGGCAGGTACTGCGCTGGCGGGGCTCAACTACCCGCTACTGGAGACCCAGGACGAGTGGGTGCTCCACGGGTTCAGCTATCCGAATTACTTGAGCGATCTCGGGCCGAAGGCCCAGAGCGAGATCTATCAGAAGTCGTCGATCGACCTGGCGATGCGCGATGCCTTCCGCAAGATGCGGCATTTCCTGATGACCACCAAAGGTCTCAGCGAGGACGAGGCCATCTCGCTGTGCTCCGTGGCGGTGGACTTCGGCGTGACGCAGGTAGTGGACGGCAACTGGGGCGTCCACGCCATCATCAAGAAGAGCCTGTTCGCAGGCGCCTAGGAGGGAGCCGACGTCTGAGCGGGTCTCTTAATCAGCGGGTCGGAGGTTCGAGTCCTCCACGGCCCACCATTGACCATCGGGCGCTCCTGGAGCATCGGGAGCGCCCGATTTGCTCTGCGCCGGACGATTGACACGGTGAGCCGGTTGCACTAGAGTCCGGGCACGGTTGTGAAGTCTCGTTATCCGTGTCTGCTCCTGTCACGGGGGTGCCTGACCTACCGCACGGTGGGCCTTCGGGTTCCCGACCGTCCCGCGCCGGCCTTCATGAGGGTCGTCCTCCTGGCGATGCTTCTGTCCGCCTGCCAAAGCGCAGTCCCCGGAGCGGAGCCCGAGCAGACCGTTACGCCTCTCAGCGGCGGATCGCCGGGACTGCCGTCGATTCCGGTCACCGACATCAGGAATGTCGCGGGAGTCTGGGAGGGTTTGGGTTCGAGGAGTGACCGGCCCGGCAGTGGGCCGGTTGAATTGACCGTAAAGGAGGACGGATCGGCTGAGGGCTTCGCGCCCCTCCTGGGTCCGGTGGGGACCCGGTTCCGGGCGGGGCTGTACCTCGTTGGCGGGGTTCTGATGTACGAGAACCCATCGTGGGTGGGCACGGTGACTCTCCATGAGAAGGGCGGAGAGCATGTCTTGAGGTTCTCCAACAAGCTGAAGGATGGCAGCGTCACGGGCTGGCTCGAGCTAAGACCGGCGCGGCAGGACGAGCGGTCGCCTGAGGCGTGGCTGCGCGGTTCGTGGGAGGGGATCCTCAGTGGGCGCGATTCGGTCCCCGTAGCGCTGGAGGTCGGCGAGGTCGAGACGGCGGCGGGCGCGAAGATCTTCTTCAAGGCGCAGTACGGACCCACCGGGACTGGCTCCAAGCCGGTGTCGATCAGCATGAAGTCGTACGACCCCTACCGCCTCCAGGTTCGATACCCGGAACAGGACGTGCCGGCCCTCGAGATCTGGAAGGTCACGGCGCTGCGGATGGACGGCTTCGTCAATCCGCACTCGCCCGGCGGCCGAAGGTTCGTCCGATTCTGGAAGCGAGGCGTCCGGGACCAGGCGCTGGACCCGAAGGTGTCCGCGTTTGTGGGATCGTGGGAAGGGGCGCTGGGTAACTGTCCGCGGACTCGCGTGACGGTCGAGTACATCGATTCGTCGGTCGCCGCCATCCGCTATGAATGGGAGGCCTTCCAGTATCAGTACGCACAGGGGCCGACGCCCGGAGGCTGGGCTCGGATCCACGCCGCCGTCCAGCCCGACGGGGGCCTGGTCTTCCGTGCGCGCGAGACATTCACGTTCACTCCGGCGTCGGGAGGGAGGTATCTGGAAGGGCGCATGAGTCCCTCCACGCGCGGTCTCAACCGGTGTGGCGCCGCTCTCTTTCAGCGCGCTTCATGAGCCAGCATCGCCTGATCGCCGTGCTCTTGCTGGTCGCTGCGCCTCTGGCCGGCTGCCAGAGCGCCATGTCCGTCGAGGAGGCGAAGAAGGTGACCGCCTCGTTCAGCGGCAGCTCCCTGATGGCCCCGCCTCGAGAGAGCGGTGACATCCTGGGGATTCTCGACGAGAAGACAGCCGGTGATCGGGCGCCTTCCGCCGCCGCGGAGACCGCGCTGAATGAGCCAGTTCCCGAGACCAAGGATCCAGCGACGCTCGCGCGGTTCTTCTACGAACGGGGCCGCGCCGCCCGCCGCGCCGATCACCTGCGGCAGGCCGTCGAGGATCTACGGCAGGCGTTGGCCAACGCCAGGAAAGCCCGCAGGCCGGAGCACCGGATTCTGGTCGACCTGGGATGGGCCGAAGAGGCCGCCGGAAGTGAGGATCAGGCGATCCAGTACTTCCGTGAGGCGGTGGCGGCGGTCCCGTCGAACGACCGTGGGTGGCTCATCACTGCAAATCACGGGTTGGCCTGGACGCTGACGCGGCGAGGTGACCTCCAGGGAGCCGAAGCGGCCCTCCGTGATCTGGCGACGGTGCTCATGGAATCGAACGGCTGGAAAGACATCCAGCCAAGAACGCGCGCTCTCTGGAGCGCCTGGTTGAGCAACGATCGGGCGTTTATGGCTGAGGTCCGCGGCGACTATGTCAGAGCGGAGGCGCTCTACCGCGAGTCCGCCGCGGAGCTGGCAACAGATCCCATCAGCGCCGCGAGCTTCGAGTACGACTTGAGACTTGCGCGCCTCGGCCGCACGCTGGCCGCGCAGGGGCGCTTGCTCGAGGGCGAGGCGGAGACTCGTCGGGCCGTGCTCGGGGCCATGCGCCGCCGCGGGCGGTACTCGTTTGATACAGCGATCGTGCTGAACTACCTGACGCATGTGGTGCTTCTCCAGCGACGCTATGCGGAGGGAGAGCGGCTGGCCCGGGCGGGCGTGGAGATCTGGGAGAAAATCGGCACGCCCCCCGATTCCGTCCTGATGGCGTTCACGCGCGCGAATCTGGCGAGGGCATTGCAAACGCAGGGCCGCTCCCGGGACGCCCTCGCGCAGTTCGAGATCATTCGCGTTGGACTCTCGAGTGCGCCCGTTGCCTTTCAGAAGCACTTCAGCAGCAATATGAGCTGGGGATTCGCGCTCATGAATAGCGGGGATCCGGGGGGCGCGCTGAGAATTTTCCAGGCCGGACTGAGCAACAGTCAGCGAATCCGCGGAGAGAGCGACAAGTGGACCGCGAATTGGCACGGTGCGGTCGCGATCGGGTATCGGAACACGGGAGATCGCGAAAGCGCCCTGTCCGAGTTTGCCGCTGCGCTGCCGAAGCTCCTCGACCCTGCGGCCGTGAATTCGGCCGAAGACGAGGAAGCCGCTCAATTGTCGGGGATGGCATTCCGGGACGTGGTCCTCAGCAGCTATCTCGGCCTTCTCGTGGATATCAGGGGCACGAGCCTGGAGACCAAGGCGGGCGTAGACGCGGCGGCTGAAGCGTTCCGGGTGGCGGAAGTCTTGAGGTCACAGGCAGTGCAGCGGGCGGTAGGCGCGGCGGCGGCGCGGGCGTCGGCCAAGGACGCGGCGCTGGCTGAACTGATCCGGCAGGAACAGGACGCGGCGCGGCGGGAGGCGGCGCTTCGGGCGACCCTGGCCAATGCGCTGAGTCTGCCCACTGGAGAGCAGAGTTCGCAGAACAACGGGACCCTTCGGGGCGAGATCGACATGCTCCGCCGGGCCCGCCTCGCGCTGGCGGACCAGATCACCAAGAGATTCCCCGAGTACGCCAGGCTCGTGAATCCCCCGCCGCCGACGATTGACCAGGCGCGGGCCGTGCTCCGTCCCGGCGAGGCGCTCATCGCGACCTATGTCGCCGGGAGCCGGACCTTGGTCTGGGCGATCCCACAGGCGGGGCCAACGGCCTTCTCGGTCGTACCGCTGGGCGCCGACGTGCTCGCGGGAAAGGTCGCGGATCTTCGGGCGGCGCTCGACCCAGGCAGCGTGCAGGCGCTCGGGGATATCCCGCCGTTCGACGTCGCACGGGCGTACGAGCTGTACCGCAACATGCTCGAGCCGGTGCGCGCGGGGTGGGAGCGGGCCACGAGCCTCCTGGTGGTGCCGCACGGGCCGCTCGGCCAGCTGCCGTTCGCTCTGCTGCCCACCGCCGGAACTCCCCTCGGCCCGGAAGCGCGCCCGCTGTTCTCAAACTATCGCCAGGTGCCGTGGCTGGTCCGCACGCATGCGGTGACGGTGCTGCCGTCGGTGGCCTCGCTCGTCACCGTGCGGGCGCTGCCGCCGGGAGATCCCACGCGCCGGCCGGTCGTGGGCTTCGGCGATCCCTGGTTCAGCGAGGAACAGGCTCGGCGTGCGGCCGCCGAGTCGGAGTCGCCCGCGTCCGGTGTGACGATCGGCACGCGCGGGGTCTCGATCGCGCTGCGGGCGTCGCCGAGACGGGAGGCTGTGGACGTAAACCAGCTCGCTCAACTGCCCCGCCTGCCGGAAACTGGAGAGGAGATCCGGAGCATCGCCCTCGCGATGAACGCGGATTTGACCAAGGACGTGTTCCTGGGGGCACGGGCCAATGAAAAGACCGTCCGGACAATGAATCTGTCGGGCTATCGGGTCGTCGTCTTCGCCACCCACGGGCTCATCCCGGGAGATCTGGAAGGCCTCACCCAGCCGGCGTTGGCGTTGTCGGCGCCGAGCGTGTCCGGGGTCGAGGGAGACGGGCTCTTGACGATGGAGAAGATCCTCGGGCTACGGCTCAACGCCGACTGGGTCGTGCTCTCAGCCTGCAACACGGCGGCTGGCAACGGGGCGGGCTCGGAGGCGGTCTCGGGACTGGGGCGGGCGTTCTTCTACGCCGGCGCCCGGGCGCTGCTGGTGAGCAATTGGCCGGTGGAGACGACGTCGGCGAAGTTGCTGACGACGGAGCTGTTCCGGCGGCAGGCGGCCGATCCGCAGCAGAGTCGCGCGCAGGCGCTGAAGCAGACTGTGAATGCGGTGATCGACGGACCCGGCTACGTGGATCCCCAGACGAGCCAGGTAGTGTTCAGCTATGCGCACCCGATCTTCTGGGCGCCGTTCACCTTGGTGGGCGACGGTGGCGCCAGCCCCGCGCCGAGGCCATAGCCGAATTGACAGTCCGTACTGTCGGGCTCGGGGTCACCCGCCGCTTCTGACGCTTCCCTCCGCGACGGCGTCTTGACGAAGCCTCCGCCGCTAGACGCCCACCCCTTCTGCGATGATCCCGTCCCACACGGCGGCCCGGCTGGCGAACGGTGGATCGGCCGTCGGGCCCTCGCCGGCCACCGTCGTCCGCCGCATGACGCGCGGGTGGCGCGCGGCATCCCATAGCCGGCCGCGGTGCAGCATGCAGCGGTTGTCCCACATCACGAGGTCCCACTGCCGCCAGTGGTGCTGGTAAACGCAGTCGGGGCGCGTGGTGTGGACCAGGAGCTCGTCGAGCAGCCGGCGCGATTCAGCGTACGGCAGGCCCTCGATGTACCAGGCGTGGGAGCCGATGTAGATCGCCTTCCGCCCGTTCGCCGGGTTGGGGCGCACGAGGGCTTGGCGGACCGGGGGCAGGTCCTTCTCGGCGTCCGGGTCGAGGAGCCCCTTGGCGATGGTGCTCCGCGAGTAGATGATACTGTGCACGGCCACCTTGCCCTCGAGGCGCCGCTGCGTCTCCTCCGGCAGCGTCGCGTAGGCGTGGCGCATGCTCGCGAACTCCGTCTCGCCGCCCTCGGGCGGCACCTCGCGGCCCGAGAGCAGCGACAGCATGGCCGGCACCGGCTTGAACGAGCTGTCGGTATGCCAGAGCTGGTTGCCGGATTGGTAGAGCATCCGACGGTCCGTCCAGTCCATGAGCCGGCCGTCGCGCTCGGGATCGGTGTTCGAGAGGTCGACGAGGTTCGGGTGGAGGCGGTTCTCGCGCCCGGTGGCCTTGATGGTTGTTTCGAGCGCGCCGAAGCGCCGGCTGAAGGCCATCTGCTGCTCGTCGGTGAGCCGCTGGTCACGGAAGACCAGCACCGAAAATTCCTGGAACGCGTCGGAGATCCGCTTGAAGGTCGGTTCATCGAGCGGCAGCGCGAGATCGACGCCCTCGATGCCGGCGCCGAAGCAGGGATGGATCGGAGTGATCGACAATTGACTCGCCGTGTTAGCCATGTTGCCGCCCCCGGTAGTGTGACCAGCCCCTGGATGGTGGACCAGGCGTTCGGCGAGTTCAAGCGGGTCGTCGAGCCGCGGCCGGAGGGCGGCGGGGCGGATCGCCGCTTGACGAACCCACCCGGGTGTGGCAGAAATGGCGAGCCCATCACCAGGGACGGGACCTTCAACCGAGAGGCGTGTGACCCCGGGGACCTGGCGGCGCGGGCCGCCGTGCCGTTCCCGCCGATTACAGGAGGAACGCGACATGACCTTGACGAGCCTAAAACGAGTCTCTGCTTTCGTGGCTGCGCTCGCCCTCGCCGTCGGGGTGGGGTCGCCGGCGCTGGCGCAGACGATCACCCTGCGGGGGGCCAGCCAGTTCGACGACACCCACTCCTACAACCAGACCATGCTCAAGTTCGCTGAGCAGGTTCAGAAGTATTACGGGAAGCCGGTGACCTTCGTCCTGCATCGCAACCGGGAGCTCGGCCTGGAGAAGGATTACTTCTCCTACATGAGCCAGGGCCTCTCCGTGGACTACGCCATCGTCGCCCCCTCGCACATGGCTACGTTCTCGAAGGCAGCCACCATCATGGACATGCCGTTCCTCTTCCGGGACATCGACCACTGGAACAAGGTGCTGTCGAGCGGCGCCGCGCTGAAGCCGATCGCGGACGACGTCCTCAAGAAGGCGGACGTGATGCTGATCGGGTACGCGGGCGGCGGCGTGCGCAACGTCGTGGCCAACAAGCCCGTACGCAACATGGCGGAGCTCAAGGGGCTGAACATCCGCGTCATGGGGGCGCCGATCCAGACGCGCATGTTCCAGGCGATCACCGCCGCGCCGACCGTCATCGCCTATGACGAGGTGTATAACGCCATCCAGACCAACGTCATCCAGGCGGGCGAGAATGAGGCCCCCGGCTGGTCGCAGATGAAGTGGCACGAGGTGGCCGGCGACATCTCGCAGACCCAGCACGCCATCACCATCCGGCCCCTCTGCTTCAGCGGGAAGACGTTCCGCAAGCTGCCGAAGGATCTGCAGGAGGCCATCCTCAAGGCCGGGACGGATGGCGCGACCTGGGGCCGGCAGTGGGAGCGTCGAGAGGACGACAAGATTTTGGAAAAGCTGAAGACCGAGGGAAAGATCCGCGTCCACCCCTTCGCCGACCGCGCCAAGCTCCTCGAGCTGGCCGCCCCGGTGAAGGAATCGTTCGCCAGGGAGATCGAGGCGGACAAAGTCCTGGCGGCCATCAACGCGGTGAGGTAGACCCCCCAACTGCGGCGGGCGTACAGGCGGGTCTCCGGGCGGAAACTCCGGGGACCCGCCTTCGCGTCACTCCTCCCAGGATGCCGGCGCAATGAAGAGCGTCATCGACGCGTACTTCCGATTCCTGCAGCTCGTCCTCACAGTCTTGATCTTCCTGCTGGTCATCCCCGTGACGCTCCAGATTCTGGCCCGGTACACGGAGCTCATCCCGCGCTACATCTGGACGGAGGAGGCGGCGCGGTTCCTCTTCATCTGGATCATCATGATCGGCGCGACGATCGCCGTCCGCGAGCGGACGCATTTCGACGTGGATATTCTGCCGAAGCCGACGAGCCCCCGCTGGCAGGCGATCAGCGAGCTGGTCGTCGACTGCGCCATCCTCGTGATCGCCGCCGTGTTCGTCGTGTATGGCTGGGGCTATGCCGTATTCGGCTACGGCCAGACCTCCGAGCTGACGGGCATCAACATGGTGACGATGCACCTGGCGTTTCCCCTGGCCGGAGTCACCTGGGTCGTCTTCATCGCCGAGCGGGCCTTCGCCGCCCTCACCGTCATCGTCCGGAGGCCGCGGTGACGTCGGGCGAGATCGGCACGCTGATGATGGTGATCTTCGCGATCCTGATCGTGGTCCGCGTGCCGGTCGCGTTCGCCCTCGGGATCGCCTGCGTGCCGGTCTTCTACCTGGACGACCGGCTCTCGCCCGTCCTCTTGCTCACCGAGATGCACAAGTCCTACAACTCGTTCGTCCTGCTGGCGGTGCCGTTCTTCATTCTGGCCGCCAACCTGATGAATTCCTCCGGCATCACCCAGCGGCTCGTGGATCTGTCCCGGTCCATGGTCGGGCACTTCCGCGGAGGGCTGGGGCACGTCGGGGTGGTCGTCAGCATGATCTTCGCCGGGATCTCCGGCTCGTCCACCGCCGAGGCGGCGGGCATCGGGTCGCTCCTCATCCCGGCGATGAAGAAGCAGGGATACGACAGCAGCTTCACCGTGGCGCTGATCGCGTGCTCATCGGTGATCGGCGTCATCATCCCTCCCAGCATCCTCATGGTCGTTTGGGGAGGGATCATGTCCGTCTCCATCGGGGCGCTGTTCCTGGCGGGGTTCCTCCCCGGGATCATGATCGGGCTGTCGCTGATGTTCTGCGTGTGGATCTACGCCCGGCGCCGCGGCTACCCGGTCTATACGCGGGCCTCGGTGCGAGAGTTCTTCCGCACGCTCGGTCGCGCGGCGTTCGCGCTGTTTGCCCCGGGGATCGTCGTCGGCGGGGTCGTCTTCGGGGTCGCGACGCCCACCGAGGCGTCCGTCCTGGCGGTGCTCTACACGCTGGTGATCGGCCTGCTGGTGTACCGCTCGATCGGGTACGCGGCGCTGCCGCGCGTGTTCTACGAGACGGCGCGGCTGGCGTCCATCTCGCTCTTCTGCATCGGCACGGCCTCCGCCTTCGGGTGGCTGCTGGCGTTCTACCGGATCCCGACGGCGATCATGAACATGCTTGCGCCGTACGCCACCAGCGTGACCGCGGTCGGCCTCATCGTGGCCGGCGTGTTCCTGGTCGTCGGCTGCTTTATCGACGCCATTCCGGCGATGATCATCTTCGGAAACCTGATGCTGCCGCTGGCCCAGAAGGTCCACATGCACCCCGTGCATTTCGCCATCATCGGGGTGGTGTCGCTGGCGTTCGGCCTCGTCACGCCGCCCTACGGCCTGTGCCTGCTCATCTCGTGCACCATCGGGCGGATCAAGGTGGTGGAGTGCATCCGGGATGTCGGAATTCTCTTGATCGCGATGCTGGTCATGCTCGGGTTCGTCATTTTCTTCCCCGACGCGATCCTCTTCTTCCCCCGCCTGATCATGCCGAAGTTCGTCTGACCGGATGCGCCAGTACGTCATCCGGCGGCTGGTCCTCTTCGTGCCCACGCTGCTCGGGGCCTCGCTGCTCGTCTTCGTCCTGATGCGGCTCGTCCCCGGGGACATCGCCGAGATCCTCGTCTACCAGACGGGCTCGGAGTCGAGCACCATCCAGAAGAAGCAGATCCAGCAGATCCGCGCCGAGCTGGGGCTCGACCGCCCGGTGGCGGTCCAGTACCTGGCGTGGATGGCCGCGGCCGCGCGGGGCGACTTCGGCCAGTCCTACACCCAGCGGCGGCCCGTGCGGGACATCCTGATCGAGCGCTTCCCGCGCTCGCTGGAGCTGGCGGGCCTGACCTTGGCCCTCGCCGTGATCTGGGCCATTCCGCTCGGGGTGGTCTCGGCCGTGCGGCAGAACGGCTGGCTCGACTACGCCGCGCGCGTCCTGAGCCTCAGCGGGCTGAGCCTGCCGCTCTTCGTGACCGGCGCGTTGATCCTCTACGGCCTCGTGCGGCTCTTCCGCTGGATCCCGCCGCTCGAATTCGTGGCCTTCACGGAGGATCCGGCCGAAAACCTCAAGCAGCTCATCTGGCCGGCCCTCTGCCAGGCGTACTACATCAGCGCGCCCATCACGCGGCTCACGCGCTCGCAGATGCTGGAGGTGATCCGCGACGACTACGTGCGGACGGCGCGCGCCAAGGGCCTGGGCGAGGGCGCGGTGGTGTACCGCCATGCGCTCAAGAACGCGCTCCTGCCCGTCGTCACCTTCATCGGCTGGTGGGGCGGGCGGCTCCTGGGCGGCGTCGTCATCATGGAGATCATCTTCGTCGTGCCCGGCATGGGCACGGCGCTGGTGCAGGCGGTGTCGCAGCGCGACTACCCGACCGTGCAGGCCATGATCTTCGTGATGGCGCTGGTCTTTCTCTTAGTGAACCTGGTCGTGGATCTCCTCTACGCCTGGCTCGACCCGCGGATCCGGTACGCCTGAGATGCTCGCCGCCCTCGGCCGCCTCGTCGTCCGCCAGCCGCTCGGCGCCGCCGGAGCCGTGGTGGTGCTGGCGCTGGTCGCCGTCGCCGTCCTGGCGCCGCGGCTCGCCCCCCACGGCCCCAAGGAGACGGGCTTCGCGCCCTATATCGCGCCGAGCGCGGAGTTCCCCATGGGGACGGACCAGGTCGGGCGCGACGTGCTGAGCCGGGTGATCTGGGGCGCGCGGCTGTCGCTCTATGTGGGGCTGGCCTCGGTGGTGTTCGGCATCACGCTGGGCTCGCTGTGGGGCGCGGCCACCGCGTACTTCGGCGGAGCGGCGGACGCCGGAAGCCAGCGGGTGGTGGACAGCCTCATGGCGCTGCCGCCCATCATCCTGGCGCTGTCGCTGATGGCGGCGCTCGGCCAGTCCGTGACCAACGTGATCCTGGCGCTGACGATCCTCTTGACGCCCACGGCCGCGCGGACGGTGCGCTCCGTGGCGCTCGGCGTGGTGGCCACGCCCTACATCGAGGCGGCGCGCGCGTCGGGCTGCACGCACTGGCGCATCATCCGCCACCACCTGATCCCCAACTGCCTCGCGAGCTACATTGTGCTGATGACGACGAACGTGTCCTACGCCATCGTGGTGGAGGCGTCGCTGTCCTTCATCGGCGCCGGCGCGCCGCCCGACGAGCCCTCCTGGGGCGGGATGCTGACGGCCGGAATCCAGGCGCTCGAGACGGCGCCCTGGATGGTATTCTTTCCTGGCCTGGCCATCAGCCTGGCCGTGTTCGGACTCAACCTGTTCGGCGACTCGATCCGCGACCTCACCGACCCGCGCCTGCGCGGGGGCCTCGGGTAGGCGCGGCCAACGGAGGCAATCATGACCGTGTCACGAATCGCCCGCATCCTGGCGGTCTCGCTCCTTCTCGCCACCACCGCGTCCGCCCAGGAAAAGCCGCGCCAGGGCGGAATCCTCAACTGGTTCGACTACGGCGACCCCGGGCGCCTCGACGTCCACACCGAGTCGCCGCTCGTCGTCCAGCAGGCCACGGCGGGCGTCTACAGCGGGCTCCTGCACTACGACCCCGAGGAGCCGACCAAGGTCATCGGGGACCTGGCCGAGCGCTGGACCGTCTCGCCCGACGGCAAGACCCACACCTTCCACCTCCGCAAGGGCGTCAAGTGGCACGACGGCCAGCCCTTCAGCTCGGCCGACGTCAAGGCGACCTTCGACCGCATCCTCAACCCGGACTTCAAGAGCCCCAAGTGCGGCGCCTCGCTCAAGCCGATCGTGGCGAGCGTGGAAGCGGTGGACCCGAACACGGTGACGTTCCAGCTCAAGTTCGCGGCCGCGCCGTTCCTGCCCTCGATCGCCTCGGCGTGGTGCCGGATCGCCGCCAAGCACGTGCTCGCCAAGTACGGCGATCTCAACGCGGCGGAGGCCCAGATCGGCACGGGTCCGTTCAAGTTCAAGAAGTACGAGCGGGGCAGCGTGATCGAGTGGGAGCGGAACCCGAATTACTTCATCCCCGGGCTGCCGTACCTCGACGGGGTCAAGCAGTTCATCCTGACGGCGGGGCCGACGCAGGTCGCCGCCGCGAAGGCCGGCAAGATCATGCTCTGGGACGCCTGGCCGCCAATGCGCAAGACTCAGGCCGACGAGCTCCGCAATGCCCGGAACGACGTGGACATCTTCCAGACGTCCATCAACACCATCTTCCTCATCTATCTGAACGCGGCGAAGCCGCCGTTCAACAATCCGGACCTGCGTCGCGCGGCGAACCTCGCGATCGACCGCCAGGAGCTGGTGGCCAAGTCGCTGGAGGGGGCCGGCGTGCCTTGCGCCATTCTCGACCCGAAGCTCCTCGGTGACTTCGCGCTGCCGCTGGAGGAGGTCAGCAAGATGCCGGGCTGCCGCCAACCTAAGGACCAGGATCTGGCCGAGGCGAAGCGGCTGGTGGACAAGCACTACCCGAACGGGCTCGACATCGAGGTGGCGGTGCGCTCGGTCGGCAACTACGTGGACCGCGCCCAGCTCGTTGTGGCCCAGCTCCGGAAGGTCGGCATCCGCGGCACGCTCAAGACCCACGAGAGCGCGGCGGGCTACGCGGCCTGGGGCAAGGGCGACTTCATCATCATCGCGACGCAGGAC
>JBGPZD010000014.1:0-34245 GCA_041493605.1 Methylomirabilia bacterium
CTACGCCCGCCGGGTGCTCGCCCGCCACCGCGTGATCCGGCCGGGGCTGGGCTACGAGGAGCTGCGCGCCTGGCTCGAGGCGCGCCTGCCGCGCGACCCGCGGCTCTTCAACGAATACCACGCGCTTCTGGTGGCGGTGGGCAAGCGCTACTGTCGAACTGTCCCGCGCTGCGCCGAGTGCCCGCTGCGGCTCGATCTGGCGCGATTCAGGATCCGGCTCCGGCCACTTCGAAGATGAGCCGGGCGATCCGCTCGGCCGCGTCGGGCACGGCCAGGCTGCGCGCCCGCTCGCCCATCGCCCGGAGCTCCGGCGCATCCGCGAGCAGTTTCCTCACCGCCCCGATCAGCCCCGCCGGCGTCAAGGTCACCTGGGGATAGAGGACCGCGCCGCCGACGGCCTCCACCAGCCGCGCATTGGCCGTCTGCTCGTCCCCGCTGGCGCCCGGCAGCGGAATGAAGACGGCCGGCCGCCCGAGCTGGCAGCACTCGTTGACCGTGCCCGCGCCGCTCCGGCCGATGACCAGATCCGCCGCCGCGTAGATGTCGCTCAGCTCGGGGCCCACGTAGGGGATGAGCACGTAGCGGCGCCTGAGCGGCTCGGGCAGCGCCCGGGCCCGCTCATCCAGCCACGCGTGATCGCCGGTCTTGGCGTTGTCGCCGCACTGGTGGACGAGCTGGGTCAGCTCGAGCAGGGCCGCCAGGGCGTCCCCCACGGTGCGGTTGATCCGGTGGGCGCCCTGGGCGCCGCCCGTGACGTAGACGATGGGCGCGGCCGGATCCAGGCCGAAGCGGCGGCAGGCCGCCTCGCGGGAGCCCCCGCGCAGCTCGGGGCGCAGCGGATTGCCCGTGAGCACGGTGCGCCCCCGCGGGAAGTCGGCGGTCACCAGCGGGAAGGTGAGGGCGATGCGCCGGGCAAAGCGCCCCGCGATGCGGTTGGCCAGGCCAGGCACGGCCGTCTGCTCGTGGACCACGATGGGGATCGAGAGCGCGCGGGCCGCCAGGGCCGGCGGCAGGGCCACGAAGCCGCCGGTGGCGAAGAGCAGGGCCGGCCTGAGCCGCCTGAGCAGCCGCCAGGCGCGCGCCACTCCGACCGGGGCGCGGACGGCCAGGTCCGGCACGTTCTGCCAGTCCCAGTAGCGGCGCAGCTTGCCGACCGGGATCGCGTGGAAGGGCAGCCCCGCCTCGGGCACGCGCCTGGCCTCGATGCCGTGGCGGCTGCCGATCCAGTGCACGTCTACCTGGGCCGCGCGCAGCGCCGCGGCCACCGCCAGCCCGGCGCTCGTGTGCCCACCCGTCCCGCCGCCGGCGATGACGACTCTCATGGGTGTCCGGGACTAGCGCTTCTCGAGAGCCAGGTCGATGAGGCGGGCGATCAGCTCGGGGTAGGCGATGCCCGAGGCCTCCCAGAGGCGCGGGTAGGCGCTGGTCGCGGTGAAGCCCGGGATGGTGTTGATCTCGTTGACCAGCACGCGCCCGCCCTCGATGAAGAAGTCGACGCGCGCCATGCCGGCGCAGTCGATGGCCTGGAAGGCACGGATGGCCAGCGAGCGCACCAGCTCCGTGGTCTCGGCGGGCAGCGAGGCCGGCACCGTGAAGGTCGTCTGGCCCGCCGCGTACTTGGTTTCGTAGTCGTACCACTCGCCCGGGTAGCAGACCTCGCCGGGCACCGAGGCCATCGGCGCGTCATTGCCCAGCACGGCCACCTCGACCTCGCGCCCCTGCACGGCGCGCTCGACGAGCGCACGGCGGTCATGGCCCAGCGCCAGGGCGAGCGCCGCGGGGAGTTCCTCGGCCGACTTGACCTTGCTGATGCCCACGCTCGAGCCCAGGTTGGCGGGCTTGACGAAACAGGGGAAGCCGATCCGCTCGGCCGCGGCGCGGGCGGCGGCGCCGGCATCATGCCGCCAGTCCGCGCGCCCGACCACGAGGTACTCGACCACCGGCAGGCCGTGGGCGCGGAACATGTCTTTCATGGCGCCCTTGTCCATGCCCACGGCGGAGGCCAGCACGCCGGCGCCCGTGTAGGGCAGCCCGGCCAGCTCGAGCAGTCCCTGGATCGTGCCGTCTTCGCCCTGGGGGCCGTGGAGCATGATCAGCACCACGTCGAGCCGTTGACTGAGCCCGGCTGGCAGCCCTTCTGAGGTCTCCATGCGCACCAACGCGGAGCCGGTCTCGGTGGCGGCCGCGCGCTCGAGCAGCTCCCGCTTGGTCTGGGCCTCGGGGCCCGCTTCGGGCAGGGCCCGGCGCGCGGCCTCTTGGGCGAGCGCCCGGAGCGGGTCACCCCCGACCAGCCAGCGCCCGTCCGTGCCGATACCGATGGGCACCAGGTCGAAGCGCGAGCGGTCGATCGCGGCCATGACGGAGGCGGCGCCGGCGAGAGACACCTCGTGCTCCCCCGACCGCCCGCCGAAGATCACGCCCACGCGCAGCTTCTTCGCCATGTTTTGGTTGTATCAGACTCGCTCGGCCCGCCGCGAGAATTCCTGAAAGCCCACCGCGAGCGGACCTGCCAGCACGATCACGCCAAGCAGACCGAAGGCCCAGATCCAGCGCGCGTCGGCGGACGCGCCGAGCCGGGGCGCCCAGTCGAGCATGACGCCGAAGGCCGCGGGGCCGAGGGCGCCCAGAGTGAAGCCCACGGTGGATTGCAGCGCCATGGTCCGGCCGAGGTAGGCGGGCTCGGCCGCATCCGCGATGCCCGTCGAGATGATGGCCGACTCGGCCGTCACGAGCACGCCATAGACCAGCCCCAGCGCGACCAACCCGGCGAAGGGCCAGTGAAGCGCCCAGCCGATGCCGAGCGAGCAGGCGGCCGAGAGCAGCATGAACGTGCTGATGGGCCGGGCGCGCCCGAGCCGGTCGGAGAGCAGCCCCGAGAACGGATGGGGCAGGGCGCCGATGGCGAGCACGGCGGAGGCGGCGTAGCCGGCCCGCTGCGTCGCGTCCGTCAGCCCCGCGCCCGCCGCGACCAGGCTCGCGGTGAAGAAGGGCACGATCCAGCCGCGCATGCCCATCAACTCAAACGTGTGGGCGCCATAGGCGACGATGAGGCGCAGCGCCGTACGATTTCGCAGCACGGGTCCGAGCCGCGCGGCGCGAGGGTTTGCGGGCGCACTGGTCCGGGCCATGCCCTGGGGCAGGACGAACCAGCCGATCACTCCCGCCGCCAGGGGGCCGAGCGCGGTGACGGCGAACGCCCAGCGCCAGCCCCAGAGGCCGTTGGCCCAGCCCGTGAGCAGCAGCGACACCGAGGTGCCGATGGTGAAGGCGCCGATATAGCAGCCCATGGCGAAGCCGCGTCCGCCCCGGGCGAAGCGCTCGGCGACCATGCGCATCCCCGGCATGTAGGTGCCGGCCAGGCCGAGGCCGACGATCCCGCGCAGGACGAGCGCCGAGAGGAAGCCCCCGGCCCAGTAGGCGAAGGCGAGGCTCCCCAGCCCCGCCCACGCCGCGCTCGCCAGATAGATGCGGCGCGGCGGCATGTAGTCCGTCAGCGTGGCGAGGATGGCGACGGCGCCGATATAGCCCACCTGGTAGAACGCGATGATGAGGCCGGCCTCGGTGTTGGAGAGATTCCACTCGCCCGTGAGGATGGGCAGCAGCGCGGGAAAGTTGGAGAAGACCAGGAGCGTCCCGAGCTCGGAGAGGCAGACGGCGGCGAGCCACGCGCGATCGCTCACGCGCGTCTCTGCTTGTCCCGCCACGCTCTCCATTTGTTCAGCCGGTCGGCGAGCTCCTTCTCCGCTCCGCGGTCGGTGGGGCGGTAGTACGTGCGGCCCCGGAGCGCCTCGGGCAGATGCTCCTGGTGGACCTGGGCGTCGGGGGCGTCGTGGGCGTACTGGTAGCCCTTGCCGTAGCCGAGATCGGCCATGAGCCCCGTCGGCGCATTGCGCAGATGCAGCGGCACGGGCTCGGCGGGCTTCTCCTTGATGTCGTGCAGGACCTGGCCCCAGGCGGCGTAGACCGCGTTCGACTTCGGAGCGAGCGCCAGATAGCAGACCGCCTGCGCGAGGGCCAGCTCACCTTCGGGCGTGCCCAGGAAGTGGTAGGCCTCCTTGGCGTCGAGGGTGAGGCGGAGGGCCAGCGGGTCGGCGTTGCCCACGTCCTCCGAGGCGAAGCGCACGAGCCGCCGCGCCAGGTAGAGCGGGTCTTCCCCCGCCTCGAGCATTCGCCCCAGCCAGTAGAGCGCGCCGTCCGGGTCGGAGTCGCGCAGCGACTTGTGGAGCGCCGAGATCAGGTTGTAGTGCTGCTCGCCGGACTTGTCGTAGAGCAGCGCCTTCTTCTGGACGGCCTCGCGGATGGCGGCCTCGGTGACGCGCCCCGCCCCCTTCAGGGAGTCGAGCTGCACCGCCAGCTCGAGGATGTTGAGCGCGTTGCGCGCATCACCGTCGCTGAGCCGGGCGATGAGGGCGAGCGCGTCGGGATCGGCCGCCGCGCCCGTGGCGCCGAGCCCGCGGTCTTTATCCGTCAGGGCGCGCTCCAGGATGGCGACGAGGTCGGCCTCGGCGAGCGGCTGGAGCACGTAGACGCGGCAGCGCGAGAGCAGCGCCGCGTTGACCTCGAACGAGGGGTTCTCCGTCGTGGCGCCGACCAGGATGATGCTGCCCTTCTCGACATAGGGCAGGAAGGCGTCCTGCTGGGCCTTGTTGAAGCGGTGAATCTCGTCCAGGAAGAGAATGGTCCGCCGGCCGCTGCGGCCGCCCTCGGCCTCCGCCTCGGCCATCACCTGGCGGATCTCCTTGACGCCGGCCAGCACGGCCGAGAAGGACACGAAGCGCGCCCCCGCCACATCCGCCATGAGCCGGGCCAGCGTGGTCTTGCCCGTGCCCGGCGGCCCCCACAGGATCATGGAGTGCAGCGCGCCGTCCTCGAGGGCGCGGCGCAGCACCTTGCCCTGGCCGATCAGGTGTTCCTGGCCCACGATCTCGTCGAGCGTCGTGGGCCGGATGCGATCGGCCAGCGGGGCCGGCGGCGGGTTCTTGGACGGCGCGGGTGTGTCGAACAGGTCCACGCGGAGATTATACCCGTCTGGCATGATAGGGGACGTCATGGACGCCGCCGGAGTCGGGTCCCTCAGCGCCGCTGAGCAGCGAGTCCGGGCCGCCCGCGCGGGCCGCCGGCTCCAGTACCTGACCATCGCGTGGAACTCGGCCGAGTGCGCGGTGGCTCTCGGCGCGGGCTTCCTGGCCGGCAGCATTGCCTTGGTGGGCTTCGGGTTCGACTCGGCAATCGAGGTGGCGTCGAGCCTGGCGGCGGTGTGGCGGCTCGCGCGTGACCCCGATCGGGAGCGCCGCGAGCGGGCCGAGCGCCGCACCCTCCGGATCATCGGCGCCTGCTTTCTTCTGCTGGCTGCCTACGTGCTCTCCGAGGCCGTCGAGGGGCTGTGGGCGGGCCACGCGCCGGAGCGCTCCATCGTGGGGATCGTGCTCGCCGCGCTCTCGCTCGGGGCCATGCCTGCCCTGGCGCATTTCAAGCGGCGTATCGCCCGCCGGCTCAACAGCGCCGCGCTCGAGGCCGAGACGCGGCAGACCGAGATCTGCGCCTGGCTCTCCGCGATCCTGCTGGTCGGGCTCGGCCTGAACGCCTGGCTCGGCTGGTGGTGGGCCGACCCCGTGGCGGCGCTCGGCATGGTGCCGTTGATCGCGTGGGAGGGCTGGCAGGCGCTGACCGGCCGCACCTGCTGCGCCGACTGAGCCGCGTCAGGCCAGCGCGGCGGGCAGGTCGAGGAGCGAAGAGATGTGGGCGGTGATGGCGACGCCGCGGCGCTCGAGTTCAGCCACGTCACCCCGGTAGGCGATGAAGGGCGCGCCGCCGGCCGTGGCGGCGACCCCGTCCACCCAGGAGTCGCCCACCACCACGACGCGCTCGGCCTCGGGCCAGCGCGCGCGCACCACGCGCAGGCCGTCGGGATCGGGCTTGAGGTGCACGACGTCGTCGCGCGTGACGACTAGGTCGAGATGGTCCAGCAGGGCGAAGCGCTCGAGCACGAAGTCGGCGACCACGCGGTCGTTGTTGGTCCAGAGGGCAGTGGCGAAGCCGAGCGCCTTCATGGCGGTCAGGGCCTCGCGCGCGAAGGGCTCGAGCGTGGCCTGCTCCATGGCGCGCCGCTCGTGGGCGACCGGGATGCGGATGATCTCGGGCTCGAGCTCGGCGGCCTCGCGGCGCACCACGGCGAGCAGCTCGGGCGCCGACCAGCGCAGCTCGCGCTCAGGGAGGGGAATGCCGCGGCCGCGGATGAAGGCCTCCATCTCGCGCGCCACCGCGCGCAGATCGAGCGGCGAGCTGACGAGGGTGTGGTCGAGGTCGAAGACGCAGACGGCCGGCCGGCTCACCGGCTCGGCGGGGCGCCCGGCTTCGGGTCGGAGACGAGGGCGCGCGCGGTCATGGGCGCTCGCCTTCGAGCCGGACGATCATGTCGCGCAGCATCTCGATGCTGCCGGGCTCGAGCACCCGGTGGGAGAAGATCACCTCGACGTCGGGCGGCAGGGTGCCGCCGAGGCGCGGCATGGCCTGCTCGGAGCAGACCACGATGCGCGTCTGCTCGAGCATCCGGCTGATCGACCACGGGTCGTCGGTCGAGGCCAGCACGGGCGTGAGATGGGTGAGGCCGGCCGACTGCACCGAGCGGAGGAGGTTCTGGCTGCCCTTGGGCGTTGAGCACACCAGCCCCACGGTGGTCCCCTCGGGAAGCTCCGTGAGGCGGAGCAGCACCGAGATATTCGCCTCCGACAGCAGGGCCACGGCCGGCGGCCCATCGTCCGCGATGGCGCCCCGCACCTCGTGGATGTGGAAGAAGGTCGTCACGACGAGCTTGTGCCGCTTGAGGAAGCCCGGCTCGCGCGCGGCCCGGGCCTCGAACTCCTCGACCAACATGCGCTCGAGCTTGAGCGGCAGCTCCGCCTCGATCTGCTCGCCGTAGCGGGCGAGCTCCGCTCCGTTGCACTCGACCAGGATGGCCGGGGTGCGGGCGGACTTGCCCACGCGGGGCTGCGGCGCCAGGGCCGCCAGGGTCGCCACCAGCTCCTCCTGGGTGAACCCGATCCGCCGGGCGCGCCCGAGCGCCTCCTGGGCCAGCCGCTCGAGGCTGGCGGCCGCCCGCCCCTCGCGGGCGGGCGGCCGGCTGGCCACATAGGTGCCGCGGCCCTGCTGACTCTCCAGATAGCCGTCCGCGTAGAGATCGGACAGGGCCCGCGCCACCGTGTTGCGGTTGATCCTGAGAAAGCCCGCCAGCTGGCGCACCGTGGGCAGCTGCATGCCCGGCTTGAAGCTGCCGGTGCTGATCAGGTGGCGGATCTGGGCCTGGAGCTGCACGTGGACCGGGACCGCGCTCTGCCG
The DNA here is from genome assembly GCA_041493605.1 of Methylomirabilia bacterium. Taxonomy (GTDB): domain Bacteria; phylum Methylomirabilota; class Methylomirabilia; order Rokubacteriales; family CSP1-6; genus DASSSH01. Next base: position 7,336 of record JBGPZD010000014.1, read on the forward strand.
GTTGACCCTCAGCCCCGACGGCGGGGCGATGCGGGAGGACTCGCGCGCCACGTGCGGCTCCTTTCGTCAGGCCGTAACTCGGCCTGGTTCGGTGCTTCGCTTGGGGAACGCCTTCGGGGCCTGACCGGCCACCCAATGGCCGATCTTGATCAGGGCGACACCCACGATCACGCGCACCGGGCGGCGGACCGGACGGAGGCTGCGGATCAGGGCCTGGCGGGCGGCGTACGCCCGAGCCTCGTCCAGCCGCTCTCTGACCAGTTGTTCGTCCAGGTACACGTTCATGGCTCTCTCCCCGGGCGCCGCCTCTCCGGCGGGGCCCCCCGACCGTTCACCGCAGCGGCCTAGTGTCCTAGGACAATCCTAAAGAACGCTGGCCTTAATGGCCTACTAGACTAGGACACTACTTGGGATCTGTCAAGCGATTCTGCTGCGCTCTCCCGCTACCTCTTATACGGCCAGGCGGGAGAGTTCGGGTGGGAGGGAGGGCCTGCCGGCGTCTTGACTCTCCAGCGGCGCCTACTTAGAGTCAGCGATCAGAGCTCAGCGGCGCCTCTACGCGGGAGGAGGATCAGTCATGAAGCGAATGGATGAGATCCAGGTGTGGATCGTGACCGGGGTTATCGGATCGATGGCGCTCGGCATCGCGCTGATCCCGCTGCGCACGCTCACTTCGGCGTCGAACCTTGCCTTCGTGTTCCTGGCCTTCACGATCATCGTGGCCGAGCTCGGCGGCCGGGCTGCCGCCTTGGTGACGGCGGTCGTGTCGGCGATGAGCCTCAACTTCTTCCTCACGGAGCCGTATCTGAGGCTGACCATCGACAAGACGGATGACATCGTCGCCTTCTTTGCGCTGGCCGCGTGCGGATTCATCGCCGCGGCGTTCGGCAAGCGCCGGGCGCGCTGGTCCGAGGTCGCCGGCCGCGGGGCCAAGGAGCTGGACGTCTTGAAGAGGCTGGTTGGGCAGCTCAGGGACGGAACGCCGCTCGACGGGATGCTGGGCGATCTGAAGCGCAGCTTCGGGCTCAGCGCGATGGTCCTGCGGGACGCGGGCGACCGCATCCTGGCCGCGGCGCCCGCCGGTGCGGCGCCGGCCTCAATCCCGGAGACGCAGCTGAACTCCGATACCCTGCTTCCTTCCGACGAGGCGAGGGTTCGGTTCGGTGCCCGGGGCGTCCGGCTCCCCGAGGGCGGGGGGCGCCTCAGGCTTCGGACCGATCGCGGCGTTGTCTGGCTCGATCTCTGGGAGGGCGACGCGCAGGGATTCGGTCTCGACGAGAGCCGCACGCTGGCGATCGCCGCGTCGCTCCTCGAGCCCGAGCTGTCCCGCCGGCAGGCTGGATAGCCTCGTTCCGGCGGGCGCCCCGCCGGATACGGTAGCGCCGGAAGTTTCGTGGTAGCGTGGGCGTACGCGTATGAGGCGGAATCGCGTCCTGTTGGCCTCGCTCTTCCTGCTCCTGTCGGTCATCCCGTGGCGGTTGCCGTCCGCGACCTGGGCCCCGGCGCCGGCCTGGGCCCCAGCGCCAGCGTGGGCAATGGACGAAGCCGACCGGCTCTGGACCGTGGGCGACTCGGCCTTCCAGGATGGCCTTTACGCGCTCTCCCGCCGCATGCTCGAGCGGCTCATCGAGCGCCACCCGCGCGACAAGCGGCTGGGCGAGGCGAGCCTCCTGCTCGGCAAGGCCCGCTTCTCCGAGGGCGCCTACGAGCCGGCGCTTCAGGCCTTCAAGAAGGCCGAGTCGTTCTCGCCACCGCCCGGCCGGCCCGAAGAGTCGCGCTTCTGGGAGGCCGAGACGCTCTTCCGCATGAAGCGCTACACCGAGGCGCGCAACCTTTATGACAAGGTCGCCTCGGCGGAGCCGGCCTCCCCGCTGGCGCCGGACGCCGTCTATGGTCTCGCCTGGGCCAATCTCGAGCTCAAGCGGCGCGAGCAGGCGGCGGAGGGTTTCCGCCGCCTCGTCGCGGCCTATCCCGACAATGCCGCGGCGGCGCCGTCGACCTTCTATCTGGCCCGCACTCTGGTGGAGCTCAAGCGCCCCGACGAGGCCGCGACGGTGCTACGCGCCTTCCCCGCCAAATATCCCGGCCACCGCCTGCTGCCCGACGCGCGCTATCTCCTGGGCCAGGCTCTGCTGTCGGGCGGCCACCCGGATGAGGGCGTGGCCGAGCTGCGGGCCTTCGTGGCCGCCTACCCGAGTCATGAGCTGGCCAGCCCCGCGCGGCGGGCCGTGGTGGACACTTACCTCAAGCAGGGCAAGAAGGCCGAGCTCACCGAGGAGTACAAGCGGCTCCTGGCGCAGTCGCCGGCCGCCGCCGACGCGCTGTATGACGCCGGCGTGATCGCCCAGCGGCTCGGGCGCGGCCGGGACGCCGATGCGGCGTGGGCGCGGCTGAGGAAGGAATTCCCCGAGCACGCGCTCACTGCGCGCGTCTCGCTCGACCTGGCCCAGGCCGCCTTCGGCAAGAACGCCTTCAAGGACGCCGCTGGGCTCGCGCGGGTTGCCAGCAAGAGCCCCGAGGAGCCGGTGCGCGCCGAGGCGCTGGTGCTGCTGGGGGAGAGCGAGCTCAAGCTCCGGCGCTACACGGCGGCGCTCCAGGCCTTCCAGACCGCGGCGGAGGCGCCGGGCCAGGATCCGGCGCTGCACTTCCGCGCCCTCGCCGGCAGCGGGCTCGCCCACGAGGAGCAGAAGCAGTGGGCGCAGGCCGCCAAGTACTACGACGAGGTGGCCACGAAGAGCCCCGACAAGACGCTCCAATCCTGGGCCAAGCAGCGGCTGGCGGCGATCGAGCCCCGGCTCAAGCCCGCCGCAGAGAACAAGCCCGCGCCCAAGCCAGCGCCGAAGTCCGCGCCCAAGTCCGCGGACGACCCCAAGGCCGCCTCGGGCGGAGCCAAGCCGTGAGAGGCCGCGCCCTCCTCCTCGGCGTGGCGCTGCTGGCCTTCGCGGGGCCCGCGAGGGCGGAGATCACGCTCAAGCTGCCGCCGCCCGACCTGGGCGCCGTGCTGCCGCTGGCGGCGCCGCCGCTGGACAAGCCGCCGGTGCCGATCCCCGCGGTGGCCCTGCCGCCCTCGCCCGAGCCCTTACCCGAGCTGCCGCAGCCGCCCCTGGTCTCCGATCTCTCGAGCCGCCCGGTGGCGCCGTTGCCCCCGCCGCGGACGCTCGCCTGCAATCCCGTCGGCACCCTGTTCGGCGTGGCCTCGGAGCTGGTCGAGTGCGGCCGCGCGCGCTACCAGCGCGGAGAGCTCGAGGAGGCGCGCGAGGCGTTCGAGCGGGCGGCGCCGGGCGGGGGCGACCGGGCCGTCACGCGCGAGGCGCGGTACTGGCTCGGCGAAACCCTGCTGAGGCTCGACCGTGCCCGCGAGGTCGAGCGCGTGCTCCTGCTCGTGATCCAGGACGGGCCGTCCGCCGAGTTCGCCCCCTATGCGGCCCACGAGCTGGGCTGGTTGGCGCTCGAGTCCAACGATCCGCGGCGCGCCCTGGGCTACTTCGACGGCCTCCTCAAGCCGGGCGCCCCGCCGCCGCTCGCGGCCCACGCCCGCCACGGCCGGGCCATGGCGCTCTACGGGCTCGGACGCTACGCCGACGCGCGCGCGGAGTGGACGACCCTGATCGGTCAGAGTCCGCCCTCCCAGGTGGCGGTCGAGATTCCCTTCTGGCTCGGCGATACCCTGGGCCGGCTGGGCGAGTACAAGGAGGCCGTCGCTCGGCTCACCGCCTTCACGGCGGGCGGCCCGCGGCTTCTGATCGACAGCGGCCTGCTGCGCCTGGCCTGGTGGAGCCGCGCGGCAGGGCAGCCGCTCGAGGCCGTGAAGACCTACCGTGCCTTCCTCTCGGCCTATCCCAACTCGCCCGAAACGCTCTGGGGGCGGATCGGGGTGATCCAGGCGTTCCTGGACGTCGACGATGTCCGGGCGGCGCGCGAGGAAGCCCGCCGGCTCGAGGCCGCCGACCGCGCGGGCGCCCTCAGCGTGCCGACCCTGCTCGTGATCAGCCGCTGGGCCACCGAGAAGGCGCGCGCGGACGAGGCGGGGGCGGTCAACGACGACCTCTTGGCACGCTCGCTCAAGCCCGCCACGCGCGCCTACGTGCAGCTCCTGAGCGCCGAGGTGGCCCGGCGCGCGGGGCAGTCGAGCGATGCCCGCGACCGGTTCGACCTGGTCCGCGGGTCCGCCGACGCGGCGGCGCTGGGTCCGTACGCCGCGCTCCGGCTGGCCCAGATGGACTTCGACGCGCGCGACTTCGCCCAGGCGGAGGCCGCGGCGCGCAAGCTCGTCGGCGGGCGGCTCATCCCCGACCAGCGCGCCGCGGCCCTGGTGCTGGCCGGCGAGGCCGCCTACTGGGCGCGCGACTACGAGCAGTCCGTGGGCCTCTACAACTGGTTCCTCACGGACCTGCCCGGCCATCCGCAGGCGCCGCTCATCGGCCTCGCCCTCAGCTGGGCGGAGCTCAGGCGCGGCCGGCCGGCCGCCGCGCGCCAGCGCTGGGAGGCCTTCGTGCGCGCGGCCCCGGACGACCCCAATGCGCCGGCGGCGCTCTTGCTCGCCGCCGAGGTCGCCGCGCGGGCGGGCGACGCGACGGGCGCCCAGGGCCTGCTCGACCAGATGCTCGCCCGATACCCGCAGAGCGAGCACGCGCCGGTGGCCGCTCTCGACCGCGCCATCCTGGCCCTCCGCGCCGGGCGGGGCAAGGAGGTGGCGGACGATCTCACGCGGCTCGTCCAGCGCGGCTCATCCTCAGCCTATCTCGGCCGCATGCGGGTGGCCCGCGGCGTGGCCTTGCTCGCCTCGGGCAAGCCCGGCGACGCCCAGCGCGACTTCCGGATCGCGCTGGGGCAGGGCGAGGACGCCCTCGCGCACCTGGGACTGGGTGTGCTGGCCTTCGAGCGCAGCCAGTGGGAGGAGGCCGGCCGGGAGTTCGCGGAGGCGCGCGATGCGGCCTCAGGGGCCGCCGCAGTGGCGGCCGAGTACGGCCTGGCCGCCGTCAACTTCAACCAGGGCAAGACGGATGACTTCAAGCGCTTCGCCGCCGGGCTTCTGGCGCGGCCCGCGGATCCGACCGTGACGCCCCACGTGCTGCGCGGCCTCGACGCCGTGGCCGTCGAGGAGAAGCGCTGGACGGATGCCCGCGCGTTCACGCTCAAGCTCGTCGACCAGTTCCCCAACCACGACGCGGCCCCAGCGGCGCTCGCCAGCGTGGCGGCCGCGGCCACGCGCGGCGAGGAATGGGCGCTGGCGCGCGAGCTCTTCAGCCGGCTCGCCGCGCGCTACCCGGGCAGCCCGGTCGCGCGCGAGAGCCGGCTCGACTACGACGAAGCGTTGCTGCGCACCGGCGCTGTGGCCGAGGCCAAGCAGGACCTGGACGCCTTCGCCAACGCCTCGCCGGGCGATCCGCGGATGCCGCGCGCGATCATTCTCCTCGCCGAGGTTCAGGAAGCCTCGGGCGACCGCGCCGGGGCGCTCGAGCTCTACCGCCGCTTCGCCAACGACTATCCGCAGGCGCAGGAGATGCCGCGGGCGCTGCTGGGCGAGGGACGGGTGCTGCAGGTCGAGGGCAAGTGGAACGAGGCGCGCGGCTTTCTCGAGCGCGCCCTCAACAACGGCGACGCGCGCGTGGTCACCCAGGCCGCCTATCATCTGGGCGACGGGCTGCGTCTGACCGGCAAGCACGCCGACGCGGCGGAGATGTACATGACGGCGGCCTACGTCGCGCCCGACTCCCCCTGGGCGCGCCGGGCCCTGGTCGGCGCCGGGCAGGCTTTCGCCGCGCTCAAGCAGGCGGAGGCAGCCGCGATTGTCTACCGGAAGCTCTTGGCCAATAGCCGCGCCGAGCCCGAGCTGGCCGAGGCCGCGAAGAAGGGCCTGAAGGCCCTCGGCTTCAACTGAGCGTCCCACCCTTGGAGCGCGGTCTGCGGCCCTTCGTCCTCACTCTGTCCGCTGTTTGGGTGATTCTGTGCATAACCGGCTGGCTCTACGCGCGGCAGCGCTCTATCCCCGATTGGATCGCGATTCCGGTGATTGCGGCGTTTCTCGCGGAGTCCTTCTTCTACACCGCCGCCGGATTTGAGGGCGCGCGCCGCCTGGCCACCCCCCTGCGCCTGTTGGCGAGCGCAGTGCTGCCGTATGTGATCTACAGCCTGGCCACCGGCGTCTTCCGCTGGGAAGCGCTGGCGGTGCTGGCCGCAATCGCGGGCGCGGCAGCGTTCTGGTACGTGCGGTTGCCGCGCAATACGATCTCCGACCTGCTCTTCCTGGCTCTCTTAGTTATGGTTGTGGCCACCAAAGCTTTCCCCCAGATCTACGCGCGCCCGCTGCCGAGCTTCCGGATCGAGATCCTGGGGACGCTGATGTGGATCCGGCTGGGGATCACCGTGCTGCTCTCCGTGCGTGGCGTAGAAAACCCCGGCTTCGGATTTTTTCCGCGAGCACGGGAGTGGCGCATTGGATTTCTGCATTTTCTAGCGTTTCTGCCGATCGGCGCGGCGCTGGCCTTGATGCTCGGTTTCACACGGCCACACATGCCGTCGGTGGCCTGGTGGAAGATCGCCGGCGTCTTTGCCGGAATGCTGTGGGTGGTCGCGCTCGGCGAGGAATTCTTCTTTCGCGGCGTCATCCAGCGGCGCATTGCCGAGTGGCGAGGCGAGACGGCCGCACTCGTGTTCGCCTCCGTGCTGTTCGGCGTGGCGCACCTGGGATACGGCCCGTTCCCCAACTGGCGCTTCGCGCTGGTCGCGACCGTCGCCGGCCTGTGCTACGGGCACGCGTACTCGAAGGCGCGGAGCGTGCGCGCCTCCATGGTGGCGCACGCGCTGGTGAATACCGTGTGGCGGACGTGCTTTAGCTGAACCTGCGCGGTCAAGCATGCGCGTAGCGGCATCCGCCTCATGTCTGGTCCCCCCGCCCCAGGGAAATGATCCGCTGGGCCCATGGATTCGCCCGGCCGTGTCGCCCATGCTCCCGCCACGCGACCTACCAAGTCCACGCTGCAGAAGCTCAGACGGCACAACTGGGGCTCGCGCTCTCCCGCCGTCGGCGCCCGCCGGCCCCGGCCCAGTCTGATGATGGACTTTAGGGTGGCCTAGGTCTCCAGGGGGAACAGAAAATGGGTCTATATCGAAAGTCCCGGGTGACGGCGTGCCTCGCTGCGCTAGCTTTCGTGGTGGGGGCCATTGGTGCCCTGACGGCCACAGCCGACGACCAATCGGAGTTGAAGGCGCTTGTCGGGGAATGGGTCTGGAATCACAAACCGACCTGCACGGGGTGTCAGCCCTTCACCGTTACGGTGATCATCACCAGTGTCTCGCCCGATGGCAGGATGATGGCCACTTACCGATCCCCGGCGGTACCTGACGGCATCACCGTCAGGCCTCGTGCAACGATCACGGACGGGAAGATCAAGGTCGCTCTCAAGGTCGGGAAGATTGACTACAATCTGGACTACGTGACGCGTATCGATGCCCTGCGGGGACCGGTCGACGGCTTCAGACCCATGATGCAGATTCGAGACGCGACCTTCTGGCGGGAGAAGTAGGCGGCGAGGATGTGCGATGGAGCCGAGGGAGCGACGCGCGATTCTCTCGGCGCCAACCACCCTGCCGTCGGCGCCCGGCGAAGGGTAGTTCTAACTGAGCGCGGCGAGCACGCGATCCAAATCGGCGTGGTCGCCGGAGTAGCGGTCCCGCCACTCCAAGCGCACGCGCTCGCCCGGCCCCAGCACGAAGGTCCCGCCCTGCTGGGCCGGATTGCCCTTGATGCCACGCGGCCGGAAGCCGCTGCCGAAGGCGCGCAGGTAGCCGAGGAGGCTCCGCGGATGGAGGACGCTCAGGAGCCCCGAGGCGAGGCCGGCCGCTTTGTAGGTCCGCAGCGAGGGATCGGTGAAGAGGGGGCCCTGGTAGCCGGTGACCTGGCGGAAGCCCGCCAGATGCTCGGGCTTGCCGGGGCCGACGACGGCCAGCTCGCCGCCGCGCTTGTGGATCTCCGCCAGGACTTTGACGAGGCCAGCAACCTGCTGGTGGCAGAGGAGTCAGCCGAAGTGGCGGACGAAGGCGAGGACGACGGGCTTCTTCTGCCAGAGCCCGCCGAGCGCGACCGCCGCGCCGCGTTCGTCGAGCACGGTGAGCGGCGCCAGCGTCGCGGTCAGGGCATTGCTCATGCCCGGCATTGTAACTAGAATGGGGCGCGCGCGACAGCCCGCTTCCTTCCCCAGGCCGCGCCGGAGGCATCCATGAAGGCAGCCATTCGCGGCGAGATCACGGGGCGCGCCATCGTGGTCGTGGAGCGGTGAGCATGCGCGGCTACGGCGGGCGGATCCTCTTCGTCGATGTGAGCAGCGGCAAGAGCCGCACCGAGCCCGTGTCGGAGGCGATGGCGCGCAGCCTGCTCGGCGGCAACGGCTTCGCCGCGCGCCTTCTCCTCGACCACGTGCCGGCCCACATCGACGCCTACGATCCCGCCAATGCCGTCGTCTTCGCCGTCGGTCCCGTCACCGACACCACGGTGCCGGGAAACAGCCGCGCCTGCGTGGCCGCCAAGTCCCCGCTCACCGGGCTCTTCTTCGACTCGACCTTCGGCGGCCGCTGGCCCGTCACCATGAAGCGCACGGGCTTCGACGCCCTCGTCATCACCGGCAAGGCGCGCGAGCCCGTCTACATCAAAGTCACGGAGGCGGGCGCCGAGTGCAAGCCCGCGCGCGCCCTCTGGGGCAAGAGCACGCGCGACGCGGTTCACGCCATCCAGGCCGCCGAGGGCGGCGAGACCGACGTCATGGCCATCGGCCCTGCGGGCGAGCGCCTGGTGCGCTACGCCTCTATGGGCACCTACTGGAGGAATCGCGAGGGCTTTGCCGGCCGCGGCGGCATCGGCGCCGTGCTGGGATCGAAGAACGTCAAGGCGGTGACGGTGGCCGGAAGCCGCAAGACGGAGATCGCCGACGCGGCCTTGCTCAAGGGCCTCCTCGACACCCAGCGCGAGCCGCTGACCACGGGCACCAAGGCGCTCTCGACCTACGGGACGCCCTTCCTGGTCAAGCCCATCAACACCCTCGGCGCGCTCGGCGCCTACAACCTGCGCCAGGAGGTCTTCGCCGAGGCGCTGGCCATTTCGGGCGAGGAGATGCACGCCCACTACCACGACCGCGACACCACCTGCCTCAAGTGTCCCGTGGCCTGCGGCAAGCAGTACGAGATCCGCGACGGCGAGCTCAACGGTCTGAAGGCCAAGATGCCCGAGTACGAGACGATCTTCGCCTTCGGCTCCATGCTGGGCAATGCCCATGCGGCGTCCCTCACCAAGGCCAATGACCTCTGCGATCTGCTGGGGCTCGACACCATCACCATGGGCGTCACCCTGGCCTTCGTGTGCGAGGCGCTCGAGCGCGGCTGGCTTACACCCGCCGAAGTCGGCGTTCCATTCGGCTGGGGCGACTGGCAGGGCATGCTTCGCCTGATCGAGATGACCGCGGCGCGCGAGGGCTTCGGCGACCGCCTCGCCGAGGGCGCCTGGCGGCTGGCCGAGTCGATCTCCCCCGAGGCGACCAAGGCCGTGTACGCGGTCAAGCGGCTCGAGCTGCCCGCGCACTCGGCCCGCGCCCTCAAGGGCATGTCCATCGGCTACGCCACCGCCACCCGCGGCGGCAGCCACCACGACACGCGCCCGACGCCCCAGTACGCCCAGGGCTTCGACCGCAAGAGCCCCGAGGGCAAGCCCGAGTTTGCCGTCAAGAGCCAGCACTTCACGGCCGTGGACGATTCCCTGGTCGTCTGCCGCTTCACCTCCGAGCGCGGCTTCGGCCTCTACGTGGACGAGCCCTACGCCCGGATGGTCCGCGCCGTCACCGGCTGGGACATGACCGTCGAGGAGCTCGAGCGTGTCGGCGAGCGCATCATCAACGTCGAGCGGATGTTCAACGTGCGGGAAGGCGTGCGCCGGAAGGACGACGTCCTGCCCTGGCGCGTGATGCACGAGCCCATCCCCGAGGGCGCCTCGGCCGGCATGCACTGCCCGCCCGAGGAGCTGGGGCTGATGCTCGACCGCTACTACGCCCTGCGCGGCTGGGACGCCGACGGCGTGCCGACCAAAGCGCGCCTCACCGCGCTCGGGCTTTAATATCCCTCTCTTTTGGCGGCGCGGCGGGCTGCGGCCTTGACCTTGCGGGCCCAGCCGCGCTCCTCCTGCTTGCGGAACCAGGGCAGGGTCCGGTAGATCGTCACGGCGTCGCGCAGGACCGTGACCGCCTTGTCCGAATCCCCGATGGCCAGGTAACACTCCCCGAGCTTCGCGGCCGCCTCCATGCCGGAGGCATGGACCTTGTGGGAGGCCTCGTAGTGGGGGATCGCTTCCCGGTACTCCTTTCGCTCGAAGTAGGAATCGCCGAGCCGCAGGCGGGGCTCGCCGTAGCCGAAGCGTGGGTCGATCGCCAATGCCGCCTCGATGTGCCGGCGCCCTCTCTCGAGCTTGCCCAGCTTCAGGAGCGTCCAGCCAAAGAAGAAATTCGTGGCCGGGAGATCGTCGCAGCGCACGATGGCCCTCTCCAGATGGGGCAGGGCCTCGGCAAAGCGGCCGCGGCGGGCGAGCAGGCCGCCCAGGTCGCTGTGGGCCTTGGCGTCCTCGGGATTGATGGCGAGGGTCGCGCGGAGCCGGCGCACCTCGCCCAGCTCGCGCCAACGCCGCCGCCACGAATAGAGCCGGCGCGAGAAGAGGAGGTAGCTTCCGCCGAAGAACGCGACGATGATCAGGCCGGCCAGGAGCGGATTCCCCAGCAGCCAGACCAGCAGCGAGAACAGGAGGACGGTGCGCATCGCGTTCCCCTACGGAAGGCGTGCGACGGTTGACACGCGCGCGCCGAGGCCTTACGTTTCAGTCACGGGCGGATAGCTCAGCTGGGAGAGCGCGGCCCTTACAAGGCCGAGGTCGCAGGTTCGATCCCTGCTCCGCCCACCACCTAACGCCAAGGGGCCTGTGCCGTCGATTACTCGATCACTTCATCCGCCCGCAGCAGCAGCGATCGCGGGATCGTCAGGCCGAGCGTCTTCGCGGTTTTCAGGTTGATCACCATGTCGAACTTCGTCGGTTGCTCGACGGGGAGCTCGGTGGGCTTGGCGCCTTTGAGAATCCTGTCCACGTACACGGCGGCGCGCCGGTACATTTCGGGGATGCTGCCGCCGTAGAACATGAGGCCCCCGGCGGTCACGAAGTCCCTGGTCGGGTACATGGAGAGCAGGCGGTGTTTCGCGGCGAAGTCGACGATGCGACTGCGATAGGAGGCAATGAGTGGATCGGCTGTCGTCATGAGCGCATCGGGCCGCTTCCCGGCGATCGCCCCGAAGACGGCCTCGAAATCCTGCGGGCCCCGGAACTTGTGGGGCTCGAGCCTGACCTTCATGTCGGTTGCCCATCGCTGGGTTTCCTTGAGGGCCAAAACGCTCGCGGGATTATCGGGGTTGTAGATCAGCGCGACACGAGCGAGCCCGGGACGGGCCTCCCTGAGCAGCTCCAACCGCTTCCCGTATTCAGGGCCGATGAACGCGACCCCCGTGATGTTGCCTCCGGGGCGCGGGTAGCTGGCGACGAGGCCCGTCTGATCGGGGAATGCGACGTTCGCAAACACGATCGGGATTGTGGACGTCGCTTGCTTGGCCGCTCCGGAGGCTTGCGAGCCCGCTGTGCAGAGGACGTCCACGGGGAGACGAACCAGCTCCGCGGCGAGCTGGGGAAGGCGCTCGGTGCGCCCATCGGCCCAGCGGGCCTCGATGGCGATGTTCTGGCCGTCGACGTAACCGAGCTCGCGCAAGCCAGCCCGAAGGGCCTCCAGGTTGGGGAGGCCCTCGGCGGCCGAGGCGGGTGACAGCCAGCCGATTCGGCGTCTACCCCTGGCCTGCTGCGCGTCGGCTGAGCGCGATGCCAGGAGAGCGCCGACGGTGAGGCTGGTGATGAACGCGCGCCGGGTGATCACTGGATGACCTCATCGGCCCGCAGCCGCAGCGACGGCGGGATCGTGAGGCCAAGCGCCTTGGCGGCCTTGAGGTTGATCACCAGCTCGAACTTCGCCGGTTGCTGCACGGGGAGGTTGGCGGGATTCGCGCCTTTCAGGATTTTGTCCACATAGATGGCCGCACCCCGAAATAAGTCGATATTGCTCGGCGCATACGACATGAGTCCCCCGGCGTCCACATAGTCCCTGTATCCGTACATCGCGGGCAGCCGGCTGTTCGCCGCGAAATCCACGATCCGCCTTCGGTGAGCAAGCAAGAGGCGATCCACGAGCACCACAAGCGCTTGGGGCCGCGCCCCGGCGATCGTAGAGAAAGCGTTCTCGAAATCAGTTACTCGGCGAACCTCCACCACGGGTTGTAGCGTCAGGCGCAACGCCTGGGCCGCGATCTGTGTCTGTTGAAAAATGACCGTGAGGGCCGGATTGGCTGGATTCCAGAGCAGAGCGACGCGCGAGAGCCTTGGCACTGCCTCCTTGAGAAGCTCCAGGCGTTTGCCTTCCAACTCCGGCGCAAAAATGCTCAACCCCGTGACGTTCCCGCCTGGCCGGTTGAGGCTGGCGACGAGCCCGCTCTGAACAGGATTACCAGATGATGCCATGACGATGGGGATGGTCTTGGTCGCTTGCTTGGCCGCCAGGGTGCCGGGCGTGCCCGTCGTCACGATGACATCTGCCTTGAGACGGACCAACTCGGCCGCCAGGCCGGGGAGCCGATCATCCTGCCCCTCCGCCCATCGGTACTCGATGACGCTGTTCTGGCCCTCAATATAGCCGAGGTCGCGGAGTTTCTGTCGGAATGCCTCGACGTAATGGGGCTCCAGGGAAGGTGAGGAGGTACCCAGGTAACCGATCCGATATACCTTCCCCGCCTGCTGTGCCTCGGCGGCGAGGGGCAAGGCGAGCGTTCCTAGCGCCAGCCCGCAGAGAAAGGTTCGCCGATTCATTGGATGATCTGGTCGGCCCGCTGCAGCAGCGACTGCGGGATCGTGAGCCCGAGGATCTTCGCGGCCTTGAGGTTGATGATCAACTCGAACTTGGTCGGCTGCTCGACTGGTAGATCGGCGGGCTTGGCCCCTTTGAGAATCCTGTCCACGTAGTAGGCGGCCCGCCGGTGCATGCCCGCGTAGCTTGGCCCAAAGGACATCAAGCCACCTGCCTCGACCAACTCCCGGTACGCATGCACCCCTGGCAAGTGATGTTTGGCGGCGAAGTCCATGATGCGGGCGCGGTGGTGCAGGAACAGGCGATCCGCCAGTACGAGGAGCGCACCCGGCCGCTCCCTGACGATGACCGAGAACGCGTTTTCGATCTCTTCCGGGGTCCGCACCCCCAGGGAGAGCACTCTCATTCGCAACACCTGGGCTGCGGCCTGCACCTCCTTCTCTTGGATCACCTGACTCGGACTCGCCGAATTCCAGAGCACGGCGATGTGCGAGACTCCGGGAATCACCTCCCTGAGCAGCTCCAACCGCTTCCCTTCCAGGTCCGGCGCGATCGAGGTCAACCCCGTGATGTTCCCACCGGGCCGCGCGAGGCTCGCGACGAGGCCCGTGCCCACCGGGTCACCGACTGCTATCATGACGAGGGGGATCGACGTTGTCGCCTTCTTGACGGCGAGGGCGGCGGGCGTGCCGGCGGTGACGATCAGATCAACTTTCAGGGCGATCAGCTCGGCGATGAGGGCAGGAAAGCGCTCATACTTTCCTTCCGCCCAGCGATACTCGATCAGGATGTTTCGCCCCTCGACGTAGCCGAGGTCACGCAGGCCTTCGCGGAACGGCCCGACGAGATTGGCCTCAAGGGCAGCGGTCGAGTTCCCGAGGAACCCAATCCGGGCGACCTTCGCCGCCTGCTGCGCATCGGCTGTGAGCGGCGCGGCGAGGATGCCCGCGCCAACACATGTGATGAACGCGCGCCGGTCGATCACTGGATGACCTGATCGGCCCGCTGCAGCAGGGACGGCGGGATCGTCAGGCCGAGGGCCTTGGCGGTCTTGAGGTTGATCACCAGCTCGAACCGCGTCGGTTGCTGCACCGGCAGGTCAGCGGGTTTTGCGCCTTTGAGGATCTTGTCCACATAGATGGCGCCGCGGCGCCACAGATCCGCGCGATCAGGCGAGTAGCTCATGAGGCCCCCGGCCTCCACGTGATGTTTCGGCCCAAACAGCGAAGGCAGTTTGTGCGTTATCGCGAGCTCCGCGAGCCGCTTTGCCCCGGCAATGAACAGGGGCGTTGAAAGCACCAGAACCCCGCCGGCGCGTTCCCGGCTGATGGCCGAAAAGGCGCTCTCATACTCCGTCGCGCTGCGCACGGCCACCGATTGAATCCGGAGCCCCAGGGATGGGCCCGCCACCTCGACGGCTTTCAGGCCCGGTCCATGCGACGGTGTGGCGGGGTCCCAGATGACGGCAACGCGCGAGAGCCCGGGAACCGCCTCCTTGAACAGCTCCAGGCCTTTGACGTTTGTCTCGGTCATCATGATAGAGAGCCCGGTGATGTTGCCGGCCGGCCGCGCGAGGTTGGCTACGTGGCCGCTGCCGATCGGGTCCGCGTGGCTCATGAATATGATGGGAATCGTCGAGGTCGCTCGCTTGGCCGCCCCGGTGTAGACGGAACTCGGTGCCATGATGACATCGACCTTGAGCCTGACAAGTTCCTCCGCAAGTTCGCGCATCCGTTCTGGCTTCCCCTCCGCCCACCGGTACTCGATGGCGATGTTTCGACCCTCCACGTAGCCCAGATCGCGAAGCCCTTGACGGAAGGCTTCGATGGCATCCGGAAACACAGCCGGACCGTCCCACAGAAAACCGACGCGGTAGACCTTCCCCGCCTGCTGCGCCGCGGCGGCGAGCGGTGAGGCGAAAAGGCCGCCCGCGATGACTCCGATGAATGCTCTGCGCTCGATCAGCGGGTCGGTCCTCCGGCAGGCGGTTTGGGAGTCTGGGGCGAGGGGATACGGCGCTTCGGGCAACCGGGTCGGGTCCATGCAGGAGCCGTCCTCACAGGCTCGCCGGGAGTCTAGCAGAGGTCAGCGTCGGAAGGTAGCCGGGAAGAAGCGCTTGGTGATTCCGGGCGCGAACGAGATGGAGTGTCCGAAGCTCCAAGTGCTCTGTCGGGTTGCTGACAGCCTTGTCCCTGGCGTGACGTTGTGGCGCGGCAGGGAGTCCAGCCCCGCTGAGATTCCGTGCGGTTGGCCCGCTCTCGGCTTGGCATGCCGCATGCTTTTCACGGGCCGACCGCCCCATCCTGCCGGGGCGTCTCGAGCGCATGCGGAAAGGAGACCCGTGATGGACAACGGCGATCGCGTCCTGGCGGACTACGTCGAGCGGCTGTTTTCCCAGGCGGGCCTACTGACTCTGGCGGTCGTGGGCCACGGCCGGCTCATCGAGGCCCGCGGTCTCAATCTCGACAGCGCGTACTTCAGCCAGCTCCAGGTGCTGGCACGGGAGGTCGAGTTCGGCCTGGGCATGATCCACGACCGCCTCACGGAGTCCGAGCAGATCGGCGCCTGAGCCCGTCAGGCGCGCGGGGCTCGGGCCCGGGCGGCGATCACGCGGAGCGCGCTCGAGCGCTAGGACGGGTCGAGACGATCCGTCTGGACCGAGGGCGGCCCGGACAAGGGCGAAGCCCCTGGCCCGAATCGGACGAACGCGCATCCCATGGAGTGATGGGCGCCGCGATGCCGCCGGCGATCCAGCTGGCGCCGCTCCTGAGAAACCGGGAAGCGCTCCCGCCGCCGGTCAGCGTGCCGGCGATCCACGATGACCTCGACCCCGCCGACTTCCGCCATCACGCGTGAGAGGTACTCGTACAGGCTCCGGTCACCGCTCTCGACGACGATGAGCAGCTGGATGCCGGGGAAGGAGAGCGAGGGGAGTCCGGCCAGCAGCTCGGTCAAGTGACGCTGGCAGAGGCCGTGGGTCTCGCTGGGATCGTCCAGCGGCTCGCGCTCTTCCAGATCGGCGGGCCGCCCGTCAGCCCTGCACCACGCGCAAATCGCTCTCATCGCGGCCGAGGGCCTGTCGGTGTGGCGGGTTCGATGAGCTCGCTGCCGTTGTTCCGCGGCGAGGAGACGAGGGCGGAGACCGGATACGCCTCCATTCGCTCGGCGGGGAAGGGGCGCAGGCAGTCGAGGACCTGGTCGGCCTCGGTGAGCCGGTGATCGAGCCAGCGGGCTTCGTCTCCGGGATCCAGGATTACCGGCATCCGGTTGTGGATCGGAGCGACCAGCGGGTTGGGGGCGGTCGTGAGAATGGTGCAGGTAGGGGGCGTGCTGGTCTCCGGATGCTCGGGGCTCCAGAGCCCGGCGAAGGCGAACAGCCCGCCGCCCTTGAGCCTCACATAGTAGGGCTGCTTGCGCTTCTGGCCCGGCCGGACCTGCCATTCGTAGAACCCGTCGGCCGGGACCAGGCATCGCGTGCGCCACAGGGCGTCGCGGAACATCCGGCTGGTCCCCGCCGTCTCCGCCCGCGCGTTGATCGGCGCCAGCTTGGACTCGCGCATCCAGTGAGGGCGGAAGCCCCACCGGGCCAGCAGCAGCGCCCGGCTGCCGGCGGCCTCGATCACGATCGGGATCCGCTGGGACGGGGCGACGTTGAAGCTGGGGCGGAGCGCCGCCTCCTCCTCCGGGCCGACGGTGATGCCGAAGCGCAGGGCCAGCTCCTCGAACGCGGCGGTCTCGGTGTAGCGTCCGCACATGGGCCTAGTGTATCGAAGCGGAGCGGAAGTTGACAGGCCGCGGGGCCGGGGACATACTTCGGTGGCTCAAAATCCAACCTTCCGGGGGACCTGTTGATGCGCGTCGCTCTTGTCGCCGTCGTGTCGGTGCTCATCGCGGGCTGCGCCGCGCTTTCCGTCAGTGACACGCCGGCCCAGGCGCTGGCCCGTGAGCGGTGGCGGGGCTGCGATCACTTCCCCACCTTGCGGCTCGACCGGATTGAGGCGAGCGGTCGTGTGCTCCTCAACGGCAGGGAGACCGAGGGCGCGCCGGCGCGGGAGTGCATGCAGGCGGCCTTTGCCGAGCAGAAGCGCAAGGGGGCGGAGATGTCGGCCGACCCCGGCCTGGTCATCCAAACCAGCGGCGGAAGCGGCCGGTACTGAGTGACGCGCGCCCGCACATTTGCATGGCCCGGGGTTTCGGGATGAGATAGATAAGATGATGGAGGGCCCAGGCCGGGTCCTACAGTTTTCGTCGGGTATCTACCGTTTTTTGCCCGGGCCCGGCAGGCGGGGGCCCGCTATCTGATTGATATATTACGCTTCAGTGAGCGGCATCGGTCTTGCGAGCAGAAGAGGGTGACAGGAATCTGACATGCCCACACAGCCGAGCCCAGTGACCGAGAAGGGCAACCCGGACCTGCGCCGCGACATCCGCTCCCCGGTGAGCTGGCCCGTCGTCGTGCAGGTGGGCAACCGGATCTTTCTCTGTCAGACGGTGAACGTCAGCGCCCGGGGCACGAAGGTGAGGCCCCACGAGCGGCTGAGCGAGGGGACCGTGGCCCAGCTGCACTTCCATCCGCCCGCCAAAGAGCCGCTCGACGTGCCGGCCATCATGTGGCGCAACGATCCCGACGGCATGGCCTTCCTCTTCATCGGCGACAGCCGCCCCAAGCTGTCGCTGGGGCTGCCAAGCTAGCCCAGCCGCTCCCGCGCGCGCTCCACCCGCGGAACGCGCGCCCGTAGAATCCCCGTCGCCTTCTGTCGTACACTGGCGCCCCATCACGGGACGCCATGCCCATCCCCAGCGCGACACGAGCGGCACTCGGCGCGGACATTCCCACGCTGCGTGCGCGGCTCGTCCTGCCGCTCTCGCTCGTGCTGGCCGTGGTGCTCGGCGGGACCCTCGGCTACCTCTGGCTCTGGCGCGCCGTTGGCGGCACCTGGCTCGACGCGCTCTTCATGACGGTGACGACCATTACCACCGTCGGCTACGGCGAGGTCAAGCCGCTCGACTCGGAGGGCCGCATTTTCACCATGTTCATCGCGATCGTCGGGGTCGGCAGTCTGTTCTACACCTTCGGCGTGGTGATGGAATACCTCGTCGCGGTGCGGCTGGCCGATCCCCTGGGGAGACGCAAGATGACGAAGAGCATCGACCGACTGGAGGGCCACATCATCGTGGCGGGGCTCGGCCGCGTCGGACGGCAGGCGGCCAAGGAGCTGCATGAGGCCGGCGTCCCGTTCCTGGTCGTGGACCCGGGCGAGATCGTCCTGCGCCAGTGCGAGGAGCACGGCTACCTCGCGCTCCAGGGCGACGCCACCGACGACGTCGTCCTCGAACGGGCCGGCGTGCGCCGGGCCCGCGGGCTCATCGCCACGACGGCCAACGACGCCACCAACATGTACATCGTGCTGTCGGCGCGCGTGTTGAGCCCCAAGCTCTACATCGTCTCCCGTGCGGTGGACGACGCCAGCGTGTCCAAGCTCACCCGCGCCGGCGCCGACCGGGCCATCAGCCCCTACGCGATCGGCGGGCACCGGCTGGCCCACCTGATCCTGAGCCCCACGGTCGTGGACTTCTTCGAGACGGCGCTGCGCCGGGGCAATGAGGCCCTCAACATCGAGGCCCTCGCCGTGGCGCCCGAGAGCCCGGCGGTGGGCCGCACGCTGGAAGCGCTCGACCTCCGCCAGGCCACCGGGGCCACCGTGCTGGCCATTCTCCGAGATGACACCTGCATGGCGAATCCAGCCGGCGACATGGAGTTCCGCGCCGGCGACCGGCTGCTGGCCCTGGGCACGCGTGAGCAGCTCGAGCGGGTGGAGCGCATGCTCGCCGGCCGCGGTTGACAGCGGCCCCGACCGCGCCTAGACTCCCGCCAACTCCCGCAGTTCCACATCTAACGGCGCGGGCCCAGGCGCGCGGGCGGCGATGGAAACCATCCTCGTGGTGGACGACGAGGCCGAAGTCCGGTCGCTCGCCCGCGACATCCTCGAGGGCAGTGGCTATACGGTGCTCGAGGCGGCCAGCGGGGAGGAGGCGCTGCGCCTGGCCGAGGCCCACCCCCACCCCATCCATCTCCTGCTGACCGACATCGTGATGCCTGGGATCAACGGCGGGCAACTCGCCGATCGGATGCGCGTGCTCCGGCGGGAGACCAAGATCGTGTATATGTCCGCCCATACCTCCGAGGTCATCGGAGATTATGGAGTCCGGGTTCCGTCCGATTCCTTCGTCGCCAAGCCGTTCACGGTGGAGCGCCTGGTCGGCAAGATCCGCGAAAAGCTCGGCCAGCAGTCGCCCTTCAAGCGGCCGGGGCCCGGCCGGCCGTAGCGGCCGCCCGCCGCCGCAACCAGCCTGCGCAGTACGCACACCGCTCGGTGCCGTCCCGCGCCGAGCGGGAATCGCGCCGCTCAATCTGCTCAAGACCGTGGTCAGTCTCTGACCACTTCGGGCGCGCCCCGCCACCTGCAACCCCGCTAAGTCCTCGACTCACGGTCACTTTCTCTCTGGCACCCTGCTTGCGTTTACAGAGCGCCAGAGGGAGTCAATCCGCGAGTTCCCGGCGCCTGGCGCCGGGGGAGGAGGGGACCATGAGACTTCTGCGGGCGATCGCATTGCGAGTGGGACTGGTGTGGGCCGTGCTGGCCGTCGGGGATCCGGCGGCGGCCCAGAGCCTGACCGCCTCGACCCAGTCGGGGCGAATGACGGTCTTGGCGATCGATTACGACGCCGGCCGCATCGTCTGCCTCAGCAGCGAGGGGCAGATCACCTACGACGAGGTGGACCGCGCGGCGTTGGTGGTCACCGAGGAGGCGCGCCGGGCCGACCTGACCCTCCTGAGGGCCGGTGACGTCATCCGGGCCGAGTCGCGGGATGGCACGATCCATACAATCACGGTGCTCCGCCGCGCCTGGCGCGACCTGGAGGGCCCGGAGGGCTAGCCGCCGCGGCGTGCGCTCAGTCGACCAGGCCGGGGCGCGGACGGGAGAGCCGTCCGCGCCATCCGGCGCCTTGTCAATTTCTCCCGCTGGTGCGGGGCCTCGGCCCTGCGGTAACGTGGGAGCGCTCGCCGACTATGAGCGCACGACTGGCCCGCCCCGCCGCCATCGCCCTCGCCGCCGCGGGCGTCCTCGCGCTCGGCGGCTGCGCCTCGCTCACGCTCCAGCAGCAGAAGAGCGAGGCCGAGATCAAGGCCTTCGCCGACGAGACGGCCCAGGTGTACGGGCTGTCGCGGATCTCGCTGCTGGTCGGGCAGGACGTGGCGAGCACCGGCGGGACCTACCGCCGGGGGCTCTTCACGATCAGCACGCCGCTGCTGCTGTCTCCCTACCGCGACTCTGTCGTGGCCCACGAGATGGCGCACTACGTCCTTGGCCACGATGCGCCCCTGCGCTCGAGCACGGGCTACGACCGCCAGCGGGAGCAGGAGCTGCGCGAGCTGGACGCCAATGCCAAGGCGGTGGAGATCCTCGTCCGCGTGTCGCGCATCAGCGAGGAGCAGGCGCTGCGCACCCTGTACGCCCACCTGATCGCCGTCCACCGCGGGTCCCAGCGCGGCACGGCCATGCTGGCCCCCGGTCATCGGCCGCCCTGTGAGGAGGTGGCCGACCTGCTGGGGCGCTTTCCCCACCACGCTTCCTGGACGGGGTCGCTCGAGTGCGCGCCCGAGGCGCTGGCCCGCGGGATCCGCCCGCACGGCCCGCGCGCCAAGGCCGTGCGGGAGCCCGGGCGGGAGGGCAGCGCCTCGGAGCAGCTCGTCTACGCCTACTTCACCGACCGTCCGCCCGCCTCGGGCACGGCACTGCGCACCGGCGCGGGCTCCAATCTGCCGCCGAACGTGGCCGACTTCTGGGTGGACGAAGACCGAGACCTCGTGCTCTTCCTGGCGGTCAAGAACACCGGGAAAAAAATCAAGGTGGCGAGCCGCTGGGTCTCCGCGGACGGCGTCCAGCGCCGGTGGCTCGAGTGGGAGGTGGATCAATCGGCCGCGCGCGGAGCGTGGACTTGGCTCACCCACGGCCGGGACATCGGCGCGGTGTGGCTGTGGCCGGGCCGGTGGCGGGTCACGGTGAGCCTGGACGGGGTGGAGGCCGGTACCTACCGGTTCGAGCTCCACCCCGGCGCCGGCCAGTGAGACGCCTCCGGCGACCGGTGCGGGCGCGTCTTGCCCGCGGGAGGGGAGTGGGGTAGCATCCCGGCATCCTCAAAGGAGGCCCAACATGGACAACCGCCTACGGGATCTCGCAGAGCAACTGGGTGCCGGCCTGATCGCGCGCCGCGAATTTCTCCGCAAGGCCGCCGTCATCACCGGCGGCACGGCGGCCGGGCTCGGCGTGATGCGAAAAATGGCGGACGCGCAGCCCAAGACCAAGCTCCGGGTCTGGCTCTTCAAGAGCTTTGTCACCAACGCCAACGACGTCCTGGCCCGCCACGTCGAGGCGTGGGCCAAGGAACGCAAGGTGGACGTGGAGATGGATTGGGCCACCTTCGGCGACCGCGAGCCCAAGTTCGTGGCCGCGATTGAGGCGGGCAACCCTCCGGACGTGGCGGAGATGCACATCCTGGGGCCGACGCGCTACAAGGCCGCGCTGCGGGATATCTCGAAGCTCGCCACCGACATCGCGCGGGCCAGGGGAGGCATGCTGCCCTTCGCGGAGCAGGCCACCAAGCTGGACGGCAAGTACATGGCGGTGCCCCGCTACGCGATGATCAGCGTGTTCTTCATCCGTAAGGACATCATGGAGGCCAAGGGGCTCAAGCCGCCCAAGGTCTACGATCCCGACGTCGTCGAGTTCGCCTGGAAGACCCAGGACCCGGCCAAGGACCTCTACGGCTTCGGCCAGACGCTGAACCGTTCCGACGACGGGGACGGCTTCATGGAGAACATCCTCTGGGATTACGGCGGGGCATCCTGGGACAGGGACGGCAAGCCGGCGCTCGCGACGACCTTCCGGGAGCAGAACCTCAAGGCACTCCAATTCGCTGTGGACACCATCCGGAAGCACAAGGTCCAGCCGCCGGGTGTCATGGGCTGGACCGACGTGTCGAACAACGAGGCCTACATGGCCGGCAAGATCGTCACCACGAATAACGGTGCCAGCCTCTACTACGCCATGGTCGCCAAGAAGCACGAGCTGGCGGCCAAGACCCTGCTGATCCAGACTCCCGGCGGGCCGGCCGGCAGCTTCGTCTCCTCGAGCTGCTATAACTGGGCGATCTTCAGCAAGTCAAAATACACCGAGCTTGGCGAGGACCTCATCCGCTGGATGGAGGACGAGAAGCGATTCACCGAATACCTGCAAGTCTCCGTCGGCCAGGCGGGGCCCGTGTACAAGGCGCGGGTGGACAACCCGTACTGGAAGACGGACCCGAATTTCGAGGCCATCGTGCAGAACATCCTGCGGAGCGTGCCCTACGGCTATCCGGGCCCCATGACGCCGGCCGCGGTGGAGGTGCGGGCCCAGCACATCCTCACCGACATGGCGGGCCGCGTGGTGACCGCCGGGCTCTCGCCCGAGGCGGCTCTCAAAGAGGCCCACGGGCGCGTCGAGGAGATCTACAAGATCCGGAGGTCGTAGGGCCGGGTCTCGCGCATGTCCACGAGGGCCGCGCAGCTCCCCGCCAACGCCGAGCTGAACGGGCAGGTCCGCGGGCCAGGAGTCGGACTCCGGCGCGTGCTGGGGCGCGACTACCGGCTCGGCTATCTCTTCGTCGTCCCCGGCGCCGTCCTGGTCCTGGCCCTCGTCGCCTACCCCTTCTGCTACGCCATCTATCTGAGCCTGACCCGCAAGTACGTGGGCGTGCCGCCGGTCTTCGTGGGGCTGGAGAACTACGTCAAGCTCACCTTCGACGGCTTCTTCCAGCGGGCCGTGGTCAACAGCTTCATCTTCACCTTCGGCTCGGTGGCGGTGAAGACCGGGCTGGGCATGGCCATGGCGCTCGTGCTCACGTCCAACATCCGCTTCCGCGGCTTCTTCACCGGCGTGCTGCTGATCCCGTGGGTGGCGCCCACCGTGGTGACGGCGCTCAACTTCCTCTGGATCTTCGACTACAGCCTGGGCGTGCTGAACTACCTGCTGGTGCGGGTCTTCCACCTCCTGCCGCGCGGGGTGGGCTGGCTCAGCGAGCCCGGCACCGCCATGGCCTCGGTGATCGCCGTCAATATCTGGCGGGGCTTTCCGTTCTTCGGCATCAGCTTCCTGGCCGGCATGAAAGGGATCCCGGCCGAGCTCTACGAGGCGGCGGCGGCGGACGGCGCGGGCCCGCTCCAGCGCTTCCGCTACGTGACCCTGCCCGGGCTCAAGAACATCGTGATCATCGTGCTCCTGCTCTCGACGATCTGGACCTTCAACGACTTCCAGATCGTCTACATCCTGACCAAGGGCGGGCCGGGCGGCGCGACCCAGGTGCTGCCGGTGTTCACCTACGAGATGGCCTTCGGCGCCCAGCGCCTGGGCGAGGCCGTCGCCGTCGCGCTCTACATGCTGCCGGCGCTGGCCTTCGTGATCATCGTGCTGGCGCGCTACATGCGCCGGGGGCAGGCGAAGTGAACCCGCTGAACAAGGGGCTGGCGGGACGCGTGCAGGCCGTGGGGGCCTACGGTTTTCTCGTGGCGCTGCTGGTCATCGTGCTCTTCCCGTTCTACTGGATGACCATCACCTCGCTGAAGAGCGAGGACCAGATGCGCAGCCTGCTCAGCATGTTCTGGCCGAGCCCGGTGGTCCTCGACAACTACCGCCAGCTCCTGACCCGCACCGACTTCCTGGCCTGGTTCGGCAACAGCGCCACCGTGGCGATCTCGAGCACGCTCCTGGCCACCGCCATCGGAACGCTGGGCGCCTACGCGCTGGCGCGCCTGCGCTTCCTCGGGCGGGCCTTCATGGCGAGCGCCGTGCTCATCACCTATCTCGTGCCGCCGTCCATCCTGTTCATCCCGCTCTACGCCCAGATGCGCAACCTGGGGCTGGCCGACAGCCTGGCCGGGCTCATCGCGGCCTACCCCTCCTTCACGGTGCCCTTCGTGACCTGGCTCATGATGGGCTACTTCGAGACGATCCCCGAGGAGCTGGAAGAGGCGGCCATGATCGACGGCGCCACGCGCTTCGGGGCCTTCCGGCGCGTGATCCTGCCCCTGGCCGCGCCCGGTGTGCTCGCCGGGGCGCTCTACGCCTTCACCCAGGCGTGGAACGAGTTCCTCTACGCGCTCGTCTTCATCACCGACGTCAAGCTCCGGACTCTGCCCGTCGGGCTCTCGACCTTCATCACGGGGGACGTCTACGGCTGGGGCTACCTCATGGCGGGCGCGGTGCTCACGACCTTGCCCGTCATCGCCGCCTACGTCTATCTGCAGAAGTACATGGTGGAGGGGCTCACGGCCGGCAGCGTCAAGGGCTAGAAGCGGCCCTGCACGCCAACGTAAGGACCGTAGCGCTCGATCTTCTGCTCGTTGAGCTTGTCCCGAAACGTCCCGGCCGACATGCTGTAGGTGTACTTCACGCCCTCGCCCGGGTTGATCCCCCAGTACTGGTAGCCGGCTTCGAAGGTCAGCCACGGCCAGGGCGTGTAGGTCAGCCCCCCCTCGAGCTGGGTGCCGAAGCCGCCCTCGGCGCGGGAGGCAAAGCTGGGGTTCTGCTTGAGATCGCTCCGCAGGTGGTGGACATCCTTCAACTCCGAGTGCGTCCACGGGATGATGAAGACCCGCGCCTTGACCCCGATGCCGGCGGGCCCCGGTATGTGGTAGCGGAAGCCCAGCCGCACGCTCTGCCAGTTGTAGTCCTGGGTGATCACCTTGATGTGGCTGTCCACCACGTTGTCGAAGACGCCGAAGAAGTCCAGGATGCCGGTCGCGCCGAAGGCCACGTACTTTTCGCGCCAGTACTGATAGCCCACCAGAACGTCGAAGTAGCCGGGGGCCGAGCGCTCCGAGTAGAGCCACGAGACGAGCCGGAAGCCGATGTCGGCGTTGACGAAGGTCACGCCCTCGTCCGTGACCGAGGAGCGCGTGTGGGAGAAGCGGCCCTGGCGCTCCGACAGAAGAAAGTCGTCGTCGATGAGCACGCCGTCGCCGATGCCCGTCTTGCCGGCGCTGGCCATGAACACCAGGCGTTTCCAGACCACCTCGACGTTGACTTCGGGGAGGATGGCGTCCGTGCCGCGCCACTTGAGCTCCGAGAGCGGGTCGATACCGGCGCCCCGGAAGTTCCAGTTGGTGAAGCCCGAGCTGATCCAGGCCCGCCCGCCGGCGGCCACGTAGAAGTCGGAGGCTTTGAGGACCTCGCCCGGCCGCCGCTCCGGAGCCGTCAGATCGGGCTTGGCCGAGGCGGCTTGGGCGGTTGCGTCGAGCGCGGCGGGGACGAGGGTGTCCGAGGCCAGCGCCGCTGCGGGAGCGGTCGCCAGGAGGACGGCCACAGCGAGAGCCCGGCGCCACATTCCCATCTTCTCAACCTCCCTCCGGTCCGGCGGGATGGTTGGCGAGACTTCTGGGGCTGGCCGGAGTCTAGTGGCCGCGGCCAGGACTGTCAAGGACGGCCGCCGGTCACCCCACGAGGCGGTTATACGTGTCCTCGTGGAAGCCGACAATGAGGGTGCGGTCCTTGCGGATGGTCGGCGCGCGGAGGTTCCCCGTCGGCCCGAGCAGCAGCCCGAGCAGGGTGGCCCGGTCGGGTTTCCGGGCTCGCAGATCCAGGTGCACGACGTCCTTGTTCTTGACCGAATAGATGTGGTCCACGTCTCGGAGCAAGGCCAGCGCGCCCGCGCCCGAGATCGGGGACTTCCGGGCATCCTCAGCATCGGCTACCGTGATGCCGCGCTTCGCAAGGAACCCTTGCGTCTTGGCGCAGGTGGCTCAGCCGCCGCGGAGGTAGCTCCAGTCAATGCCTGACACGGGACGGTCTCCTTTCGGGTGATCGAGTGGTCGCCCTCCCAATTCTACCGCGACAGGCGGCGCGCCGGGTAACGGAACGCGGTTGGGGCGGGTTGACGCTCGGCGCGCGGCGGCTTAGACTCCGCGCGTGACTCTTGAGGGGATCGTCCGGCGCGACCGCGTGCTGGGTGGCGTCGGTCTGGCCGGGTTGGCGCTGCTGGCCTGGGCCTATCTCGTCCGGCTGGCCGCGCAGATGGGCTCTATGGAATCGGCGGCGCCGATGGCCATGTCCATGCCCATGGCCGAGCCGTGGAGCGCGGGCCGGTACCTCCTCACCGTGGCCATGTGGGCCGTCATGATGGTGGCGATGATGGTGCCGGCCGCGAGCCCCATGATCCTGATCTTCGCGACCATCAACCGCCGCCGCGCCGTCCTGGGGACCCCGGCCGTCCCCACGGTGATCTTCCTCGCCGGCTTCCTCGCGATCTGGTCGGCCTTCAGCGTCGTGGCGGCCGCCGCCCAGCTGGCGCTCCAACAGGCTTCGCTGGTCTCGGCCGGGAGCCTCAAGGCGGCCCCCATGGTCGGCGGGCTCTTGCTGCTGGGGGCGGGGTTTTATCAGTTCACGCCGCTCAAGCAGGCATGCCTGGCGCGCTGCCAGTCGCCGCTGGGCTTCATTCTGAGCGAGTGGCGTGAGGGGCGCGGCGGCGCGTTTCTCATGGGCCTCCGGCACGGCGGCTACTGCGTGGGCTGCTGCTGGGCGCTGATGGCCCTGCTCTTCGTGGCCGGCGTCATGAACCTGATCTGGGTCGCGGCGCTCGCGGCCCTGGTGCTCGTGGAGAAAGTGCTCCCGTGGGAGCGGGTGGTCAGCTGGACGACGGGCGCCCTGCTCGTCGGCTGGGGCATGTGGGTCCTGGTCCGGAGCTTGTGAGCGTGGAACGGAGAGGTCTGGGGCGCCGCATGAGCGGGCGCCTGCCTGCGCTGCTCACCGCGATGCTGCTGGCCGGCTGTGCCACGCTCACACCGGCCGAGGAGCAGAGCCTGGCCGAGATCAAGGCCTTCTCCGACCGCACGGCCGCGCTCTACGGCCTGCCGCCCCTCATTGTTCTGGTCAGCTACAATCCGCGC
>JBGPZD010000025.1:0-26791 GCA_041493605.1 Methylomirabilia bacterium
AAGGTTCGAATCAGGTCCCGGCGGCCAATTGGCCCCCAGGCCGGCATCAGCTGGCTTTCTTGATCTTGACCTCGATCTTGCCGAGGGGCGGGACGGTGAGTCCTTTGGCCACACGAATCAAAACCCACTCCTCTACGACCTCGGCGAGCTGATTGCGACACTGCTCGAGCGTGTCAGCCGTTGTGAGAACGCCTCGTAGTTTGGGGACCTCGCCGTAGAAGGCCCCGTCCTCCAGCTTGTCGTAGCGCGCTCCCCGAAGTGCCGCCTCCACGTACTGTCGGATCATGACGGGAGTTCCATCAGGCGGGCCAGTAGAGGTAGCGGCCGCAGGACTCGCACGGAATCAGCGTGGTCTGGGCGCGCAATTCCTGGAGCCGCTGGGGCGTGATCGTGACGCGGCAGCCGCCGCAGGAGGCGGGCTTGGCCACCGGCACCAGGGCCAGGCCGCCGCGGGCGCGCAGGAGCTTGTCGTAGTCGGCCAGCACGGTGGCGGGGAGCTGGGCGGCCAGCTCTTTGCGCTCGGTGCGCACGGCGCCCAGGTCGGCCTCGATGCCGCGCAGCTTCTCCTTGAGCGTGGCCTCCTCGCCCCGGCCCTGGCTCTCGCAGGCCTTGAAGCGGGCATCGGCCTCGTTGATCTCGACGGCCAGCCGCTCCTGGGCCTCCATGAGCACGAGGATCTCCTCCTCGACCTTGCCCTTTTCCTGTTTGATGTCTTCGATCTCGGTGAGGACGGCGGAGTATTCCTTGTTGGTCTTGACCTCGTAGAGGCGCGCCTCGGTCTTGGCGCGCTTGGCCTGGGTGACCTCGAGGTCCTTCTCCATGGCGCGCTGCTCTTTCTTCGCGGCGTCCAGCCGCGTCTTAGCCGAGTCCACGGCCGCCTGGGCCTCCTCCACCGAGGAGTGGATGGCGGCGATCTCCCGGGGCAGGCGCTCGGCGTCGGCCTCGAGGGCCGCGATGCGCGTGTCCAGCGCCTGGAGATCTATGAGCGTCCGGAGCTGATCGTCCACTTAGCCCCTCACCCTTCCCCTCTCCCCAGAGGGGAGAGGGAATCCTTCGTCCGCGATGGTGGGCCCACCTGGATTCGAACCAAGACCGGACCGGTTATGAGCCGGGGGCTCTACCAATTGAGCTATGGGCCCGCGCGTCATGATAGCACTGGGCTCAGGACTCCAAGAAGCTCCGCAGCTTTTTGGAGCGCGAGGGATGGCGCAGCTTGCGCAGCGCCTTGGCCTCGATCTGGCGGATGCGCTCGCGGGTGACCGCGAAATCCTGCCCGACTTCCTCCAGCGTGTGCTCGCAGCCGTCCGAGAGGCCGAACCGCAGCCGGAGGACTTTCTCCTCGCGCGGCGTGAGCGAGTTGAGCACCCGGTTGGTCTGCTCGCGCAGGCTGAGCCCGATCATGCTCTCGACGGGCGAGCCGACCTGCTTGTCCTCGATGAAGTCGCCCAGGTGGCTGTCCTCCTCCTCGCCGATCGGCGTCTCGAGCGAGATGGGCTCCTGGGCGATCTTGAGGACCTTGCGCACCTTGTCGACGGGCACTTCCATCTTCACGGCGATCTCTTCGGGCGTCGGCTCCCGGCCCAATTCCTGCACCAGTTGCCTGGAAGTCCGGATGAGCTTGTTGATGGTCTCGATCATGTGCACGGGGATGCGGATGGTGCGGGCCTGGTCGGCGATGGCGCGGGTGATCGCCTGGCGGATCCACCAGGTGGCGTAGGTCGAGAACTTGTAGCCGCGCTGGTACTCGAACTTGTCGACGGCCTTCATGAGGCCGATATTGCCTTCCTGGATCAGGTCGAGGAACTGCAGCCCGCGGTTGGTGTACTTCTTGGCGATGGAGATCACGAGCCGCAGGTTGGCCTCGACCATCTCCTTCTTGGCCCGCGCGGCCTTGGCCTCGCCCGTCTTGATCACCTTGACGATCAGCTTGAGCTCCTCGGCCCGGGCATTGGCGCCTTCCTCGGCGCGCCGGATCTTCTGCTGGGCCACCCAGACCAGCCGGTCCTTGATCGAGGGGGAGCGGCTGGCGGCCTTCTGGTAGAGGTCGCGGTCGCCCTCGTCGCGGTCGTCGTCCGAGAGCGAGGAGAGGAAGGCGTCCACGGCCGTTGGGGCCGGGCGCCGCCCGTCGGACCAGAGGGCGATCTCGCGCTCGGCCCGCTGGATCTTCTCGACCAGCTTCTTGAGGTCCTGCCCCCAGGCGTCGAGCAGGGACGGCTGGAGGTTGAGCCCGCGGAGGGTCGCCAGCACCTTGGCCTGCTTGGTCGCGGCCTGGGTTTCGAGCTTCTTCCAGGGGGGCTCGCCCTTGCGCTTGCGCGAGCGGCCGGCCTTGGCCCGGACCCGGCGCCACTGGCTGATGAGCCGCTCGCGCTCGCGCAGCAGGCGGTCGACCTGGCCGAGCTCGCGGATCATCGAGCGGCGGAGGGCCTCCTCCTTCTCCTCGGTGGACTCTTCCTCGGGGAAATCCACCACGTCCTTGATCGGCACCAGCTGCTTGCGCAGCTCGTCGCGGAGCGCGCGGATCTTCTCCAGCGCGAGGAGGGTGGAGAGGATGGCGGCGGTGGCTTCGTCCTTGCCTTCTTCGATGCGCTTGGCCAGCGTGATCTCGCCCTCGCGGGTGAGCAGCGCGACCTTGCCCATCTCGCGGAGGTACAGGCGCACCGGGTCCTCGGTGCGGCCCACGGGGCCGGGGGTGAGATCGATCCGGCGGGGCTCGACGACCTCGTCCTCGTCGGCCTCGGCCTCGGCGTGGGCGCCGACTTCCGAGGGCAGGCGGCCCACCTTGGCCGAGTCCACGACTTCGATGTCCATGGAGCCGAACATCAGCATGATGTCGTCCAGCTGGTCGAGGCTGACGACGTCCGACGGCAGCGCGTCGTTGACCTCGTCATAGGTGAGGAACCCCTTCTGCTTCCCCTTGGCGATGAGCTTTTCCAGCTCTTCGGTCTTGGGCTCCTCCGCCGTCTTCCGCTCTTCCGCCATGCCGTCCTGTTCTCCTGAGTGGGGGGTGAGGGGCCTACCTGGCGCTGGGCCCCGGCGCGCCGCCGGGGGCGCGCGGAGCCGGTGGCGCCAGGGCCAACTCCCTGACGGCCTCCGCCTCTCGCTGCAGGTCGCGCTGCAGGCTCCGCAACTCTTCCTCGAGCGCGGGCAGCGCCGGGTCGCCCGTGGCCTGGGCCTGGACGATGGCCTGGGCGACCTGGCGGACCCGCTTCTTCCGACGCCGGATATCGTAACGCTTCTTGAGCTCACCGACCTGACTATGTGTGTCGTCCCACTGCCGCTCCTCGACCAGCAGGGCGGCCAGGAGCCCCCGCTCGGCCTCGCCTTCGAGCTCGGCCATGAGGGCTTCGGGCCGGAGCAAGGGCGCCTGGCGGAGCGCCGCCAATACGATCCGGAGGCCCGGGTGGGCGACCTCCTCGTCCTCCACGACGGGCAAGAGCTCCTCCCGCGCCTCATCAACGTGCAAGAGCAGGGCCAGCAGGTCGCGCTCCTGAAAGCTCGGGGGCGGCCATGCGGTCTGGGGCTGGGCGGGTCCGGCCGGGCGCTGGTGGGCGCGCCCCCGCGAGCGCGCGCCCTGGAGCTGCTGGGCCTCGATCCAGAGCTGGGTGGAGTCGACGCCCAGCTGGCGCGCCGCCTCGCGGGCCAGCACCGTCGCCTCCTCGGCATTGGCCACCTTGGAGAGGATGAGCGACACGCGCGCATGGGCATTGGCCCGCCCGCGCGAGGTCGTGAGGTCCTCCTCGCCGAGCGCTCGGTCGAGGACGTAGGAGAGTAGCGGGCGCGCGGCGTCGAGCCGCGAGTGCAGCGCCGCGGCGCCCTCGGCGCGGAGGAGACTGTCGGGATCGTGGCCCTCGGGCAGCAGCGCCACCTTGATCGGGAAGTAGCCCGCCCGCTCGAAGCCGCCGGTGCGCGCCACGGACCAGCCGAGGTCCTGGATGTCCATGACGTCGTTCATCATCTCCTCGAGCCGGCTCGAGGCCTTCTGCCCCGCGGCGTCGGCGTCGAAGAGGGCCACGACCTCATCGGCATAGCGGCGCAGCAGGCCCAGCTGGGCCGGGGTGAAGGCCGTGCCGAGGGCGGCCACGGTCTCGCCGAAGCCGTGCTGATGCGCCATCAGGCAGTCGAGGTAGCCCTCGACGATGATGGCGCGGCTCTTCTCTCGCATGGCGGTCTTGGCCACGTCGAGCGCGAAGAGCATTTGGCCTTTCACGTAGAGCGGGGTCTCGGGGGAGTTGAGGTACTTGGGGTCCTCGCCGGCCAGGGCCCGGCCGCCGAAGGCCACCACCCGGCCCTGGATGTCGCGGATGGGGAAGAGCAGGCGCGCCCGAAAGCGGTCGTAGAATCCCGCGCCGGTCTGGCGGGGCAGCACGAGGCCGGCCTGGACGAGCTGCTCGTCGGTCACGCCCTGCTTGGCCATGTGGGTCAAGAGCGCGTTCCAGCCTTCGGGGGCGTAGCCGAGTCCAAAGCGGCGGGCCACCTCGGGGTCGATGCCGCGGCTCTCGATGTAGCCGCGGGCCTTGGCGCCCTCGGTGTCCCAGAGGGCGCGGCTGTAGAAGTCCGCGGCCAGCGCCATGACTTTCCGCAGCGCCTCGAACTTGCCGTCGGCCTCGGGGGCGCGGCCCTTGGTGGGCAGCTCCACGCCCGTCTTCTCGGCCAGGGCGCGCACGGCCTCGGGGAAGGTCACCTTGTCCTGGCGCATGAGGAAGCCGAAGGCGTCGCCACCCACCCCGCAGCCGAAGCAGTGGAAGATGTTGCGCTTGGGGTTGACGGTGAAGGACGCGGTCTTCTCGGTGTGGAAGGGACAGAGGCCCTTCCAGTTTAGGCCCGCCCGCTTGAGGGTTACCTGGTGGCCGACCAGCTCGACGATGTCCACCCGCGAGCGGATCTCGTCGAGGACGTGCGCGGGGAAGCCAGCCATTAGTCGTAGCTCAATACTGCCACAGTGGCGCCGGCGCCGCCTTCCTGAGACGAGCCGGGGCGGTGCTCGGCGACCAGGGGATGGGCGCTCAAGACTTCCTCGACGGCGCGGCGAAGGGCGCCCGTGCCCATGCCGTGGATGATCCGCACCGAGCTGAGCCCGGCCAGGAAGGCATCGTCCAGGTACTTTTCGAGCAGATCCCGCGCCTCGTCTCTGGTGCGTCCGATCAATTTCAGTTCGACGGGCACCCCGCCCTTGCCCGGCAGGGTAATTCTCGACTCACCCCTCACCCTGGCCCTCTCCCCAGGGGGGAGAAGATACACGACCTGGAGCGCCTGGAGCGGCACCTTCACGGTCACCGCCCCCGCCCGTACGGTAGCACTTTGTCCGTCCACGCTCACGACTTCTCCCTTGAGCCCGAGATGGCTGACTTCCACGTGGTCGCCGGCCGCCGCGGGCCGCCCGCCGGCCGCGGGGGCGAGCGCCCCGGCATCCGACTCGGCGCCGCGCGCCGCGTCCCTCAGCTTCTTCAGGCTCTTCTCGAGCCCGGCGCGGCTCTTCTCGCCCGTGCGGAGGCGCTCCCACTCTTCGTTGATCTGGCGGCGGATGTCGGCCAGGAGCCGCTGGGCTTCGGCCTTGGCCTTGGCCACGGTCTCCCGCGCCGCGGTCCGCGCGGCCTCGAGCTCGGCCTGGGCCCGGGCCAGGAGCCCGGCGCTCTCGGCCTCGCGCCGCTCGAGGAGCGCCGCGTGCTCGGCCTCCTTCCTGTCGCGATCATCCAGGCGGGCGAGCAATTCCTGCAGCTGCCTCTGCTGGGTCGAGCGGTAGCCGTGGGCGCGCTCGATCAACGCGGGCGGCAGGCCGAGGCGCGCGCCGATGGACAGGGCATAGCTCTGCCCGGGACGGTCGTAGATCAATCTGAAGGTCGGCTCCAGCCGCTCCGCGTCGAACTCCACCGAGGCGTTGCGCGCCCCTGGGAAGGTCGAGGCGAAGCCCTTGAGCGGCTCGAGATGGGTCGACGCCGCGCAGAGCGCCCCGCTGCCCGCTAGAGATTCGAGGACGGCTTGA
This sequence comes from Methylomirabilia bacterium, assembly GCA_041493605.1. Taxonomy (GTDB): domain Bacteria; phylum Methylomirabilota; class Methylomirabilia; order Rokubacteriales; family CSP1-6; genus DASSSH01. The sequence continues at coordinate 5,981 of JBGPZD010000025.1, forward strand.
GCGAGCGCCGCGCCGTCGTCGGGGTCGGTGCCGGCGCCCAGCTCATCCAGCAACACCAGCGATCGATCGTCCACGTGCTCGAGCACCTCCCGGAGCTGCTTGACGAAGGCCGAGAAGGTCGAGAGGTTCTCGGCCACGCTCTGGTCGTCGCCCACGATGGCGAAGAGCTGGGAGAACACGGGCAGCCGCGCGCCGTCCTTGGCGGGCACATGGCAGCCCGATTGGGCCATCAGGGCCAGGAGCCCCAGGGTCTTGAGCGCCACCGTCTTGCCCCCGGCATTGGGTCCCGTGATCAGCAGAAGCGGCCGGGCCGCGTCGAGATAGAGATCCATGGGCACCACGACGCGACCCCGCTCGCTCACGCTCGCCTGACTTCCGTATCCGCTCGGCTCGCCTGCGGCTGCGCCTCGCCCAACATTCCAGTTTTGAGCGAGCAGCAGCGGGTTCCGGGCGCCGGCAAGCGCGACGTCCCGCGTTTCACTCATCACGGGCTCGGTGGCCTCCATCCGCTCGGCGAGCTCGGCCCGCGCGAAGGTGAGGTCGAGCCTGCCGATGCCGTCGACGAGGGCGTCCAGGTCCGGCAGCGCTTCTCTCACGGCGTCGGTCAGCTCGCCCAGCACCCGGAGGACCTCGCTCTCTTCCTCACGCGTCACTTGAACGAGTTGGTTATTGCCCTCGACGGCGCTCTCGGGCTCGACGAACAAGGTCGCGCCGCTCTGGCTGCGGTCGTGGACGATGCCGCGCAGCCGGCCCTTGGCCTCGGCGCGGATCGGCAGCACGTAGCGGCCGTGGCGGACCGTGACGTAGCGCTCCTGGAAGATGGCGTCGGCCCCGGGCCCCTGGAAATGCTTCTCGAGCGCCTTGACGATGTCGCGGCGGAGATCGCGGATCCGCCGACGCAGCCGGCCGAGGGCGGCGCTGGCCTCGTCGCGGACGCCGCCGTCCTCGTCGAGCGAGTGCCGGAGGAGATCGGCGAGCGGTTTCAGGAGCGGGAGCGCCGCGAAGGCCCTCGCCATGGCGGGAGCGATCGGCTGGATGCCGCGGCCGTAGGCCCGCAGCCGCCCGGCGGCGTCGAGCAGCGGGAGCAGCGCCGCCAGCTCGCCGCCCTCGGCCACCGAGCCGGGGACGCGGATGGCCTCGAGGGTCGGCCGGGTTTCCGGAATCACGTCCCAGGGCGGGACGCCCGAGACGGCGAGGGCTGAGCGCGCCTGGGCCGTGTCCGTCAGAGCGCGGCGGATGTCCCCGAGGCCGGCGGCGGGCTCGAGCGCCTGCGCCAGCTCCCGCCCCATCGGGCTGTGGGCGTCACAGGCAAGCAGGGCCCGCACCTGGGCCCACTCGAGCCCCGCGCCGCTGGCGACGACTCGAACGTGTTCCACCTAGGGCGCGCGGCCTTCCACCAGAGTGAGCGCCTGGTCGGCGGCCGCGGTCACCGCCGCCTCGATCGCGTCCAGCTCGTCCGGGTAGAAGGGAGAGAGCACGTGGTCCACGACCTGGTCCTTTTGGCCCTGCGGGGCTGATTTTTCTCCTGGCACGGCCGGCCGGCCGATGCCCACCTTGACGCGGCGGAACTCCTCGGTGCCCAGGGCGTCGATGACGGACTGCACGCCGTTGTGCCCGCCGGCCGAGCCCTTCATGCGGACGCGGACCTTCCCCAGCGGGAGATCGAGGTCGTCGAACACGATGACGAGATCGGCGGGGCGCAGTCTGAGCTTGCGGCTGATCCGCGCCACGGCGGGCCCGGAGACGTTCATGAAGCTGCCGGGTTTGACCAGGTAGAGGGTCTCGCCCCGCCACCGCCCGCGGGCCACCTGATGGCCCGCCTCGCGCGCGAAGCGCGCCCGCACGCGGCGGGCCAGCGCCTCCACCACGCGCTGGCCCACGTTGTGCCGCGTGTTCCGGTACTCCGACCCGGGGTTGCCCAGCCCGACGATCGCCTGGGCCACTTACTTCTTCTTCTCTTCGCGACCGCCTTTCTCTTTCGGCTTTTCCTTTTCCGGTGTCTCGGCCGCGACCACCTCGCCTTCCTTGGGCTTGCGCTCGGTGAGCACTTCGGGCTCGGCCGGCACGGCCTCCACGGCGGCGGCGACAGGGGCGGCGACCTCTTCGGCCGCGGGCGGCGCCACGGTGACGACGGCCTGGTCGGGGTCGTTCAGGATGCGAACGCCCTCGGGCGCCCTGAGGTCCTTCACGGTGATCACGTCGCCGATCATCAGATTGGCGACGTCGACCTCGAGGACCTCGGGGATGCTGGCCGGGAGGCAGGAGACCTGGACCTCGCGGAGAATCATTTCCAGGATGCCGAAGGTCTCCCTGACGCCCGCGGCCTCGCCCACGTGGTGGACGGCCACGCTGACCTGGATGGGCTTGTCCATGGCGACTTCCTGCAGGTCCACGTGCACCAGGTCCTCGGAGACCGGGTGGAGCTGTATGTCGCGGATGATCACCATCTTGGTGCCGGCCGTGCCCTCGAGGGTGACCTTGAGCAGCTGGGTCGAGCCCTCGCGGCCGTGGATGATCCGGAAGATGTCGCGGGGGTCGACGGCGACGTTGACCGGGCCCGCGCCGCCGTAGAGGATGGCCGGGGCCTGGCCGGCGCGCCGCAGGCGCTTGGCGGGCCCCTTGCCCGTGCCCTCGCGCTTCCGGATGGTCAGCTCTCGCATTTCCATGATTCTCTCGCTCCTTTGCTCGATTAGACGAAGAGGGTCGAAACCGACTCTTCGTCGTGGATGCGGCGGATCGCTTCCGCCAGCAGCGGGGCGACCGACAGCACGTGGATCTTGGGGATGAGTTTCTCGGGCCCGAGGGGGATCGAGTTGGTGACGATCAGCTCCTCCAGCTCCGAGTTCTTGATGCGGGTGATGGCCGGGCCCGAGAGCACGGGGTGGACGCCGGCGGCCAGCACGCGGCGCGCGCCCTCGCGCTTGAGGGCCTCCACGGCCTGGACCAGGGTGCCGGCCGTGTCGATCATGTCGTCGATCACCACCACGTCTTTGCCGGAGACGTCGCCGATCAGGTGCATGAAGACGGACACGTTGTTGCCGTCGCGGCGCTTGTCGATGATGGCCAGCCCCGCCTTGAGCCGCTTGGCGATGGCGCGGGCCCGCTCGACGCCGCCGGCGTCGGGGGAGACCAGCACCGGATCGTGCAGGTCCTTCTTGGCCAGGTAGTCGATGATGACCGGCGCCGCGAAGAGATGGTCCACCGGGATGTCGAAGAAGCCCTGGATCTGCCCGGCGTGAAGATCGACGGCGAGGACCCGGTGCGCGCCGGCCGCCGTGATGAGGTCGGCCACCAGTTTCGCCGAGATCGGCACCCGCGGCTGGGCCTTCCGGTCCTGCCTGCCGTATCCGTAATAGGGAAGCACGGCGGTGATGCGGCGGGCCGAGGCGCGCTTGAAGGCGTCGATCATCACCAGCAGCTCCATCAGCGCGTCGTTCACCGGCGGGCAGGTGGGCTGGATGATGAAGACGTCCTCGCCACGGACGTTCTCGTTGATCTGGACGAAGACCTCGCCGTCCGAGAAGCGGGAGACGTCGGCGTCGCCGAGCTTGAGGCGCAGGTGTTGGGCGATCTCCTCGGCGAGGGGCCGATTCGCGTTCCCGGAGAAGAGCTTCAGCTCGTAGGACATGTCCCTAGCCTCTCCTCTACCTGCCCGAGATGTGATTTGGCTGGGGCGGGAGGACTCGAACCTCCGTTCCGAGATCCAAAGTCTCGTGGCCTACCAGTTAGCCGACGCCCCATTAGATCCCCGTCTCCGCTCACAGTTCACGCCACCCTGATCGCGGGACCCGAGTTGGTCCGCACCGCCCAGCAGTGCCAGCCCGCGCGGCTCACGCGCCGCCGGATCTGCCGCGCGTGGTCCAGCGAGCGCGCCAGCCCGAACACCGTGGGCCCGCTGCCCGACATCAGGGCGCCCAGGGCCCCGGCCGCCATCAGCGCGGCCTTCGTCTGCCGGATCACCGGCAGCGCGGACTCGACGATGCCCTCGAGGTTGTTCGTGAGCGCCGCCGCCAGCTTGACCGCGCTCCGCGTGCGGAGCGCCTCCACGACGCGCCGGGTTCCGTGCGGCTCGGCCCGCCACCCCGCCGGCACCCGACCGTACACCTCCCGCGTGGACAGCGCCACGCCCGGATTCACCAGCACCAGGGCGTAGCCGCCGCCTGCCGGCAGCGGCTCGAGTTCTTCGCCGCGCCCCGTGGCCAGCGCGCGTCCCGGGCCCAGGAAGAACGGCACGTCCATGCCGAGCTGAACCGCCAGCTCGTGCAGCCGCGCCTTCGGCCACCGGAGCCCCCAGAGCCGGTTGAGCGCCCAGAGCGTCGCCGCGGCGTCGCTCGAGCCCCCGCCCAGCCCCGCCGCGACGGGGATCTGCTTGCGCAGGCTCAGCCGCGCCCCCGCCTCGACGCCCGCTTCCTTTTGGAAGAGTTTCGCCGCGCGCACGACGAGGTTGCCGTCGTCAGTGGGCAGGGCGGGATCGTCCGTTTCGAGCGAGATGGTGTCGGCCGCTTCCGCCGTCAAGCGGTCGCAGAGATCCACCGCCTGCAGCACGGTGGCGATCTCGTGGTAGCCGTCCGCCCGCTTCCCCAGCACCTCGAGCGCCAAGTTGACTTTGGCCGAGGTCCGGAGGACGAGCCGGCCGAGCCCTCGCGACCGCTTCGACAAGGCAAAAAAGGTTACCACGCGTCGCGACGGAGTGTCAACGGAAGTCTTGAATTTTAACGCCTTCCGGCACAGTCAGGGTCAGCAGCGCGGGGTCGAATCCGGTGTTCATCCGGGGGTCCTTGTAGCGGATCAGCACGTCGAGCGAGCCGTCAAGCGCCGCCATGCTGAGGCCGGCCGGCGGGGCTTCGGGGGCGCCGTCGGCGAAGGTCACGCGCGCGGGGTTCTTGGCCCCGGTCCATTCCACGCGGCGGGCCTGGCCCGTGGCCGGGTCGTACCAGATGCGCTGCGTGCCGTCGGGGCCCGTGAGGCGCAGCGACGGGCCGATCCCGTCGGCGGCGAGCAGCTCGGCCGCCAGCGGGTCGGCGAGCGGGGCGACGCGGCCGGCCAGCAGCGCGACGAGATCGTCGCCGCCGAGCGCGAGGCCGAGCCAGCGGCGATTCGCGTCGGGAGTGGCGGGCGAGAGATAGGCGCGCTCGTCGGCCACTTCCCAGAGCGTGAGGGTCTTGGGATCGGCGGCGACCACCAGCACCGGGGTGCCGAAGGGCGAGAGCGCTTCGAAGCGGAGCGAGGAGGGCGCGCGCAGCAGGAGCACGCCCGCGAAGCGCTGGAGGCGGTCGCCGCGGCGGATGGTCAGCTCGGCCAGCGTGCGCAGGTCGGAGAAGGCGTGCCGGCGCTGCTCGAGCAGGTCCAGGACGCGGCGCGCGTCGGAGCCGATGGGCTGACGGGCGGGCGGCGCCGTGGCGCAGCCGGCCGCGGCGAGGGCGATCAGGAGCGCGCCGCCGGCGGCCCGGACGGCCGCGCGGCTACTTCTGCTGCTGTGCCTTGGGCGCACCCTTGGTCCGGAGCTGGATCTCGTGCGCGTCCTGGAGCTTCTTCTTGATCGCCTCGGCCGTGGGACCGCTGGGGTCGACCTTGAGCGAGCGCTCCCAGGCCTCGATCGCCTCGGCGGTCTGGCCGACTTTGAGGTAGGCGTCGCCCAGGTGGTCGTAGAGCACCGGGTCGTCCTTGGCCAGGCCCACCGCGCGCTTGAGCTCGCGCAGCGCGTCCGGGTAGCGGCCCTGCTGGTAGTAGGCCCAACCCAGGCTGTCGATGAAGTAACCGTTCTCGGGCTCGATGGCCAGCGCCTGCTGGATGAGCTGGATGGCCTCGGGGAGGTTCGTGCCCTTCTCGGCGTACATGTAGCCGATGTAGTTGAAGGACTCCGCGTGCTTGGGATCCAGGGCCAGGACCTTGCGGAACTGCCGGATCGCGTCGTCGAAGCGCTGCTGCTTCTCGAATACCACGCCCAGCTGGAAGTGCAGGTCCTTCTGCTTATCGTCGAGGCCGAGCCCTTCCTCGAGCACCTTGACGGCGCGCTCGTACTGGTTGCCCCGCTGGTAGGCCGTGCCCAGGTAGAGGAAGAGCTCCGGGCGCTTGGGCTCGAGGTTGATGGCCTCCTGGAGCACCTGGATGGCCTCGTCGTAGCGCTTGGCCCGGCCGTGCAGGAAGCCCAGTTGCACCCGCGCGTCGACCGAGCGCGGGTCGGCGCGCAGAATCTTCTCCAGCTCGATGCGCGCCTCGTCCTCCTTGCCCGCGTCCATGAGGGCCGTGGCCAGGAAGTAGCGGGTCCGCATGTTGCCGGGCTCGAGCAGCACCGCCTGGCGGAAGGCGGAGACGGCTTTGTCCCACTCCTTCTGCTCGTAATGGAGCGCGCCCAACTTGAGCCACACCCGCGGGTCCCGCGGCAGTGACTCCACCAGGGCCTCGACTTCGTCCTGCGCCTCCTTGAAGCGCCCGAGCTTGACCAGCAGGTCGCCCAGCCGCTCGATGAAGCCCATGTTGTCGGGGTTGGTCTTGATGGCCTGCTTGTAAATCTTGACGGCCTCCTCGAGCTGGTTGCGCGATTCGTACACGAAGCCGAGCGCCGACCAGGCGGCGTCCATGTCAGGGTCCAGATCCACGGTCTTCTTGAGCTCGGCGATGGCCTCGTCCCATTTCTCGGTCTCGATGGCGATCCGGCCGAGGAGGTAGTGGGCCTGGGCCAACTTGGGCTGCACGGCGGCCAGGCGGAGCAGCACCGCTCGCGCCTTGTCGTAGCTCTTCTGCTCGAAGTGGAACTGGGCCAGCGCCAGGTAGCCGTCCTGCGACTTGGGATCCAGCGCGATGGACTTCTCCAGCTCGGCCTCGGCCTCGGGGAGGCGCTTCTGGCGCTTGTAGAACTCCGCCAGGGTCTGATGCGCGCCCGGGTTGCCGGGCTCGAGCGCGACGGCTTTCAGGGCGGCGTCGAGCGCGGCGGCCACGTCGTTGCCGCGGCCCAGCCACTGGGCGAGCTGGATCCAGAGATCAGCCGTGCCCGGATCGTACTTGATGGCCTCGCGGAGCTCGGCGACGGCCTCCGGGAAGCGGCCGGCGCGCGCCTCGAGCTGGGCGATGACGTAGTGCTGGTAGGCCTCGGCCTTCGGGTCGCTCAGGAAGGTGCGCTGGATGGGCGCCGGTGGCGTGAGCGTCTGCGCCGCGGGGTCCGCCGGGGCGAAGGTGGCGCAGCCGGCGAGCGCGGCGATGAGCACGAGCGCGCCCGCGACGCGTGTGAAGAAGATTCCAGAGACCATCCGACCGCTCATGAGTCCTCCCGGCGGCTGCCCGGGCCCGCCGGGCGGGCCTGGCGCCGCGCGATCACGTCCTTGGTCAGCAGCCGCCGCAGCGCGGCGGCCAACGTCGGGTCCCGGAGCGGCGCGCTCACCGCTTCCACCTGGCCCGCTTCCTCGTCGGTGAGCTCGGGCTCCGGCTCGGAGCGCGGCCGCGCCGCCGGCTCGGGCCGGCCGCCCACCTCGCCCAGCGCGAAGCGCAGCGCGCCCACCGCCGCCCCGTAGCGCGACTGCAGCGCCCGCAGCAGCGGCTCCGACCGCATCGTCAGCTCCTGCAGCCACGGCGAGTTGTCCACGACCACCGTGAGCGTGCCCGCCCGCAGCTCCGCGGGCCGGGAGCGGCGAGCCAGATCAGCGCCGGCCGTGAGCCGCCATTCCTTCCGGATGGTCTCCTCGAGCATCCGGTCCGCCAGCTCGGGCACCGCCGCGATCAGCACATCGCCCACCCGCACGGGAGCGGTGACCCTCCGCCGGCTCATAGACCCCCATGATACTTGAGCGCCCATGCGCCCGCTAGCTTCACGGGCGGCGGCCAAATTGACTCCCCTCCGACCCCCCTTTATAGTGTCGCTACCATGGCCCGGCCCAAGCGCGGGGATGTCCTGTCCCTGACTATCGACGACCTGGCCTTCGGCGGCGAAGGCGTCGGCCGGGCCGACGGCTACGTCGTCTTCGTGCCGGGCGGCGTGCCGGGTGACCGCCTCCGCGTCCGGCTCGAGCAGGCGCGCTCGCGCTTCGGCCGCGGCGCCATCGAGGCCGTCGAGGCGCCGTCCCCGCACCGGGTCGAGGCGCCGTGCCCCTACTTCGGGCGCTGCGGCGGCTGCCGCCTGCAGCACGTGGACTACGCCGCCCAGCTCGCCTTCAAGAGCAAGCAGGTGGCCGACGCCCTCGAGCGCCTGGGCGGGCTCAGCGGCTTCGAGCTGCGCCCGATCCTGGGGGCCGCCGACACCTACGGCTATCGCAACAAGATGGAGTTCACCGTGGCCCGCGGCAACAAACTCCCTCTCCCCTCTGGGGAGAGGGCTGGGGTGAGGGGCAATCTGGTCGTCGGGCTGCACGAGGCCGACCGCTACGACTCGGTGCTCGACGTGGAGCGCTGCCTGCTCCAATCGGACGGGATGAACGCGCTGCTCGACGAGGCGCGGCGATTCTTCGTCGAGCACGGCTTGACGGCGTATGAGCAGGATGGCGGCGAGGGCCTCCTGCGCTTCCTCATGCTGCGCGAGGGCCGGCGGACGGGCGAGGTGATGGCCAACGTGGTGACGGCGGCGCCCGCCGTCTCCGAGCTGGCGCCGCTGGCCCAGCGGCTGGCAGCGCGCGTGCCGCAGACGAGCAGCGTGGTGATGAACGTCAACCCCAAGAAGGCCAGCGTGGCCGTGGGCGTCGAGGAGCACCTGCTCGGCGGGCGCGACCACATCCGCGAGTCCATCGGCGGCCTGACCTTCCAGGTGTCGGCCAACTCCTTCTTTCAGACCAACACCGTCCAGGCCGAGCGGCTGTTCGAGCTGGTGCTCGATTCCACCGGGCTCACGGGCGGCGAAACCGTGATTGACCTCTACTCGGGCACGGGCGCCATCAGCCTGCTGCTCGCGCGGCGCTGCCGCTGGGTGTACGGCGTCGAGATCACCCAGGCCGCCGTGGACGACGCCGCGGTGAACGCCGCGGTGAACGCCATCAGGAACTGCACCTTCCTCGTGGGCGAAGTCCGCTTCGTCCTGCCCTCGCTCATCGCCAAGGGGGTCACGGCCGAGGTCGTCGTGGCCGACCCGCCGCGGGCGGGCTTCCATCCCAAGGCCCTGCACGCCCTCCTGACGCTCGCACCCGCCCGGATCGTCTACGTCTCCTGCAACCCCTCGACGCTGGCCCGCGACGCGGGCGAGCTGGTGCGCGGCGGCTACCGGCTCCAGTGGGTGCAGCCGGTGGACATGTTCCCGCACACGCCGCACATCGAGGCGGTGGCCCGGTTGGAGCGCGCCGGTTGATTCGGTGCAGGCGTTGGGGCCGGGGATGCCTCCCGAAACCCGTTGCCTGCCGTTCGCGGTTGAGGGAGGCGCCCCGGCCCCGGCGCCATGATGGAGTCCGCGGATGAACTCCTATCTGGTCAGGCGGCTGTGGCAGTCGGTACTCGTGCTGTTCGGCGTGTCGGTCGTGGTGTTCCTGATCCTGCATCTGACGGGCGATCCGGCGGCGCTGCTGCTGCCGCCCGACGCCACGGCCGAGGACGTCGCCCGCTTCCGCAAGAGCATGGGCTTCGACGATCCCGTCGTGGTCCAGTACGTGCGCTTCCTCAAGGGGGCGCTGCGCGGCGACTTCGGCGAGTCGCTGCGCCACGGCGAGCCCGCCATGGGGCTGGTGGTGGAGCGAATGCCCGCGACCTTCGAGCTGGCCGGGGCCGGGCTTCTGCTGGCGCTCTGCCTGGCGATCCCCGCCGGCATCATCTCGGCGGTCAAGCGCAATACGCTGGTGGACTACGTCTCGACCGTGGTCGCGCTGCTGGGCCAGGCCATGCCGACCTTCTGGCTCGGCATCATGCTGATCCTGGTCTTCTCGGTCCGGCTCAACTGGCTGCCGTCCTCGGGGCGCGGCGACCTCCAGCATCTGATCCTGCCCGCCATCACGCTCGGCCTGTTCACGACGGCGCGGATCACGCGGCTCACCCGCTCGGGGATGCTCGAGGTGCTGGGGCAGGACTACATTCGCACGGCGCGCGCCAAGGGCGTGTCGGAGCCGCCGGTGGTCTGGAAGCACGCCCTGAAGAACGCCTCCATCCCCATCGTCACCATCGTCGGTATCGAGCTGGGCACCGTCCTGGGCGGCTCGGTGATCACCGAGACCATCTTCGCCTGGCCCGGGGTGGGGCGGCTCTCGGTGCAGGCCATCTTCAACCGCGACTACCCGGTGGTGCAGGCAGCGGTGTTCCTGCTCGCCAGCACCTTCGTGATCGTGAACTTGCTCGTCGACGTCGTGTATACCTACCTCGACCCGCGGATCCGTCTCAGATGACTCCGCCGTCGGTCGCCACGGAAGCCGTTGTCCTCGCGCCGGTGCGGCCCTGGCGCGAGCGCGAGTGGGTGGGCCTGCTCCGGCGCCTCGCGCGCCGCCGCACCGCGCTCTTCGGCCTGGCGGTGGTCGCGGCCGTCGCGCTGACGGCGATCCTGGCGCCGCTCGTGTCGCCGTTCGACCCGCTCGAGCAGGACATCAGCCAGCGGCTGCGCGAGCCGGGCTGGCAGGACGCCCAAGGGCGCGTCCATCCCCTGGGCACCGACCACCTGGGCCGCGATATCCTGGCGCGGATCATCTACGGCTCGCGCATCGCGCTGCTCGTCGGGGTCGCCGCGGTGGCCATCTCGGGTGTGCTCGGCCTGATGATCGGGCTGGTGGCCGGCTACTTCGGCGGCCGCGTGGACGACTTCTTCATGCGGCTGGCCGACATCCAACTCGCCTTTCCGTTCATCCTGCTGGCCATCGCCGTCATCGGCGTGCTGGGGCCGAGCCTGCAGAACATCATCATCGTCATCGGCGTGTCGTCCTGGGTGGTCTACGCGCGCGTCGTCCGCGGGGAGGTCCTGTCCATCCGCGAGCGGGAGTTCGTCCAGGCGGCCATCGCGCTGGGCGGACGCAACGGGCGCATCGTCCTGCGCCACGTGCTGCCCAACGCCTTCACCCCGTGGCTCGTGGTGGCGACGCTGGACATGGCGCGCGTCATCGTCATCGAGTCGGCGCTGTCGTTCCTCGGGCTCGGCGTGCAGCCGCCGACTCCGACCTGGGGCGGGATGCTGGCCGACGGCCGCGTCTATCTCTCCACGGCGTGGTGGCTCGCCACCTTCCCCGGCCTGGCCATCCTGGTCACGGTGCTCGGCATCAATCTCTTCGGCGACGGGCTGCGGGACACGCTCGATCCCCGGCTGCAGCTTTGAGCGGAGGACTGCGGTGGGCGCTCTGATCCTGATCGGCGCGGCCGTGATCGACGGCACCGGAAGTGAGCCCGTGAAGGGCCGCGCGGTTGTCGTCGAAGACGGGCGAATCGCCGGCGTCGTGGACGAGGCGCGCGCGCCGCGCGGCGAGCGCGTGGACCTCGCGGGCCATACCCTCCTGCCCGGGTTGATCAACTGCCACGTGCACCTCTGTCTTGGCGCCGAGCCCGATCCGGTGCGCTCGCTGCGCGAGGAGCCGCTCGCCTTCACCGCGCTCAAAGCGCTCGCGCGCGCGCGGCAGACCGTGGAGGCCGGCGTGACCACGGTGCGCGACCTGGGCGGGCGCGAGTACGCCGAGCTGGCCGTGCGGCGCGCCGTCCAGGACGGGCTCTTCGCGGGGCCGCGGATCCTGGCGGCCGGGCGCGTGATCTGCATGACGGGCGGCCACGGCCACTGGCTGGCGCGCGAGGCCGACGGTCCCGACGACGTGCGCAAGGCCGTGCGCGAGCAGCTCAAGGCGGGCGCCGACGTGATCAAGCTTATCGCCACCGGCGGGGTGATGACGCCGGGCGTGGAGCCGGGCTCGGCCCAGCTCACGCTCGAGGAGATGCGGGCGGCCATCGAGGAGGCGGCGAAGGCCGGGCGCCGGACGGCCGCCCACGCCCAGGGCGCCTCGGGCATCCGCGACGCCGTCCTGGCCGGCATCAGCTCCATCGAGCACGGCATCTACCTCACGGAGGAGATCATCGCCCGCATGCGGCAGGACGGCACCTACCTGGTGCCGACCCTCATCGCGCCGGCGGCCATCGCCGCGGGCGGCCTCGCGGCCGGCATCCCCGATTTCATGGTGCGCAAGGCGGAGGCCGTGATCCCCGCCCACGTGGCGAGCTTCCAACAGGCGCTCCGCTCGGGCGTGCTCATCGCGGCCGGCGCGGATTCGGGCACCCCGCTCAACCCCCACGGCTCGCTCGTCCCCGAGCTCGAGCTGATGGTCAAGTACGGCATGACGCCGCTCGCCGCCATCCGCGCCGCCACGTCGGCCGCGGCGGATCTGCTCGGGCTGGGGGCGACCATCGGCCGCATCGCTCCCGGCTACGCGGCCGACCTCATCGCCGTGACCGGTAATCCGGCCGAGCGGATCCAGGCCCTGGGCGACGTGCGGCGCGTCTGGCTGGGCGGCCGGCCCCTCGGCGCCGCACCGGCTTAGCCGGCGCCCGCAGCTCAAGCCCTTCGCGGCTAGAGCCCCAATACCGCGGCGAGCGGAGCCACCCGCCCAGTCAGCGCGCTCAGCAACAGTGCGGCGAAGAAGAGTCCGCAGAGCGCCACCGCCGCCTCACGCCAGAGCGAGGGCCGCAGCTCGCGGGGCAGCACGGTGCGGTTGAGCCGGACGGTGTGGAAGGCCAGCACGACCAGGTTGAAGGCCGCCACGTTGGCGCCGATCAGGATGAGGGTGAGCGGCTCGGCCAGGGTCATGGCCGCGCAGCCCGCCGCCGTGAACAGGCTGAGCACCGAATAGTAGAGCCGCCCGGCGCTCTCGGTGGGGCGCGCGGCTTCGCCCGCCCAGAGGATGTCGGTGACGCTCCGGGCGAATCCCTCCACCATGCCGAGCTGGGTCGAGAAGAAGATCCACAGCGCGGTGAGCAGGGCCAGGAGCCAGAGCGCCCCGCCGTAGCGCTCGCCCAGCGCCCGCGCGAGCACCGCCGCGGCCGCCGGCCCGCCCATCTCGCTGCCCGGGGTGAGGAAGTGCAGGGCCAGCAGCGCCGGCAGCGCCATGCCGATCAGGCAGCCCGCCGTCCAGAGGTACCAGAGATCGGCGCGCAGATAGCGCCACCACTCCTTCCACTTGACCAGGTTCGCCTCGGTCGGCGGGAAGACGGCGCCCTCGCGCCCGAGCGGTATCCGCTGGCCGCCGATGACGGTGAGCGTGACGCCGACGATGCCGGCCATGCCGAAGCCCTTGTCGCGCAGCCAGTGGGTGAGCGTGGCGTTGATGGTCCCGCCGGAGCCCGAGTAGGCCGCGAAGGCGACCAGCAGCGCCCAGTCCAGCTCGCCCCAGCGGATATCGGGAGGCAGCCAGCGCCCGCCCAGCAGCGGCCCCACGAAGCCCGCGGCCACCTGCTTCCACACCAGGCCGGGGACGAGAAAGACGCCGGCCGCGACGAGGAACAGCAGCACCCAGGCCATCATCACCCACTCCGCGCGCTCGACCAGCCGGTGGACGGCCTCGCCCAGCAGGGTGATGCCCACCGCGCCCAGGAAGAGGACATAGCCGAGCCCGACCACGACGAGGCGGTCTTCCTCGCGCGGCATGCGGCCGAGCAGCAGGGCGGCCAGCGCCGAGCCTCCCGCCAGCGCCCAGCCCGGCCAGCCGACCTGCGCCAGGTGGAGCAGCGAGTAGCTCCACGCCCAGAAGCGCGCGCCCGGCCGGGTGCGCATGAAGCCGGTGAAGATCGGCTCGCCGGTGGCGAGCGTGTAGCGGGCCATCTCGGTATTGAGCAGGGCCTGGAGCAGCACCGACAGCGTGCAGAGCCAGAAGAGCGCCGGGCCGTACCTGACGATGACGGCGGGGCCCAGCAGCCAATCGCCCGCGCCGAGGGACACGCCGAGCAGGATGGCGCCCGGGCCGACGACCCGGACGACATTGCGCAGGCTGAACGCCGGCGGGTGGGGAAGGTCGCCCTGCCGCCAGTCGGGCAGCGCGCTCACACGCCTCTCCGTCGCCTGCGCCAGAGCCAGAGCGCGAGCCAGGCGGCGGGCGCGCTGAGCCAGAGCCAGCCCGACGGCGCCGCCACCGAAAGGTTGAGCGCGATGAGGGCGGTGCCGCCCGCCGCCGCGATCCAGAGGAGCGCGGTCGTGAGCCGGCCGAGCGCCGTCGCCGTGCCGCCGCCCAGCGCGATCAGAGCCGCCGCGGCGCCGGCCGAGTCCAAGAGCACGTCCGCGGCGCTGGCTCCGCGGGTGAGCGTGGTCGCCTGGTAGAGCTCGTCGAGGAAGGCGGTGGCAACGGCGAGCCCGAGCGGGGCGCGCCAGGCCGCCGGACGGGGCTCGGCCCGTGCTTCTACCCGTGGTCCAGCCCGCGGTTCAGAATAGAGCGCGCGGCGCCACAACCCGGCCAGCACCGCGTACTCGATCACGTGGCCGGACTTGCGGCCGAGCCAGTGGAGCCCCGCGAGCTGCTCGGGCGCCGCCCAGGGCAGGAGCGCCTTGAGCAGCGGGAGCAGCAGGGAGCCCGTTCGCCCCGCGTTCCAGGCGTCGGAAGAAAACCAGCCGATGCACGCGGTCCAGAGGAGCGGCGGCAGGAAGCGGAGCGCCGGCACCCCCAGAGCCTTACACAGGGGCCGGAAGTTGACAACCGCGGGTCACTAAACATAGGATGAGCCATGCCACTGCCGGAGCTCCTCGACGAGCTCTTGACGTCGCTCGAGACCGGCCCCCGCATCACCGCCACCCGGCACTTCGACGCCAAGCCCGCCGTCTTCGCGCCGTTTCCGTCCTCGCTCGACCCGCGCATCGTCGAATCGCTCCGGAGCCGCGGCGTGCAGCAGCTCTACTCCCACCAGGCGCGCGCCTTCGAGACCGCGGCCAAGGGCGAGAACCTGGTTGTCGTCACGCCCACGGCGTCGGGCAAGACCCTCTGCTACAACCTGCCGGTGCTCCAGGCCCTGGTCCAGCAGCCCGAGAGCCGCGTCCTCTATCTCTTCCCGACCAAGGCGCTCGCCCAGGATCAGCTCGCCGAGCTGATCGAGCTCGCGAAGACGCTCCCCGACATGCGGATGTTCACCTATGACGGGGACACGCCCCAGGACGCGCGGCGCTCGGTGAGGGCGCGGGCGAATCTGGTCCTCACCAACCCCGACATGCTGCATTCGGGGATCCTGCCGCACCACACCAAGTGGGTGAACCTCTTCCAGAACCTCCGCTACGTCGTGATCGACGAGCTCCACGCCTATCGCGGCGTGTTCGGCAGCCACCTGGCCAACGTGTTGCGGCGGGTCAAGCGCATCTGCAGGCACTACGGGTCCACACCCCAGTTCATCATGGCCTCGGCGACCATCGCCAACCCGAAGGAGCTGGCGGAGCGGCTGACGGGCGAGCCGGTGTCCGAGCTGAACGAGAACGGCGCGCCCTCCGCGGAGAAGACCTTCGTCGTCTACAACCCGCCCGTGGTCAACCCCGAGCTGGGTATCCGGGCGCCGTATCTCGGCGAGGCCGCCAAGCTGGCGACGCGATTTTTGAAGAAGAAGGTCGCGACCATCGTGTTCGCCCAGAGCCGTCTGGCCACCGAGGTGCTGCTGGCCAGCATCAAGAGGGGCGTCGAGGACAAGACGGGCGACTCCGGGATCGTGCGGGGCTATCGCGGCGGCTATCTCCCGCTGCGGCGGCGTGAAGTGGAGCAGGGACTGCGCTCGGGCGAGGTCCTGGGAGTCGTGGCGACGAGCGCGCTCGAGTTGGGCATCGACATCGGCCACCTGGACGTGGCGGTGCTGGCGGGCTATCCGGGCACCATCGCCTCCCTCTGGCAGCAGGCCGGGCGGGCGGGGCGGCGGACGGGCCAATCGGTGGCCGTCATGGTCGCCACCAGCTCGCCCATGGACCAGTACCTGGCGGCCCACCCCGACTACCTCTTCGGGGCGCCTCCCGAGCACGCGCTCGTCAATCCGGACAACCCGTTCATCCTGGTCAATCATCTGAAGTGCGGCGCCTTCGAGCTGCCGTTCACCCAGGGGGAAGCCTTCGGCGGCGACGTTACCCGGCACCTCGAAGCGCTGGAAGAGGAGGGGCTGCTCCACCGCGCGGGCGACCGCTTCCACTGGACGTCCGAGACCTACCCGGCCGATCACATCTCCCTCCGCACCGTCACGTCCGACAATTTCCTCGTCATCGACACGACGGGGCGGGACGAGGCGCAGGCCAAGCGCCGGCAGATCATCGCCGAAGTGGACTGGAAGAGCGCCTTCGCCATGATCTACCCCAAGGCCATCTATATGGTCGAGGGCGAGCCCTTCGAGGTGCAGGAGCTGCACTACCGCGAGGACGAGGAGAAGGTGGCCTACGTCAAGCGCGTGGCCGTGGACTACTTCACCGACGCCATCAGCGCCAAGGGCGTCTGGATCCTCCAGCGCTTCGGCAAGCAGGAGACGCCCGGCCTCACCGCGGAGAGCGGCGAGGTGCTGGTCGCCGAGAAGGTCGTCGGCTTCAAGAAGATCAAGATGGGCACGATGGAGAACGTCGGCTCGGGCGAGGTGGAGCTGCCGCAGCAGGAGATGCAGACCACCAGCGTGTGGCTCGCCCCGGACCCGGCGCTGCTGGCGGAGATCTCGCCGCGGCGCGACGACCTCGTGGACGGGCTGCGCGCCTTGAGCCACCTCCTCCACAGCCTGGCGCCCATCTTCCTGCTCTGCGACATCCGCGACGTCGGCGCCTGGCTCGGGGACGGCTCGCCCGCCCAGACGGGCCAGGTGGTGACCCGCGAGAAAATGCGCGCGCAACTCGTCCAGGGTGAGGCGTTCACGCCCACCATCTACCTCTACGACAACCAACCCGGCGGCATCGGGCTGGCCGAGCGCATCTTCGAGGTGCTGCCCGAGCTGCTGGCCCGCGGGCTCGAGACGCTCGAGGCCTGCGGCTGCCGGAGCGGCTGCCCGTCCTGCGCGGGGCCGGTGAACGACGTGGGCCGCCAGGCCAAGCCGGTGGCGCTGGCCCTGCTGCGGCGCCTCGTCCCTCGCCGCTGACCACCCGCGCGTGAAGTCCCCCGACGCCGCATCCATGCCGAGAGACGTCCCGTCCGATCTGAGGCAGGTCATCCGCCGCCTCGGGACCCGGAGCGGCCTGCGCCCGCCCGCCCACCGCGCCCTGTCGCTGGAGGACGCCCTCGGCGGGACGGTGGAAGAGACCGAGCGCGGCCGCCTCCTCGTCGTCAGCCGCCGCTTTCCCGCCGGCCACCTGCACGGCGCCCAGCCGCTGGGGCGCGCGCGCGCGATCGCCCCGGAGCCCCTGGCGCTGCTCGGGCGCGCGGCGGCGCCACCGCCCGAGAGTCATCGCCTCCTCTATCTCGACACCGAGACCACGGGGCTGGCCGGCGGCACCGGCACCTATGCGTTTCTCGTGGGCGCGGGCTTCTTCGACGGCGAGGAGTTCGAGGTCCGCCAGTACTTCATGCGGGACCTGGACGAGGAGCCCGCGCTGCTGGCGGCCCTGGACGGACTGTTCCGCCGCTTCGACGGCTTCGTCACCTACAACGGCACGGGCTTCGACCTGCCGCTGCTCGAGACGCGGTTCGTCCTCGGGCGCCGCCGCTGGCGCGGCGACGTCTTTCACGCGGACATGCTCGGGCCGGCCCGCCGTCTCTGGAGCGCGCGGCTGGCCGATTGCCGGCTGGGGACGGTGGAGCAGCACGTGCTGCGCTTCACCCGGGAGGACGACGTGCCGGGGCATTTGATCCCCTCGGTCTATTTCGAGTACCTCAGGCGGAAGCTTCCCGGTGAGCTGATCCGGGTCTTCGACCACAACCGCCACGACATCCTGTCCCTCGCGGCGCTGGCGGGCTGGGTGGCCGACGCCCTGGCGCGCGCCCCCGTGCCCGACTGGCATCCGGAAGAGCTGGCGGGGATGGGCCGGCTATTAGAGACCGCCGACCCCGAGCGCGGACTGGCCTGCTATCGGATGGCGCTCGATCGGGGGCTCGAGAGCCCGGGGCGCGAGCGGCTGCTGCTCCGGCTGGGCCAGCGCGAGAAGCGGCTCGCCCGCTGGGACGAGGCCCGCGCGCTCTGGGAGGAGGCGGCCCGCTGCCGCCATGGCTTCGACCCGCGGCCCTGGGAGGAGATCGCCAAGGTGCACGAGCACCGGCAGCGGGACTTCGCCGCCGCGCGCGCCGTCGTGGAGGAGGCGCTGGCGCGGGCTCGGCGCCACCGGGCCTCGGGGCGCGTGCTCGAGGCGTTCGAGTATCGCCTCGAGCGGCTGACCCGCCGGCTAGCGGCGCGTTAGGGCTTCGGGGTTGACCGGCGTCGGGGGCGTCTTGCCCTCGAGCACGGCCAGGCAGTTCTCGACGGCGAGGGTCCCCATCTTGATCCGCGTCTCGTAAGAGGCGCTGGCGATGTGCGGCGCCAGGACCACGTTGGGCAGCCCGATGAGCCCGGGATGGACCTTGGGCTCCTCTTCGAAGACATCCAGCCCCGCCCCCGCGATCCAGCCTTCCTTGAGCGCCTGGGCCAGCGCCGCCTCGTCCACCACCGGGCCGCGCGAGGCGTTGATCAGGTAGGCCGTCTTCTTCATGGCCTTGAGCGCCTGGGCATTGATCAGGTGGCGGGTCTCGGGGATGAGCGGCGTGTGCAGGGTCACGTAGTCCGACTCCCGGAGGAGCGTGGGCAGCTCCACGCGGTGGGCGCGCAGCTCGCGCTCGGTGGCGGCGTCCGCCGGGACCGCGTCCTGGTAGAGCACGCGCATGTTGAAGCCGAGCGCGCGGCGCGCCATGGCGCGGCCGATGCGGCCGAAGCCGACGATGCCCAGCGTCTTGCCGTGGATGTCGCCGCCCAGCAGCAGCATCATCTCCCACTGCTTCCACTTGCCCTCGCGCACGAAGCGGTCGGCCTCGGCCAGGCGCCGCGCCGTCGCCATCAGGAGCGTCCAGGCGAAGTCGGCGGTGGTGTCCGTGAGGACGTCGGGCGTGTTCGTGATCACCACGCCCCGCTTGGTGGCGGCGGCCACGTCGACGTTGTTGTAGCCGACCGCCACGTTGGAGACCACGCGGAGGTCGGGGCAGGCGACCAGCAGCTCCTCGTTGATGGCCTCGCTGATGACGCAGATGAGGCCCTGCCGTCCCTTGAGCCGGGCCAGCAGCTCCGCCCGCGGCATCGGGGCGTCGTGGGAGTGGTAGTCCACCTCGGCCCGGCTGCGGGCCAGCCTGACGACTTCCTCTGGCAGGATCCGCGAGATCAGAATGGACGGCTTGGCGGCGACGGCGATCATTGGGGGTTCCTATCTAACTAGCTATCGGAAAAGATATTTTTCGATTTGACTTCCGGGCCTTTACCGACTATATTAGCAGTCGCAGTCAATGAGTGCTAAGGCCCCGTAAATCGGGATCAGCCACCAGGGTCAACATCTTACTATCGGGAGGCGAGTAGACCATGAAGATTCGTCCGTTGCACGACAGGATTCTCGTCAAGCGGGAAGAGGAAAAGGAAGTCAAGAAGGGCGGCATCATCATCCCGGACTCCGCCAAGGAAAAGCCCCAGCAGGCCAAGGTGATCGCCGTGGGCAACGGCAAGGTCAACGAGGACGGCAAGAAGATCCCCCTGGATGTGAAGGCCGGCGACCGCATCCTGTTCGGGAAGTACTCCGGCGCCGAAGTGAAGCTGGACGACGAGGAGTACCTGATCCTGCGCGAAGAGGACGTGCTCTGCATTCTTGAGTAGCTCGGCCGGACTCCCGGCAGCCAACCCGACCGGACTCTGACGTCCGGTCCATCACATCGAACGATCGAGGAGGAGAACCAGCATGGCGAAGCAGGTGATGTTTAGCGACGAGGGGCGGGCCGCCCTGCTCCGCGGGGTCAACATCATGGCCGCGGCCGTCAAGGCCACCATGGGGCCGAAGGGGCGGAACGTCGTCATTGACAAGAAGTTCGGCAGCCCGACCATCACCAAGGACGGGGTGACGGTCGCGAAGGAGATCGAGCTCAAGGACAACAACGAGGACATGGGGGCGCAGATGATCAAGGAGGTGGCCTCCAAGACCTCGGACATCGCGGGCGACGGGACCACCACGGCCACCGTGCTGGCCCACGCCATCATCCGCGAGGGGCTCAAGAACGTCACTGCCGGCGCCAACCCCATGGGGCTCAAGCGCGGCATCGACAAGGCGGTGGACGCGGTGGTCGAGGACCTGAAGAGGATGTCCAAGTCCACCAAGGACAAGAAGGAGATCGCGCAGGTCGCGACGATCGCCTCCAACAACGACAAGACCATCGGCAACCTGGTCGCGGAGGCCATGGAGAAGGTGGGCAAGGACGGCGTCATCACGGTCGAGGAGTCGAAGTCGGCCGAGACCGCGCTGGACGTGGTCGAGGGCATGCAGTTCGACCGGGGCTACCTCTCCCCGTACTTCGTGACCGACGCGGAGCGCATGGAGGTCGTGCTCGAGGACGCGCTGGTCCTGATCCACGAGAAGAAGATCAGCGTGATGAAGGACATGCTGCCGCTGCTCGAGCAGGTGGCCCGCTCGGGCAAGCCGTTCCTGATCGTCGCCGAGGACGTGGAGGGGGAGGCCTTGGCCACGCTCGTCGTCAACAAGCTTCGGGGCACCCTGCACTGCGCGGCGGTCAAGGCGCCGGGCTTCGGCGATCGCCGCAAGGCCATGCTGGAGGACATCGCGACCCTGACCGGGGGCAAGGCCATCACCGAGGATCTCGGCATCAAGCTCGAGAACATCAAGCTGGAAGACCTGGGCAAGGCCAAGAAGATCGTGGTCGACAAGGACAACACCACGCTCGTCGAGGGCGCCGGCAAGACCGCGGCCATCGAGGGGCGCATCAAGCAGATCCGCGCCCAGATCGAGGAGACCACCTCGGACTACGATAAGGAGAAGCTGCAGGAGCGGCTGGCCAAGCTGGCGGGCGG
>JBGPZD010000122.1:0-5575 GCA_041493605.1 Methylomirabilia bacterium
GTCATTCACGACGCGTTTTACTCCGCTCACCTTGCGGGCATCCTCGGCGGCCGCAGCCTTCGCCTCCTGAGAGTGCACGATACCGAAGAGCGTCACGACCCCCGCCCGCGTCTCCACATTGATATCGAGCGCCGGCGTCCGGCCATCGGTCAGCAAGCGCATCTTGGTTGCCGAGGTGATCCATAGATCGCTGGCAGCTTCCAAAAATCCCGACTCCTTCCTGGTCGCTGGCGTCGTGGGTTCACGCCAGATCTCCGCATCGGCCAGCGCATCGGGGCTCTTGATCTCACTGGCGACCCGCTCTACGCCTGGCACCCAAGCCACGGTCTCGACGGCACGCAGGTGAGCGGTCAAGGTCTTCGCCGTGCCGGCCAGCAGCACCACGCCCTTGTTGACGGATTGGACTGAGATACTGCTGTCCTTAAGCGAAGAATCGGCCTGCAATGCCTTCTCAACCCGCTGCTTTAAGGCGTCATCGGACAACTGAACCGACTTCGCGCGCTGCGGGGTAACGATCTGCAGCAGGTTGCGCACCTCCTGCACCCCGTCGATCTTCCTCGCTATGCTTTCTGCCTTCGCTTTCTCCTCGGCGGAGCGCACCTTGCCGTGCAAGGTGACCTTGCCGAGCACGGTATCCACGTGGATGGCCGTCCCGCTGACGCCTTCGCTGGTCAGGAGGACCAGCTTGGTCTTGGTGGTGATCCAGGCGTCTGGCGTGGCCGCCCGAGCCGGCGCGGCCAGCGCAACAGCCGCGACCACAGCGAGCACGCTGCACCTGATCCAAACTTTTGTGCGCATGATGTTCTCCTTTCAGTGGTCGCGTGGATTCCGCGCAGGGCTTGTGTTCGTGTCTCCGTCAATCTCGATGAACACCGTCGGCGGCTCGGGCGCCAGCCTGAGACGCCAGGCTACGGACGCCGCGGATTTCGTGTGCGGATTGACCCCTTCCCACGTTCCGTCCGCCGGCCGCCGACCGTGCGGGCTTGCCGGCAGGTCGCGTTGGCATTCGTGGAAGCCATCCGTCGCGAGCGCGTCCAGCACCTCTTCCGGCCGGCCGGTCCAGCCCTCTTCCTGCGCGGTCCACGTCATCCGGCCCCGCTCGCGAAGCTCATTCAGGCTTGGCATGAGGCTGTCGAGCTGCCGCGTTTTCGGTCCCCGGTCCTGTTGAAGGCACATGACGTCAGCCTCCAGACTACGGGCGCTGGATGATCGCCCTGGGAGTGTGTTCTTGAAGCGCAACCGACATGCCAGAGGAAGAGCGCAGGGGATTCACGATGTTGGCTGACTGAAGCGCTTCGTTGACTGGGACAGTTCCGCGACTCTGTGGCCCGCTCGCCCCACCCGCTTTGGACTCCATGGGCCCGGACTCTACACGACCCTATTCCGTCAGACTATTGAACCAAGGTCCTATACGCGGGCTGGGCGGGAGGGTTCGTCGACCCTCCCTTTCGCCTGAGGGACGAGGGTCCCAACGACCCCTAGGCGATCTTGATGATGCCGGGCTCGACCTGGTCGAAGCGCTTGGCCACCTCGGGGTCGTGGCCGGTGACGACGAGGCGCGAGGCGCCGGCCAGCTCGTCGATGCGGTCGAAGCCGCGCAGCATCTGGGGAAGGCTGGTGATGATCTGCACGGGGTCGCGCCGCTCGATGTTTCGGTAGAAGTGTGAGGCGTCCGAGGTGAGCACCACGGGACCGCGCGCGGTCTCGACCGATACGACCTGGAGCCCGGCCGTGTGCCCCCCGATCCAGTGCGCGCTGATGCCGGGCAGCACCCCCACCTCGCCCTGGACCAGCCGGACCCTTCCCTTGTAGTTGAGCCGGACGAGATCGGCCAGCGCCTCGACCTCGGCGAACGGGCGGTAGTTGGCGTACTGCCCGGCGAAGGCCGTCCAGAAGGCCATCTCTTCCTGCTGAACCCAGAACGTGGCGCCCGGAAAGAGCTGGTAGCCGTCCCAGTGGTCCCAGTGCAGGTGCGAGATCACCACCAGCGGCGCCTCGTCGGCCTTGACGCCGACCCGGCGGAGCATCTCGGCCGGGCTCACGTAGTTGCGCGCCTCGCGCCGCTTGGCGTCCTCGGCCGAGAAGCCCGTGTCGAGGACGATGGGATGCGGCCCGCCGAGGATGACCCAGACGTAGAAGTGCAGGGTGAGCGGATCGCCGGATGCCTCGCGGAAGAAGAACTGCGATTTCGTGGTGTCCCGCTCGGCGTACTTGAGCGCGTAGACCTGATAGGGCATGGTGTGCCTCCGAAGTGAGAGCTAGTAGCCGATCGCGGCGCCGTCGCTGCGCGGGTCCGACGCGCCCATGCGCGCGCCCGTCTCGGGGTCGATGGTGATGCCGTGGGCGTGGCCCGCCAGCTCGTGCCACGCCCCCCAGCGGTTGATCTGATGCCCACGCCGCGCCAGCTCGGCGAAGGTCGCCTCGGGAAAGCGCCCTTCCATGTTGAGCAGATCCCGCGGATCGCCCAGGGCGAACCGGCCCGCGAGCCAGCGCGGCGATTCCACCGCCTGCCGGATGTCGAGGCCGAAGTCGATCATGGCGGTATACGCCTGCAGGTGGATCTGAGGCTGGCCGTCGGCGCCCATGCAGCCGAAGGCCTGCCAGAGCCGGTCGTTCCGGAAGGCGAGCGAGGCGATCAGAGTGTGGAACGGGCGCTTGCCGGGTTCGAGCCGGTTGGGATGGGCCGCGTCCAGCGAGAAGTAGGCGCCGCGGTTCTGGAGCACCACCCCGGTCCGCCCCGCCACCATGCCCGAGCCAAAAATCGAGTAGACGCTGTGGATCAGCGAGGCGGCATTGCCCTCCGCGTCCACGGCGGCGATGTAGACCGTGTCCCCCGCCAGGCTGCCCGAGGAGGGCACGCGGTCCCACGGCAGCGCGCGCCGCGGATCGAGGAGGCGGCGCCGCTCGTCGGCGTAGGCGCGCGAGAGCAGGCGCTCGACCGGCACCTTTACGAAGTCCGGGTCGGCGATCAGCCGGTCGCGGTCGTGGAAGGCAATCTGCTTGGCCTGGACCAGCAGGTGGACGTGATCCGGCCCCAGGTATTCGAGCGAGCCGAGGTCGAAGGGCTCCAGCAGGTTGAGCATCTGGAGCACGGCCACGCCCTGGGTCGGCGGCGGCGTTTCGTACACCGTCACGCCGCGGTAGGTCGTGCTCAGGGGCTCGCCCCAACGGGCGGCCTGCTCCGCGAAGTCGCGCTCGGTGAAGAAGCCGTCCTGCTCCCGCGCCCAGCGCGCCATCTCCCGCGCGGTTTCCCCCTCGTAGAAGCCGCCGCGGCCCAGCGCGGCGATCCGCTCGAGCGTCAGCGCCAGGTCGCCGTTGATCACGCGCTGCCCGGCCCGCGGGGGCGCGCCGCCCGGAAGGTAGATCCGCGCCGCCTCCGGGCTCGCGGCCAGCATTGGGGCGCTCTCCGCGATCCACGCCGCCAGCCGCTCGGTCACTTCGAACCCGCCGCGCGCGTGGTGGATGGCCGCGCCCAGATCGGCGGCCAGCGGCAGCTTCCCGTAGGCCGCGTGCGCCTGGCACCAGGCGTCCACGGCCCCGGGCACCGTGAGCGTCGCCGGCACCACGCCGCGCAGCGGGATCTCCCCGAGGCCGCGCTGCCGGAACCAGTCGAGCGTGGCCCCGGCCGCCGCGCGTCCCCCGCCGTTGAGGAAGCGAACGGCGCGGCTCCGCGCGTCGTAGACGAGGAAAAACGCGTCGCCGCCGACGCTGGTCATGTGCGGATAAAGGACGGATAGCGCGGCGCTCGCGGCGATGGCGGCGTCCACGGCCGAGCCGCCCGCCTTGAGGGCCTCGATCCCCGCCTCGGAGGCGAGGGCGTGGGGACAGGCGACCATGCCGCGCTGCGCCCGCGTGATGGGACGGCCGGTGTCCAGGAACGGTCCTCCGTGTCGGTTGCGCGGGGCAAGTCCCGCGTGGTAAAAGCCGGGCAAGTGTAGCACAGCCCCCGAGGAGGCCGAGCCATGCCGACAGCGCGCGTGAACGGAGTGGAGCTCTACTACGAGGAGACCGGGGCCGGCTTCCCGCTGATCTGGAGCCACGAGTTCGGCGGCGACTACCGCTCCTGGGAGCCCCAGGTGCGCTATTTCTCGCGCCGCTACCGCGTCATCACCTACAACTACCGCGGCTACCCGCCGTCGTCAGTTCCGAGCGACCCCGCCGCGTACCGCAGCGAGATCCTCGTCGAAGACCTGGCCGCCCTGATGCGCCACCTGGGCATCCAGCGGGCGCACATCGGCGGGCTCAGCATGGGTGGCAATGTCGCGCTCAACTTCGGCATCCGCTATCCCGAGATGGCCGCCAGCCTCGTCATCGCCGGCTGCGGCAGCGGCACGGTGAACCGCGAGGCCTTCGTGCGCGAGTGCGAGAACCGGGCGCGGCTGTTTCTCGAGAAAGGCGCCGGCGCGGCGGCCGACGACTTCGCCGGGCTGGCCTCGCGGCGGGGCTTCGCCGACAAGGACCCGCGCGGCTGGGCGGAGTTCCTGGCCCAGGTGCGCGAGCACTCGCCCGAGGGCTCGGCGCACATGCTCCGCGGCGTCCAGATCCGCCGCAAGACGATCTACGAGCTCGAGGCGGAGATGAAGACCCTCATGGTACCGGCGCTGATCGTCGTCGGCGACCAGGATGAGCCCTGCCTCGAGCCCGGCCTGTTCATGAAGCGCCAGATCCCGCACGCGGGCCTGGTGATCCTGCCCATGACCGGGCACACGGCCAATATCGAAGAGCCTGCGCTCTTCAACCTGCACGTCTCCGAGTTCCTCACGGCCGTCGAGAACGGCCGCTGGGGCCCCTGGCAGGGGAAGTAGCGCGCTTGGGGTCAGGTCTTGAAATACGACAAACACTGACGGCAATTGCCGTCACAAATGTTGCATTTCAAGACCTGACCCCAGCGTCGGGGAGGCCGGCGGCCTTGCGGATCTTGGCCAGCTGGCCGGCGTGGTCGTTCCAGTGGTGGCTGAACATGGCGCCCACGTACGTGGGGAGCGCGATCTCTTCCGTGCCCATGATCTCCTTGAAGAGCGGGATGCGCGCCTTCCGCTCGAGATCCGTGTCGCTCAGCGTCTCCAAATAGCCGAACACCTCCTGCCGCTGGGCGTGGAGGGCGCCCTTGAGCTGGCCGAGCGTCATCTTCTGGCGCTCCGGCGTGACATCGCTCTTGCTGGGGACGATGTCGATCTCCGGCAGGTCCTTGGTCGAGAAGGACTTGAGCATCGGCACGGGCTTCCACCCGGGCGCGAACAGCAGGTGGCAGAGCACCTGGCGTGTCGTCCACTCGCCGGGCGCGTCGGAGCGCTCGAGGTGGGGCTCCATGCCCTCGAGCTGGCGGCTGATGTTCGCAAATGCCGCGTCGGACTTCTGCTTCAGCTCAGCAACTTTCGCGTTCGCCATGTTGGGCTCCTCCCTTATATGTGCGCTTCCATCCAGATCTCGGCCCGCGGATTGCCGTTGTAGTCCGGAACCTCCTTGAATCCGTAGCTACGGTAAAGACTGAGCGCCGCCTCGAGCCGCCGCTCGCTGTCCAGCCTCAGTATCCGGCAGCCGAGCGCCCGGGCTTCCTCGAGGCAGCGGTCCATCA
>JBGPZD010000156.1:0-3352 GCA_041493605.1 Methylomirabilia bacterium
GTCGAGCGGGTGCTCGGCGCCGCCCGGCGCCACGGCGCCGCCACGTGCGGCCTCGCGGTGCGCGAGACGGTGAAGCGCGTGAGGGAGGCCGCGGTGGAGGCGACCCTGGACCGGGACGGGCTGTGGCTGACTCAAACCCCCCAGGCCTTCCGGCGCGAGCTGCTCTGGGAGGCCCACGAAAAGGCGCGGCGCGACGGCTACACCGGCACCGACGACGCGGTGCTCGTCGAGCGGCTGGGCGCGCGGGTCGTCATGGTCCCGGGTCTGCCGCAGAACCTCAAGGTCACGACGCCTGAGGATCTGAAGGCCGCCCGGCTCTGGCTGCGGAGCGGGCGGTCGTGACCCGTGCCGGGCTCGGCTTCGACCTCCACCCGCTGGTGGCGGGGCGCCCGCTTGTCCTGGGCGGCGTCACCGTGCCGGCCGAGCGCGGGCTGGGCGGGCACTCCGACGCGGACGTGCTCACCCACGCGGTGTGCGAGGCCCTGCTGGGGGCGATGGCCCTCGGGGACCTGGGCCGGCTCTTCCCAGACACCGACCCTCAGTACAAGGGTGTCTCGAGCCTGGCGCTCCTCCGCTCGGTGATGGAGCTGCTGGCGGCAAAGGGCGCGCGGCTCGTCAACGTGGACGCCACGGTCATCTGCCAGTCGCCGCGGCTCGGCCCCTTCCTGCCGGAGATGGCCAAGCAGCTGGCGGCCTCGCTCGGCGTGGATCCGGATTGCGTGAGCGTCAAGGCCAAGAGCCCCGAGCACCTGGGTCTGCTCGGGCGCGAGGAAGGCATCGCCGCCATGGCCGTGGCCAGCGTGGAGGCGCCCTGATGGCGCTCAAGATCTTCAACTCGCTCACCCGCCGCAAGGAGGATTTCGTCCCCCTGGTCGTGGGCCAGGCCCGCGTATACGTCTGCGGCGTCACGGTGTACGACCTCTGCCACATCGGGCACGCGCGCAGCGCCATCGTGTTCGACGTCATCCGCCGCTACATGGTATTCAAGGGCTTCAAGGTCACGTTTGTGAAGAACTACACCGACGTGGACGACAAGATCATCAAGCGGGCCAACGAGGAGGGCGTTTCCGCCCAGGAGATCTCCGAGCGCTACATCGCCGAGTGCCGGACCGACATGGCGGCGCTCGGCGTGCTGCCGGGGGACCGGGAGCCGAAGGCCACCGAGCATATCGGGCAGATGATTGCCCTCATCGAGCGGCTGGTCCGCAAGGGCGTGGCCTACACGGTCAACGGTGACGTCTACTTCGAGGTCCGGCGGTTTCCGCCCTACGGCCGGCTCTCGGGGAAGAACTTGGAGGAGCTCGTGGCGGGCGCCCGGGTGGAGGTGGACGAGCGCAAGCGCGACCCGCTGGACTTCGCGCTGTGGAAGGCCTCCAAGCCGGGCGAGCCGTCGTGGGACACCCCGTGGGGCCCGGGCCGGCCGGGCTGGCACATCGAGTGCTCCGCCATGTCCATGCAGTACCTGGGCGAGGGCTTCGACATCCACGGCGGCGGCGAAGACCTCGTCTTCCCCCACCACGAGAACGAGATCGCGCAGTCCGAGGCGGCCACGGGCAAGCCCTTCGTCCGCTACTGGATCCACAACGGGTTCGTGAACCTGGGCGCCCAGAAGATGTCCAAGTCTCTGGGCAACACGCTCACCATCCGGGACATGGTCCGCCGTCACGACCCTGAGGCCATCCGCCTGTACCTGCTCGGCACCCACTACCGCCATCCCCTCGAGTTCAGCGACGAGCGCATCGCCGAGTCGGGGAAGGCGCTCGGCCGCTTGCGCGCGCTCAAGGACGAGGCCGACCGGGTCGCCTCAAAGGGCACGCCCCGGCCGGGGCCGGACGGCGGCCTCTTCGACGAGGTGGCCGCCCAGCGCGCCCGCTTCGAGGCGGCCATGGACGACGACTTCAATACGCCGCAGGCCCTGGGGGCGCTGTTCGACTTGGCGCGGCTGCTCTACACGGCGCGCGACCAGGTGGCCAGCGGCGCCTCGGGCGCGGGCGCCTTTCTGATGGGCGTGGGCGAGCTGGTCGTGCTGAGCCAGGTGCTCGGCCTGCTCGAATCCGGCGCCCGGCGGGAGGCCGCCATCGATCCCCAGCTCAAGGCGCGCATCGACTCGCTCGTCTACCTTCGCCAGGAGGCCCGCCGCCGGCGTGACTTCGCCGAGGCCGACCGCCTGCGCGACGAGCTCGGGGGCATGGGCGTGATCCTCGAGGACACCCGCGACGGCACGAGCTGGAAGCTCCAGTCGTGAAGGAGGAAGCTCCGCTCTTCGGCCGCAACCCGGTGCTGGAGTTGCTGCGCGCCGAGAGCCGGCGCGTGGAGGAGATCGCGATCCTGGCCGAGGGGCGCGGGCCGGCGCTGGCCGAGCTGCTGGCCCTGGCCAAGGCGCGTGGGGTGAAGATCTCCTACCGGACGCGCGATCAGTTGACGGCCATCGCGGGAACTCCCCACCACCAGGGCGTGGTCGCCCGGGTCGCGGGGGCGAGCTACGCGTCGCTCGCCGATGTCCTGCGCATTCCCGCCGAGCGCGGGGAGCCGGCCTTCCTGCTCGCGCTGGACCAGGTACAGGATCCGCGCAATCTGGGCGCGATCCTGCGCTCCGCTGAGGCCACCGGGGTGCACGGGGTTGTCGTGCCCAAGCATCATGCCGTCGGACTCACGCCGGCCGCCGCGAAGTCGGCCATGGGGGCGATGGAGTTCGTCCCCGTGGCGCGGGAAACGAATCTGGTCCAGGCTCTGGAAGTGCTTAAAAAAGAAGGCGTTTGGATAGTCGGCAGCGTCGCCTCGGGAGGTCAGGTTCCCTGGGAGCTGGACCTGGCCGGACCGCTCTGCCTGGTGCTGGGCGGAGAGGGTGAGGGCCTCCGGCCCCTCGTGGCCAAGAGTTGCGACTTCCTGGTCACCCTGCCCATGAAGGGACGGATCGGCTCGCTGAACGTCTCGGCCGCGGCGGCCGTCTTGTGCTACGAGGTGCTGCGCCAGCGGGGGCAGAATCGCGGCGGTGGGCGTCCGGCGGGACGCTCTAGAGTATAATTGGCTTGACTTGAGAAGACCTTGAAACTAGAGTGAAGTTTTGCGACTGCTGGCGTAGCTCAGGGGTAGAGCAACTGCCTTGTAAGCAGTGGGTCGGGGGTTCAAATCCTCCCGCCAGCGCCAGTGATATCACGCGGTTACGGCCCGGGGGCAGAGTCTGGGGAGCAAGCGGGGAGATACCCAAGTGGCCAAAGGGGGCAGACTGTAAATCTGCTGACGAACGTCTTCGGAGGTTCGAATCCTCCTCTCCCCACCATGTTCACGATGGAGGCCTAGGGCGCCGGGAGGGCAGGCGGGAATAGCTCAGCGGTAGAGCGCCAGCCTTCCA
>JBGPZD010000064.1:0-13178 GCA_041493605.1 Methylomirabilia bacterium
CGTGTCGCTGCCCGTGCTCCAGCTCCTCGCGGTCCTGGCGCTGCTCTGCGCGGCCGCCTGCGTCCTCCAGATCTCCCGGCCGGGCTGGTTCTTCCTGGTCGCCGGGCTCGTGGTCCTGGCTGTCACGTGGGTGGTCGGCCTGGGCCTGGTCCCGGCCGCGCTGCAGCGCTTCCGCGTGGTTCCCAACGAGCTCGAGGCCGAGCGTCCGTACATCGAGCAGTATATCCGGATGACCCGGCACGCCTACGCGCTCGACCGGGTGGCCGAGAAAGACTTTGCGGCCGACGAGAACCTGACCGCGGCGGCGCTCGAGCGCAACAGCCTGACGATCAAGAACATCCGGCTCTGGGACACCCAGCCGCTGCTCGCCACCTACGGCAAGCTCCAGGAGATCCGCACGTACTACGAGTTCAAGGACGTGGATGTGGACCGCTACATGGTCAACGGCGAGTCCCGGCAGGTCATGCTGTCGGCCCGGGAGCTGTCGTACAGCAAGCTGCCGCGACGGGACTGGATCAACGAGCGGCTGACTTTCACCCACGGGTACGGCCTGGTGGCGGGCCCGGTGAACCGCATCAGCCCTGAGGGACAGCCCGAGTTCTTCCTCAAGGACATCCCGCCCGCGGGGAGCGGCCTGCCGAAGATCGTGCGCCCGGAGATCTACTACGGCGAGCGAGGCAACGACTTCGTCTTCGTGCGGACGAAGAACAAGGAGCTGGACTACGGGGCGGGCGACCAGAATGTCTACACCCGCTACGAGGGGCGCGGCGGCATTCCGGTCAATTCGCTGTTGCGCAAGCTCGCCTTCGCCGTCCGGTTCGGCGAGAAGAACGTCCTCCTCTCCGACGACCTCACTCCCGAGAGCCGCGTCATGATCTACCGGGAGATCGGTCACCGGGTCCGCGAGGCGGCGCCGTTCCTCACGTTCGACCGCGACCCGTACATCGTCGTGACCGGCGACGGCCGGCTGGTGTGGATGATCGACGCCTACACGACCACCGACCGGTACCCGTACTCCGCGCCCGTGCGCGGGTGGGGGAGCTATATCCGAAACTCGGTGAAGGCCACGGTGGACGCCTATCACGGAACGCTCACCTTCTACATCGCCGATCCCGATGACCCGATCATCCGCGTCTACGCGAAGGCCTTCCCTGGTATGTTCCGGCCGCTCGGCGAGATGCCCAAGGATCTCCAGTCGCACATCCGCTATCCCGAGGATCTCTTCCGCATCCAGGCGCTGATGTACGCGCGGTTTCACATGGAGGACCCGCAGGTCTTCTTCAACAACGAGGATCTGTGGGTGGTCCCCCGTCTGGCCCACGAGGGACGGGAGCAGCTCATGGAGCCCTACTTCACCGTGATGCGGCTTCCGGGGGAGCCCAAGGAAGAGTTCGTGCTCCTCTCGCCGTTCAGCCCCAGCGGGCGGGACAACATGATCGCCCTGCTCGCGGCGCGGATGGACCCGCCCAACTACGGCCGGCTCATCGCCTACACCTTCCCGAAGCAGAAGCTGGTCTACGGCCCCCGGAACATCGACGCGCGCATCAACCAGGATCCGCTGATCTCGCAGCAGATTTCGCTCTGGAACCAGCGGGGGTCGCGCGTCATCCCCGGCAACCTCTTCGCCATCCCGATCGACCAGTCGCTCATCTACGTCCAGCCCCTGTACCTGGCGGCCGAGCAGAGCGCGCTTCCCGAGTTGCGCCGGGTCGTGGTCGCCTACGGAAACCAGATCGCCATGGAGCCCACGCTGGAGGGCGCCCTGGGCCGCATCTTCGGCGGCCGCATCCGGGGTGACGAGGCGCGCCCGCCCGAGCGCGGCGCCACGCCGGGCGCCACCCTCGATGCCGCGCTTGCAGGTCTGGTGCAGCGGGCCTGGGACGCGTGGCAGAAGGCCCAGGACGCGCTCCGGCGGGGCGACTGGGCGGCGTACGGGCAGGAGCAGAAGCGGCTGGAGGACGCGCTGCGCCAGCTCCGCGAGCGCCGCTAGCGAGTCATCGCCGGCGCCCGCGAGGGAGCGTCTACGTTCGGGCGCTCAGGAACAGGGCGGTGCCGAGGCCGGCGAAGACGATATTCGCGGTCCAGGCGGCGAGGGCGGGGGGCAGCAGATCGGCCTGGGCAAACGCCAGCGCCATGGAGTGCACGATCCAGTAGCCCACCGCGATCACGATGGCCACGCCGATGCCGACGGCCCGCCCGCCGCTGCGCGGCGACATCAGGGCGAAGGGGATCGCCACGAGCGCCATGATGACGTGCACGAGCGGGAAGGACAGCTTGGAGTAGAGTTGGACGATGTACCTGCCAACCTGGTGGCCGCTCTCACGCAGCTTGGCCACGTAGGCCCGCAGCTCGAGGTAGCTCATGGTGTCCGGGGCGTTCTGGACCTGAATGAAGTCGTCGATGTGCTCGGGCATCACCACGAGGCGCGAGTCGAACGCTTCCACCGACACCCGGTTGAGCGGGCCGACCTGCCGGTAGACCCCGTCGAGGAGGAGCCAGCCGTCCGGCGTCCAGCGCGCCTGCCTGGCGTCGAGGCGGTCCACGAGCCGGAAGTCCCGGTCGATGTCGACGACCATGAGCCCCTCCATGGACCGCCCGGCCGGGTCCAGGAGGGCCATGCGCCAGAATCGCGTGTCCGAGGCGCGATACCAGATTTGCGTCTGCCGCTGGAGATGCCGCGGAAGCAGCCCGCGGATCTTCACCCGGTCCACCTCTTCCGCCTTGGCGTTGATGTCCGGCAGCGCGGTCTCCTGGAATGCCACGGACGCCAGGCTGATCGCGAAGGCCGTGAGCAGGATGGGCAGGCTGGCGCGATAGAGGCTGACGCCGGCGGCCTTCAGCGCGTCCAGCTCGCGCTGGCGCGTCAGCGAGAGGAAGAGGAAGACGGTGGCGATCAGCACGATCATCGGCAGGCCCTTGTAGAGCTCCGCCGGCAGCCGGTAGGCGAAGTGCTGAAGGATGAAGAGGAAGGGCGGCTTCACCCGCAGGAAGCGGTCCAGCGTCTGCAGGAGGTCGACCACGATGAACAGCACCGAGCCCACGAGGGTGCCGATCCCGAGGTAGATGAGGTACTCGCGAATGAGGTAGCGGTCGATGAGGAAGGTCGACGCCCTCGGCCCGCGCAGCCGGACCAGCCGCTGCTGCCGGCGCGGCTTGACGACGCGGCCCGAGCGCCGAGGCTCGAGCATGGCCCACAGGCGCCAGAACGCGTCCAGCCAGGCCGTGGACACCCCCAGCGTGGCCGCGCGCAGGAGCGTCAGGCCGATCACGGAAAACAGGACGTTTGGAAGCCAGATCGCGAGGCCCGCGGGCAGCCGCCCGCGCAGCGCCATCCCCTCGAGCGTGGTGAAGATCACGTAGTACGAGACCACGATGCCGAAGGTCGAGGCAAACGCCACCGCGCGCCCGCCCCGATGGGAGCGGACGCCCATCGGAAACCCCACCAGAACGAACACCAGGGCCGCCACCGGCAGCGAGAAGCGCTTGTGCAGCTCCACGTAGTAGGGGGTGGCGATTTGCCCCTCGCGCTCGAGCCTGTGGCCCTCGTCGATGAGCTGGCGCAGCGGCAGCTGCTTTTCGGGTTTTTCCTCCCGCGCGGCCGACAGGGGCGATTCCAGCGGGAGGTTCATGTCGTAGAGGCTGAAGAGCGTCTGGCGGAACCGGTGCCGGTCGCCGACGTCCGTCTCGTTGATGGACCCGTCGATGAAGCGCAGCGTGATGCGCCGGTTGGCCTCGTCGGTGAGCAGGCGCCCCTCACGCGCGACGATGATCCGCGACTTCTGCGGGTTGCGCTCGTCCGAGGCCAGGACGCCGTGCAGGCTCACCTGGGAGGCGCTGACCTCCTCGACGTAGATCACGAACTGCCCGAAGCTGGCGCTAAAGGTCCGTTCCTTGATCCCGGTCGCGGCGCGCGATTGGAGGATTTTGAAGAGCTGACCCTGGAAGGCGCCGGTTGACCATGGGTTGACCACCAAGGTCAGCCACGCGATGAGGAGGGTGACGCAGAGGCCGAACGCGACGAAGGGACGGAACAGGCGGAGCGGGCTGACGCCCGATGCCTTGAACGCGGCGACCTCGAGATCGCCCGCCAGACGCCCCGTGACAAGCAGCACGGCGGTGAGCAGCGCCATGGGTAGCGTCAGCCCAAGGAAGGACGGGAGCATGTAGACGAGCAGCGGGAGCACCAGCGAAAACGGCACGCTCTTGGTGATGACCAGGTCGGTGAGCTGGTAGATCCGGTCGATGACGAGGAAGAACGTGAATACGCCGACGCCGATGGTGAAGGGCGGGCCCAGCTCGGCGTAGACGTAGCGGTCGATGATGCGCCACATGGGAGACCATTGTACGCTACCCGCATGCGCGGCCGGCTGGCGTTCGGGACGTTGGCGGGGCTCGTCTTGCTCGGCGCGGCGGCCGCTCCGGGGCCGGGGGACCGGCTGGAGCGTTTCGCCGAGCAGGCCCGGCAGCACCTCGCCGCGCCGGCGCCGGCGGGCTCCGAGGCCGCCCAGCGCGCCGTCGCGGATACCTACGCGCTGGTCGACGCAGAACTCCTCGACAGTCTTCGGAGCGGTGAGCCGTTCTCGTCACTCGCGTTCCTTCAGGAGCGCCTCGACGGGTTCGCCGCGGTGTGGGGCGGGGCGGTGTTCCGCCTGATCCGCCTCGACGGGCGCGGCGGCGCATTTCCGGTGACGCTGGGCCTGTTCAACCTGTCCGGCATCGAGGGCTCGGGGTCGCTGCGCGTCTACGGCTGGGTGGGGCCGGCGGCCGCGCTGCTCACCGAAGTCAGCGGCGACGGCGCGCCCGAGGTCTTCGAGTGGCCCGCGCCGCGTGACGGCGGCGCGAGATTCGTGATTGGCTGGGCGGGTGCCGAGACGGGGCGGGGCAGCCGAGCCCTCCGCGTGGACGTCTGGGGCGCATCGCGCGGCATCCCGCCGCGGCGCCTCTGGAGCAGCGAGGCGAGTTTCCCCGACGGACTGTGGGCGCTGGACTGGAGCGTGAAGCCCGGAGAGATCCGGGTGCGCCGCGAGCTGCGCTATCCTGGATGGAAGCCGGGTTGTCCGGACCAGGCGGAAGAGCAGCTGGTGTATCGCGCCGTTGCCGGCCGCGACGTGTCGCTGGTCCGGCGCCAGGTGATCCACGGTTGGCACAAGGACCTGGGCGTGGCAGCGGCGCAGCTCTTCGAAGCGCTGTCGTCCGGGAACCGGCGCGCCCTCGTGACGCTCGTGCCCGATCGCGTGCTGAGGGAGCGACTGCCGCCGCGCCTCGTTGCGGAGACCGGCTGCGACCAGCCGCGGCCGCCGGCGGTCGTCAGCGTGGCCGCGACGGCCGAGGTCGAGGGCCGGCGGGTGCCGTGGTCGCTCACGTGGAGCCGCGGGGCGCGCGGCTGGCGCCTGACCGGCGCGGCGCCCGTGCTACAATGACGCGTCAACATGGCTGAAATCAGCGATCGCTACGATCCCAGCCGCGTCGAGCCGCGATGGTACGCTGTCTGGGAGGAGCGCGGCTACTTCCACGCCAGCACGCGCTCCCGCAAGAAGCCGTACTCCATCGTGATTCCGCCCCCGAACGTCACCGGCTCGCTCCACATGGGCCATGCGCTGAACATGACGCTCCAGGACATCCTGATCCGCTACAAGCGCATGGACGGCTACAACACGCTCTGGCTGCCCGGCACCGATCACGCGGGCATCGCCACCCAGAACGTCATCGAGCGGCAGCTCGCCGCCGAGGGGAGGACGAAGGAGGATCTCGGGCGCGAGGCGTTCGTGGAGCGGGTCTGGAAGTGGAAGGAAGAGTCGGGCAACAGCATCATCACCCAGCTCAAGCGTCTCGGCGCCTCCTGCGACTGGAAGCGCGAGCGCTTCACCATGGACCCGGGGCTGTCGGCCGCGGTGCGCGAGGTGTTCGTCCGGCTGTGGGAGGAGGGGCTGATCTACCAGGGCGATTACATCGTCAACTGGTGCCCCCGGTGCCAGACGGCGCTGTCCGATCTCGAGGTGGAGCGCGAGGAGCAGGACGCCGAGTTCGTCTACATCAAGTACGGCCCGCTGACGCTCGGCACGGTGCGGCCGGAAACCAAGCTTGGGGACACCGCGATCGCCGTGCATCCCAAGGACAAGCGCTACGCGCAGTACGTCGGCAAGACCATGACGGTGCCGTCGGTCGAGGGGACCATCACCCTGCAGGTGGTGGCCGATAGCGCCGTGGACCCCAAGTTCGGCACGGGCGTGATCAAGGTCACGCCGGGCCACGACCCCGTGGACTTCGAGATCGGCCAGCGCCACAAGCTGCCGGTGCGCACCGTGATCGGCTTCGACGGCCGGATGACCGAGGCGGCCGGCAAGTACGCGGGGCTCGACCGCTTCGAGTGCCGAAAGCGCATCGTCGAGGACATGAAGTCGCTCGGCCTCGTCGACCGCATCGAGCCCTACCGCCACTCGGTAGGCGTCTGCTACCGCTGCAAGTCCGTTGTCGAGCCCCTGATCTCAAAACAGTGGTACGTGCGAATCAAGCCGCTGGCGCTGCCGGCGATCAAGGCAGTGCGCACCGGGAGGATCAGGATCGTGCCGCACGCCTGGACCAAGAACTACTACCACTGGATGGAGAACATCCGCGATTGGTGCATTTCTCGCCAGCTCTGGTGGGGCCACCGGATCCCGGTTTGGTACTGCGATGCCGACAAGAGCGTCCACGTTTCGCGCAAGGACCTGACGGCCTGTCCCAAGTGCAAGGGGCCGCTGCGGCAGGATCCGGACGTGCTCGACACGTGGTTTTCGTCCGGGCTCTGGCCCTTCTCGACGCTCGGCTGGCCGAAGACGACGGCCGAGCTGAAGATCTTCTACCCGACTTCGTGCCTCGTAACGGGCTTCGACATCCTGTTCTTCTGGGTCGCCCGCATGACGATGCTGGGGCTCAAGTTCATGCGGCAGGTGCCCTTCCGCGAGGTCTACATCCACGCCCTCCTGCGGGACGCCGAAGGGCAGAAGATGTCCAAGTCCAAGGGCAATGTCATCGACCCGCTCACCGTGATGGACCAGTACGGCACCGACGCCTTCCGCTTCACGCTGGCGGCGCTGGCGGCGCAGGGGAGAGACGTCCGCCTCGCCGAAGAGCGGATTGAAGGGTACCGGAACTTCGCCAACAAGATCTGGAACGCGGCGCGGCTGGTGCTGACCAACCTGGACGGTTACGACCCGGCGCTCGCCAAGCGCGGGACCCCGTCGGTAGCGGATCGCTGGATCGTCAGCCGGCTCGCCGACACGGTGCAGCGGGTCCGCAAGGGCCTCGACGGCTACCGCTTCAACGACGCGGCGTCCGCCGTGTACCAGTTTCTCTGGAACGAGTACTGCGACTGGTACCTGGAGATCGCGAAGCGGAGCCTCTACCAGACCGAGGATCCCGTGATTCGTGCCGTCACCCAGCGGACGCTGGTCGAGATACTCGAGACCACGCTCCGACTCCTCCATCCCTTGATGCCGTTCGTCACCGAGGAGATCTGGCAGCGGCTGCCCCACGCGGGGGACTCGATCATGCTCGCGCCGTTCCCCAGGGCGACCCGCAAGGGGCGCGATCGCGAGGCCGAGCGGCGGATGGCGCCGGTCATCGCCATCGTGAGCGCCATCCGGGCGGTGCGCAGTGAAAGCCGCATCTCTCCGGCCGTGGAGCTCAGGGTCATTGTCAAACCGGCTTCCCGCGCCGCGGCCGGGCTGGTGCGGGACGCGGCGGCTCTCATCGGGGCGTTGTCGCGCTCCGCGCTGAGCGTCGAGGCGGGCGCCGTGCGGCCGTCGCAGTCGGCCCATGCTATGGCCGGTCCGGCCGAGGTGTTCGTCCACCTTGAAGGCGTGGTCGACCTGGGCGCCGAGCGCGGCCGCGTCCTCAAGGAGATCGAGAAGGCCAGGAAAGAGATCGCGTTTCTCGAAGGGAAGCTTGGGCGGCGAGACTTCGTCGAGCGGGCCCCAGCCGAGGTCGTCGAGCGGGAGCGGACACGGCTCGTGGAGCAGCGGCAGATCCACGACAAGCTCTCGGCGAGCCTGGCGGCGCTCGGGTAATGGTGACGATCGGGCGGCGTGTGATCGGCTGCAGGGTCCACGCGCTGGACGAGGTGGACTCGACGCAGGCCGAGCTCGCACGGCTGGCCGGCGAGGGCGCCCTCGAGGGCACCGTGGTGACGGCCCGCCACCAGCGGGCCGGCCGGGGCCGCCGCGGCCGCTTCTGGTGGGACGCGCCCGGGGAGGGCCTGATGCTGTCCGTGCTGCTGAGGCCGCCGGTCCCGGCGGCGCAAGCCCCGCAGCTGTCCTTGGTTGGCGCCGTCGCGGTGGGCGACGCGCTCGAGGCGGCGACCGGCGTCGAGGCGCGGATCCGCTGGCCGAACGACGTGCTGGTGAGTGGGCTCAAGGTGGGTGGCATTCTCCCTGAGGCCGTGTCGGGACCCGGCGGGCGGCTCGAGCACGTGATCCTCGGAATCGGGATCAATGTGAACCAGGACCGGTTCCCTGCTGACTTGAGCGGCCGCGCTACCTCACTCAGACTGACGACGGGAGCGCGGCAGGACACGAGCCGCCTGCTCGAGGCGGTGCTCGATGCGCTCGACCGCCGCTACGCCGAGTGGCTGGCCGGGGGCTTCGCCGTGATGCGGGACGCCTGGCGGCACCGCTCGGCGACCCTGGGGCAGCCCGTGGCCCTCCCCGAAGGCGGCAGCGGCGTGGCCGTGGACGTGGACGTGGACGGCGCCCTGCTCGTGCGTGCGGGCGACGGCGGGCTCAGGCGGGTGGTGTCCGGCGAGCTCGAAGGAGGAGAGCGCCATGCTGCTGGTCATTGACGTCGGCAACACCAATACTTCGCTCGGCGTCTACGACAACCGCCGCCTGCTGGTCTCCTGGCGGCTGACGACCCGGCGGGAGCAGACGGCGGACGAATACGGGGTCTTCATCCAGGCCCTGCTCCGGACGCGCGGCATCGAACAGCACCAGATCACGGGTGTCGCCGTCTCCAACGTCGTTCCCACGGTCCAGCAGACGCTCGAGTGGATGAGCGAGGCCTACTTCGGCGCGCCCCCGCTGACGGTCGAGCCCGGAGTCAACACCACGCTGCCGCTCATTGTCGAGGCGCCGCGGGAGGTGGGCGCGGACCGCGTCGTGAGCTGCGTGGCGGCCGTCGCGCTCTATGGGCCGCCGCTCATCGTGGTCGACTTCGGCACGGCCACGCGCTTCGACTGCGTCAACTCCCGGGGGGAGTTCATCGGCGGCGCGATCGCGCCGGGCATGAACACGGCGGCCGAGGCGCTCGTCTCCAAGGCCGCACGCCTCTACCGGGTCGAGATGGTGCGCCCGAAGGAGGCCATCGGCCGCAACACGGTGACGAACATCCAGTCGGGGATGATCTACGGCTATGCCGGGCTGGTGGACGGACTGGTCGAGCGCATGCGCCGGGAGATGGAGGGCGACGTGAAGGTCGTGGCCACGGGCGGCCTGGTCGGCCAGATGCGCGAGGTCGCCCAGAGCATCCAGCACGTCAACCCGGATCTCAAGCTCGAGGGCCTGCGCATCATCTGGGAGCAGGCGCATCCCCACGCCGCCGGCGCCGCGTAGTCGGTGGCCCCGCCGGACGGCCGCCGCGCAGTCCGGAGTTGACACTCGGGCGCCTCGCCCGTATACTGACCGCTAAATACAGTAGGTCGGGCGGGGAGGCTCTCTACATACGGGGCCCAGCACGAGGCCCCCAACGGCTCTTTCCAGGAGGACGGCGCGAATGGGCATGTGGGTCGGCCGAGGTCGCAAAGCGCGGGCGGCGTACGGCTTCGACGATATCGCTCTCGTCCCCGGGTCCTTGACGATCAATCCCAACGAGGTGGACATCTCGTGGGACCTCTGCGGCCGCCGCTTCCCGATCCCGGTGATCGCCGCCGCCATGGACGGGGTGGTCAGTCCCTCGTTCGCCGTCGAGATGGGCCGCCTGGGCGGCCTGGCCGTCCTCAATCTGGAAGGCATCTTCTCTCGCTACGAGAACCCCGACGCCGTGCTCGATCGCATCACCTCGGCCAGCCTCGAGGAAGCCACGAAGATCATCCAGGGCATTTACAGCGAGCCCATCAAGGAAGAGCTGATCCACAAGCGCATTTCGGAGATCAAGAAGGGTGGGGGACCCGTGGTCGTGTCCGCCATCCCCCAGCGCGCCGAGCGTTTCGCCAAGATCGCCGAGGAGGCGGGCGCCGACTTCTTCGTGGTCCAGTCCACCGTGACGACCGCGCGGCACATCGCCACCGAGTACGTCCCGGTGGACCTCAAGAAGCTCAAGAAACACCTGTCCATCCCGCTCATCGTTGGCAACGTGGTGACCTACGAGGCCTGCCTCGAGCTGATGGCCTGCGGGGTCGACGCCCTGCTGGTCGGGGTTGGACCCGGCGCGGCCTGCACCAGCCGCGAGGTGCTCGGGCTGGGCGTGCCGCAGGTGACGGCGACGGCCGACTCGGCGGCGGCGCGCGACTTCCACTACAAAAAGACGGGGCGGTACGTGCCCATCATCACGGACGGCGGCATGACCACCGGGGGCGACATCTGCAAGGCGCTGGCGTCGGGCGCGGACGCGGTCATGATCGGCTCCGCCTTCGCGCGCTCCCAGGAAGCGCCCGGCCGCGGCTACCATTGGGGCATGGCCACGCCGCACTCGAACCTGCCGCGCGGCACGCGGATCCGGGTGGGCGTCTCGGGCGCGCTCGAGCAGATCCTCTTCGGCCCGGCCTTCACCGAGGACGGCACGCTCAACCTGGTGGGCGCGATCCGCACCTGCATGGGGTCGGTGGGCGCCATGAATATCCGCGAGCTGCAGCAGACCGAGCTGATCATCGCCCCATCCATCAAGACCGAAGGCAAGGTCTTCCAGCGCGCCCAGAAGCTGGGCACGCCCCGCTAGCGGGGAGGAGCGCGCTGAGCGCCCTCGCCGGCGGCTCCCGGTACAGAGGGAGCCGCCGCCCCGCCACGCGACGCTTCGGAGGTCCACAGTGACTGGGAGCACTGAATTCCTGATCGGTTGTCCCGCCACCCCGATGAGCGCTTGAGCGAAGAGGCCGAACCGCGACGCTGATGACCCGGCGTTCAGGCGAGATGAATGACCGCGAAGGGCGAAGAGGCCCAGCCGCAACCCAGATGGCCCGACGTTTAAGCAGGATAAATGGATAAGATCGGCATTCTAGACTTCGGCGGCCAGTATACCCAGCTCATCGCCCGCCGCATCCGAGAGCTCGGCGTTTACTCCGAGATCCTGCCGTGCACCCACCCGCTCGACGACGTGCTGGCCGCCGGCTACAAGGGCCTCGTGCTCTCCGGCGGCCCCTCCAGCGTGTACGAGGACGACGCGCCGCTGCCGGACAAGCGCCTCTTCGAGGCGGGCGTGCCGCTGCTCGGCATCTGTTACGGCATGCAGGCCATGGGCTACCTCCTGGGCGGCCACGTGGTGCCGGCCGAGCGCCGGGAATACGGGGCCGCGGAGCTCACCCTCCTCGGCACCGGGGGGTTGCTCGACGAGGTCAAACCCGAGCGGGACCACCGAATCACGGTCTGGATGAGCCACGGCGACACGGTCATGAAGCCCCCCAAGGGCTTCGTCAACCTGGCCACGACCGAGAACTGCCCGGTGGCCGCCATGGCGGACCCAGAGCGGAAGCTCTACGCCGTGCAGTTCCACCCGGAGGTGGCGCACACCGCCCAGGGCAAGACGGTGCTCCGCAATTTCCTCCGCGCCTGCGGGGCCAAGACGGACTGGTCCATGCCGTCGTTCGTCGACTCGGCCGTGGAGGCCATCCGCCTCCAGGTCGGCAAGGACCGGGTGCTGTGCGCGCTCTCAGGTGGGGTGGACTCCGCGGTGGTCGCCGTGCTCATCCACAAGGCCGTGGGGGAGCAGCTCACCTGCCTCTTCGTGGATAACGGCGTGCTTCGAAAGGGCGAGGCCGAGAGCGTGGTCCGCACCTTCCGGGGCGCCTTCAAGATGAACCTTATCAGTATTGATGCAAGTGCGCGATTTATGGAGCAGCTGCGCGGTGTGGCCGACCCTGAGACCAAGCGCAAACGGATCGGCGCGGAGTTCATCGCCGTCTTCGAGGAGGAGGCGCGCAAGCTGGGCCGCTTCCCATGGCTGGCCCAGGGGACGCTCTACCCCGATGTCATCGAGTCGGTCTCCTTCAAGGGGCCCTCGGCCACGATCAAGACCCACCACAACGTGGGCGGGCTGCCCACCAAGATGCGCTTCAAGCTGCTCGAGCCGCTGCGCGAGCTCTTCAAGGACGAGGTCCGGGAGCTGGGCCACCTGCTGGGGCTGCCCGAGGAGATCATCTGGCGGCAGCCGTTCCCGGGCCCGGGGCTGGCCATCCGGGTCCTGGGGGAGGTGACCGAGGACCGGCTGACGATCCTGCGCGAGGCCGACGCCATCGTCCAGGAAGAGGTGCGGCGCGCGGGGCTGGAGCGCGAGCTCTGGCAGGCCTTCGCCGTGCTGTTGCCGGTGCGGACCGTGGGAGTAATGGGCGACTTCCGCACCTATGCCCAGGTGATCGCGCTGCGCGCGGTGATGAGCCAGGACGCCATGACGGCCGACTGGGCGCGGCTGCCGTATGAGCTGCTGGGCAAGATTTCCAACCGCATCATCAACGAGGTCAAGGGTGTCAACCGGGTGGTCTTTGACATCTCGTCGAAGCCGCCCAGCACCA
Source organism: Methylomirabilia bacterium (assembly GCA_041493605.1). Taxonomy (GTDB): domain Bacteria; phylum Methylomirabilota; class Methylomirabilia; order Rokubacteriales; family CSP1-6; genus DASSSH01. The sequence continues at coordinate 12,695 of JBGPZD010000064.1, forward strand.
TCGAGTGGGAGTGAGGGCGCCCGGATGGAGGGCCGGCCGGTCAGCGCCTCCCGGGTGGTCGTGGCCCGCCCCATGCAGCCGCCCGACGCCAACGCCCAGGGCAATGTCCACGGCGGCGTGATTCTCAGGATGATGGACGAAGCGGCGGGCATTGCCGTGGCCCGCCACACCCACAGCCGTGCCGTGACCGCCGCGATCGACTCGTTCTCGTTCCTGCACCCGGTGCAAATCGGCGATTTCGTCACCGTGCTCGCCTCGATCAATTGGGCCGGGCGCTCGAGCCTGGAGGTAGGCGTGCGTGTCGAGGCCGAGAACCTGCGCACCGGCACCGTGACTCATACGGGCACCGGGCGGCTCATCTTCGTGTCCATCGACGAGCAGGGGCGGCCCACGCCGGTTCCCCCGCTGCTCCCCGAGACCGAGGACGATCGCCGACGCATGGCCGAAGCCGAGGAGCGCCAGAAGGCCCGCCTCGCCGCCCGGA
>JBGPZD010000127.1:0-5254 GCA_041493605.1 Methylomirabilia bacterium
CACTCGAGTACGAGATCAGGCGGCAGACGCGCGCGCTCGAGACCGGGGAGCGCATCGTCCAGGAGACGCGCCTCTGGGACCCGGACAAGAGCGTGACCGTCTCTATGCGCTCCAAGGAGTTCGCCCACGACTACCGCTACTTCCCCGAGCCCGATCTCACCCCGCTCGGCGTCGAGGCCACGTGGGTGGACGGGATCCGCGCGACGCTGCCCGAGCTGCCCGCGGCGCGCCGCCGCCGCTTCATCGAGGCCTTCGCGCTCTCACCCTACGAGGCTGATCTCTTGACGCAGAGTCCCGCCCTCGCGGAGTACTTCGAGAAGGCCTCAAAAGGGTTTCCGAAGCCGAAGGTGGTCGCCAACTGGGTTCTCAACGAGCTCTTGCGCGAAGTGCCGGGTGACGATGAGAAGGCTCTTGCGGCGTGCCCGATTCCCCCGGCCAACCTGGTGAGCCTGATCACGCTGATCGAGGACGGGACCATCAGCGGCAAGATCGCCAAAGACGTGTTCGAGAAGATGTACCGCTCGGGCGAGACGGCCCAGGCGATCGTGAGCCGCGAGGGGCTGACCCAGGTTCTGGACGAGGACATCCTCCGGAGCGCGGTCGACCAGGTGTTGAGAGAGCACGCCAAGGTGGTCGAGGACTACAAGAACGGAAAGAAGGCCGCCCTGGGCTTCCTCGTGGGCCAGGTCATGAAGCTCACCCAGGGTAAGGCGAACCCCGCCGCCGTCAACCGCCTGCTGGCCGAGAAACTTCCGAAAGTTTGAGTAGTTAGATACAATGGCCGCAGCCCATGATACGGCTGCAGCGCGTGTCAAAAGTGTTCGGGGAGGGGCCCGCCCGGGTCCCGGCCTTGAGCGATGTCTCGTTCGGCGTTGAGAAGGGCGAGTTCGCAATCCTGACCGGCGCCAGCGGGGCGGGCAAGACCACCCTGCTCCGCCTGCTCTACCGCGACGAACTGCCCACCGAAGGCGAGGTCGAGGTCGCGGGCTTCGACGTCGCCACGCTCCGGCGCTCCGAGATCCCCCGGCTGCGGCGCTCGATCGGCATCGTCTTCCAGGACGCCAAGCTCCTGGCCGGCCGCACCGTGTTCGAGAACGTGGCCTTCGTCCTGCGCGTCCTCGGCACCCCGCGGCGCGAGATCACTCCGCGCGCCTTCGCCGCGCTCAAGGCCGTGGGCCTCTCGGCCCGCGCCCAGGCCTACCCGAACCAGCTTTCCCAGGGCGAAGCCCAGCGCGCCTCGCTGGCGCGCGCCATCGTCAAGGCGCCGGCCCTGCTGCTGGCCGACGAGCCCACGGGCAACCTCGACGAGGAGATGGCGGCCGAGATCCTGGAGCTGATCAAGGACTTCGGCAGCCGCGGCACCACGGTCCTCTTCGCCACGCACCAGGCGCGCCTCGTGACCCAGCTCAAGCGCCGCACGCTGAAGCTGGAGGGCGGGCGCCTCGTGAAGGATGAGGGCTAACGTGTTCTCCTTCCTCGTTGGCGAAGCGCTGCGCGATCTCCGCCGGGTGGGCCGCGTCGGCGTGAGCGCGGTCCTGCTCATCGCGCTCTCGCTCACGGCGCTCGGCGGCTTCTGGCTGTTCTCGCTCAATCTCGGGCGGGCCATCGACCAGTGGCGCGACCGGGTCCGCGTCATCGCGTATCTCAAAGAGGAGCCCTCGGCCTTCAGGCTCGAGGAGCTGCTGCGCCAGATCGAGGCGGTGGGCGGCGTCCAGCGCGTGCGCTACGTGTCGAAAGCCGAGGCGCTCAGGGCGCTCAAGCGCTCGCTGGGCGGGCAGGCCGACGTGGCGGACCAGCTGCCGCGCAATCCCTTGCCGGCCTCGGTGGAGGTCACCCCCGACGCGAACACGGCGACGCCTGAAGGCACGCGCGAGCTGGTCCGGCGGCTGTCGGCCCTGCCCGAAGTCGACGATGTCCAGGGCGGCACCCAGTGGGTCGACGGCCTCGCGCAGTTCCGCCGTCTGTTCCAGATGGTGGGACTGGGCGTCGGCGCCGTGCTGGCGGTGGCCGCCATTCTCACGGTGACCACGGCGACCACCTTGGTGCTGCACCTGCGGCGCGACGAGATGGAGATCATGCGGCTGGTGGGGGCCACCGAGACCGTGATCCGGCTGCCGCGACTGCTCCAGGGGATGGCCCAGGGGCTGATCGCCGCGATCCTGGCTCTCGCGGCGCTCGAGGTGGCCTACGCGCTCGCGGCGCCGCGGCTCGAGCCGCTGCTGCCCGTCACCCTGGGGCTGCAGCGCCCGGCCTTTCTCTCCTTCCCGCAGATGCTGCTCCTGATGGCCGGCGGCGCCCTGCTGGGAGCCGTGGGGGGGCTGCTGGCCCGCGGGCGGGCCCAGTCATGAGGCGCCTGCTCGTTCTCGTCCTGGCGCTGGCGCTGGCCGCGACGGCTTCCCCGGCCCTCGCCCAGAAACGCGACGGCGTCGAGCTCGGCGAGAAGCAGCGCGACCTCCAGCAGACCCAGAAGCGTCTCAAGGAAGAGCGGGTCAAGGCCGCCGAGGCGCGCAAGCGCGAGGCGGGGCTGCTGGCCGAGCTCGAGGCCATCGACAAACGGCTCACCGAGAAGCGCAAGCAGGTGGCGGCGCTCGACACGCGCATCCAGAAAGCGCAGGCGGACATCGGCGAGCTGCAGGGAGACATCGCGCGGCTCCAGGCCCAGCGGGCGGGGCAGGAAGACGCCCTGGGGCGCCGCCTGCGGGCCCTCTACAAGCTCCAGGCCCAGGGTGGCGTGCTCCCGATCCTGCTCTCGGGGGACGACCCCGTGACCCAGGCCGTCCAGCTCCGCCACCTGACGACCCTGGCCACGGTGGACGCGCGGTTGATTAGAGAGTATCGTGTAACTTCCGAGGGTTTGGCGGACCGGAAGGTCCGATTCGAGACCCGCCGGCAGGAATTGTCGGCCCTCCGGACCGAGGCCGAGGGGGAGCGGGCCGAGGCCGACCGCGAAGCGGCCAAGCGGCGGACGCTTCTGGCCAGAGTCCGGGACGAGCGGGTCTACCACGACCGGGTCGTCGGGGAATTGTCCGAGGCGACCCGGCGCCTGGAGGCCTTCATCAAGGACCTCCAGGAGAAGCAGCGGCGACTGGCCAAGGCCCCGCCGCCGAGCCGGCCGAAGCCGACCCCGGGAGATATCGCGCCGGGTGCGGGCTTCGGGGCGCTGCGGGGGCGGCTGCTCTGGCCCGCCGACGGCCGGGTGGTGGCGGAGTATGGGCCCCAGGTCAACCCGCGGTTCGGAACCAAGACGTTCCGGAACGGGATCGACATCGAGGCGGCCGAGGGGACGACGATCATGGCGGTGTATCCAGGCCACGTGCTTTACACGGGCTGGTTCCGCGGCTATGGGAACCTGATTATCATGGACCACGGGGGCGAGTACTACACGCTGTATGCCCACGCCGCCGACATTCGCGTCGCGGAGGGCGATGAAGTCAAGCAGGGCCAGGCGATCGGCACGGTGGGGGACACCGGCTCGCTGCAAGGTCCGCGCCTGTACTTCGAGGTGCGGCACGAGGGCAAGCCGCAGGATCCCGCTCAATGGTTGCGGCCGCGTAGTTAGACCCGTAAGGGGGAGGAGTACATGGGTCCCATCCGGCACATGAAGAAGGTGGTCATGGTTTCCGCTCTCCTGCTCGTCTTGACCCTGTCGCTGGGCGGCGGGGTGGCGAGCAAGGGAAACGACTCGGCCGCCACCTACGAGAACCTCAAGCTGTTCACCGAGGTCATCTCGATCATCCAGAGCCAGTACGTCGACGAGGTCCCGCCCAAGGACATCATCTACAGCGCCATCCGGGGCACCCTCCGCGGCCTGGACCCGCACTCCTCCTTCCTCGACCCGGAAATGTACCGGGAGATGCAGGTCGAGACCACCGGGAGCTTCGGCGGCCTTGGGATCGAGCTGACCCTGCGCGACGACGTGCTCACCGTGGTGGCGCCCATCGAGGGCACGCCCGCGTACCGGGCGGGCATCCAGCCGGGCGACCGCATCGTGAAGATCGAGGGGCTGACCACCAAGGACATGCAGCTCGCCGACGCGGTCAAGCGCATGCGCGGCAAGCCCGGCAGCAAGATCATCATCAGCATCATGCGCGACGGTTTGCCCGAGCCCAAGGACGTCCCGATCATCCGCGAGCAGATCCGCGTTCAGTCGGTGAAGAGCTCTCAGCTCGAACCCGGGATCGAGTACATCCGCCTCCGCCAATTCCAGGAGCAGACGGCCAACGACCTCGAGGTCGCCCTGGAGAAGTACATGAAGAACAGCAAGGTGCAGGGCCTGGTGCTCGACCTTCGGAACAATCCGGGCGGGCTGCTGACCTCCGCCGTCGAGGTGTCGGAGAAGTTCCTCGACAGCGGCAAGCTGGTCGTCTACACGGAGGGCCGGGTGCGCAACCAGAACATGCGCTTCCAGTCCAACTCCAAGCGCGTCTTCACCGACTTCCCCATGGTGGTGCTGGTCAACCAGGGCAGCGCGTCCGCCTCCGAGATCGTGGCCGGCGCGCTCCAGGACTGGGGCCGCGCCGTCGTGCTCGGCACCCAGAGCTTCGGCAAGGGCTCCGTCCAGACGATCATCCCGCTCTCGGACGGATCCGGGCTGAGACTGACGACGGCCAAGTACTTCACCCCGAAGGGGCGCTCCATCCACGGCAAGGGCATCACGCCGGACATTCTTGTCGAGGGGCCGAAGACCACGGCCGTCCTCGGCGCGCCGGCTGAGCCCGGCGGGCCCGCCACGCCCGTGCCGCCGATCGTCGAGACGCCGCAGGAGCAGCTCAAACGCGACCCGCAGCTGCAGCGGGCGCTCGACCTGCTCAAGGCGATGAAGATCCTGGACAAGAGCCGTCCCGGGCCCACGGGACCGCAGGCCAAAGTCCGCTAGGGAGGCCGGCCACCCATGCCGGCGAGAGTGTGGCAGGCTCTCGCCGGCTGCATCGTCCTGCTGCTGGCCGCCGTCATCGGCCTGGACCAGTGGCAGGCCCGGCGGGGCGAGGCGAGCCTCTTCGCGTTTTCGTGGACGGCGCGGCGCTCGACCGCGCCGGCGCCCAGCGCCCCGCCCCGACCGCTCCCGGCCGCCGAGCCTACTCCGCCCGCCGGCGGCGCGCCGCGCGTGGCCGTTGTCGTCGACGACCTGGGCGGCCGCCGCGACATTTTCGAGCTCGTGCGGGATCTGCGGCGGCCCGTGGCGATCGCCGTGCTCCCCGGGCTGCCGCTGTCCGCGTCCATCGCGCGCGACGCCTCGCGGGCAGGGATGGAGGTC
>JBGPZD010000015.1:0-34083 GCA_041493605.1 Methylomirabilia bacterium
AGGCGAGCCGAGCGGATCCGTCAGCCGGGCGAGCGCGAGCGAGCCGGGGCGAGGCGCAGCCGCAGGCGAGCCGAGCGGATCCGTCAGCCAGGCGAGCGCGAGCGAGCCAGGGCGAGGCGCAGCCGCAGGCGAGCCGAGCGGATCCGTCAGCCAGGCGAGCGCGAGCGAGCCAGGGCGAGGCGCAGCCGCAGGCGAGCCGAGCGGATAAGAGAGGCGGAGCCGCGTGGACCGGGATGAGGCCTTCCGGCGCGCGCTTCCCCTTGAGCGCGGGCGCACGGCGCTCCTGATCGTGGACATGCAGCGCGCCTTCCTCGAGCCCGGGGAAGCCATGGAAGTCCCGCCGGCGCGCGACATCGTTCCCCGCATCCAGGAGCTGTTGCCCATCTTCCGTGAGAAGGCCCTGCCCGCCGTCTTCACCCGATTCACCTACTCCTCGGCCGCGCCCCTCCTCGTAGGCGAGCTGCATCCGGAGCACAAGCCCGCTCCGCCCGGCGCCCCGCGCGGCTTCGGGCTGCCGTCGTCGTCGTGCCTGGTCGGCGAGGACAATGTCCGCATAGTCTCCGAGCTCGAGCCACGGCCTGACGAGCTGGTCGTGGACAAGCGCTACTACGACGGCTTCAATGGCACCGCGCTCGACAGCGCGCTCCGCGTCCGCGGCGTGACCACACTCGTGATCACCGGCGCGATGACCGACATCTGCGTGCTCGCCACGGTGGTGGGGGGCTTCAACCGGGAGTACCGGATGATCGTCGTCGAGGACGGCGTCGCCACCCTTTGGCCCGAGATTCAGCGCGCCACGCTCGACATCATCCGCCGCGCCTTCGCCCGCGTGGTCTCCGCGAAGGAGATCGCGGACGAGCTGGCCGCGTGGTAATCTCACGCGCATGAAAAACGGCTACCGCTTCTCGGGCTGTATCCCGGCCAACCTGCTCCCCTTCACCGCCGATCTCCAGATCGACGAGCCGGCCTACCGCAAGCACATCCGCTGGCTGGCCGACGCCAAGGGGGTGACGGGGATCGTGGCCAATGGCCACGCCGCCGAGGTGTCCTCGCTCTCCCGCGAGGAGCGCAAGCGGGCGCTCGCCATCGCGCTCGACGAGGTCGCGGGCAAGGTGCCGGTGATCGCGGGGGTGTATTCCGACGGGACGCTCGAGGCCGTGCAGCTCGGGCGCGACGCGAAGGCGGCGGGGGCCGCGGGGCTCCTGATCTTCCCGCCGACCATCTTCATGTGGGGCGCCCAGCTGAAGCCCGACATGGTGCTGCGCCACTTCCAGACCCTGGCCGACGGCGTGGACCTGCCGCTCATCGTCTTCGAGTACCCGCCGGCCTCGGGCATCGGCTACAGCCCCGAGACCCTCGGCGAGCTCTGCAAGATTCCCTCGGTGGTGGGCGTCAAGGACTGGTCCAACGACATCGTGGCGTACGAGAAGAACCTCCGCGCGCTGAGGTCGAGCGGCCGGCCGGTGGCCATGCTCTCGTCCTTCACCATGTCGCTCATGGCTTCCTTCCTGCTCGGCGCCGACGGCTGCATCTCGGGCATGGGCAGCGTGGCGGCCGATCTGCAGGCCGCGCTCTTCGCCGCCGTCGGGGCGCGCGACCTCAACGAGGCCAACCGGATCAACGAGCGGCTGACACCGCTGGTCACTGTGTTCTACGCGCCGCCCTTTGTGGACATGCACAACCGGATGAAGGAGGCGCTGGTCTTGCTCGGACGCATCCCGGCGGCCCACGTGCGGCCGCCGCTCACGCCGGTCTCGGAGGACGAGCGCCACCGCATCCGGCTGGCGCTCCGCTCCGCCGGTCTCCTCACGTAGCGAACTTTTCTCAATCGAAGGGAGCCACAATGCCCACAGTGCGCAGAATCGGTACCGTTTTGGCTGTCGCGGCCCTGCTCGCGGCTCCGATGCTGGCCTCCGCCCAACTGGCGGACAAGAAGGTGCTGACCTTGGAGGCCGCCAAGAAGGTGGCGGCGGCCGCCGAGGCCGAGGCCAAGAAGAACAACTGGGCCCAAACGATCGCCATCGTGGACGACGGCGGCCACCTGGTGTACCTCGAGCGGATCGACGAGACCTTTACAGGCACCGTCCGTGTCGCCATCGAGAAGGCCAAGAGCGCGATGGGCTTCAAGCGCCCAACCAAGGAATTCTCGGATGCGCTTGCCGCCGGCCGGCAAGCCGTCCTGGGGCTGCATGGGGCCGTCCCCCTGGAGGGCGGCATACTACTGATGGCGGGGGGCAAGGCCATCGGCGCCATCGGCGTAAGCGGAGGCTTGACCGCGCAGGACGAGCAGGTCGCCAAGGCCGGCGCCGCCGCCCTGCCGAAGTAGCGCGCGGTCTCCCCACGGCGGGGCCGCCGCTTGCGCGGGGCGGCCCCGTAGGGTATAAAAGCGGCCTATCTTTCCGACCCCTGCGAGGTGTATGGCAGCTCCGGCCGGCCGCAGCCCCGAAGAAGACGCGCTGCTCCAAAAGGCGATGCGCCTGCTCCCCGGAGGCGCGCTGGGCGGCTACTACGCGCCCCAAGAGCTCGCTTTCATCGTCCGCGAGGCGCGCGGTCCGCGGCTCTATGACTTCTCCGGCCGCGAGTACATCGACTATATCCTGGGCTCGGGCCCGCTGATCCTGGGCCACGCCCACCCGGCCGTCATCGCGGCCGTGGAAGGCCAGCTCGGCAAGGGCACCACCTACTTCCAGCTCTCCGAGCCGACCTTGGCGCTGGCCGAGGAGATCTGCCGCGCCGTGCCCTGCGCCGAGCAGATCCGCTTCTGCTCCTCGGGCAGCGAGGCGACGTTTTTCGCGCTGAGGCTGGCGCGCGCCTACCGCAAGCGCGACAAGATCCTCAAGTTCGAGGGCGGCTTCCACGGCACTCACGACTACTCCCTGATGAGCGTGACGCCGCGGTCGCCCAAGGCCTGGCCGGCGCCCACGCCCGACTCGGCGGGCATTCCAGAGGCAATCCAGGAAAACGTGCTCATCGCCCCTTTCAATGACCTGGCCGAGACCGAGGCCATCATCGAGGCCCACCGAGAGCACCTGGCCGCCGTGATCATGGAGCCCTTCCAGCGGCTGATCGTGCCGGACCGCGGCTTCCTCCAGGGCGTGCGGGACGTCACCCGGCGCATCGGCATCCCGCTCATCTTCGACGAGATCGTCACGGGCTTCCGCTTCGCCTACGGCGGCGCCCAGCAGTATTACGGTGTCGTGCCCGATCTCTGCGCGCTCGGCAAGATCGTGGGCGGCGGCTTCCCGCTGTCGGCCGTCGTGGGCCGCCGCGACATCATGCGCCACCTCTCGCAGGAGTTGGAGGGCACCGGCGAGATGGTCCTCCAGGCGGGCACGCTCAACGGCAACCCGATCGCCGCGGCGGCGGGACTGGCGACGCTCAGCGAGCTGCGCAAGCCCGGGACCTACGAGCGGCTTTTCGCGACGGGCGCGCGCCTCAAGGAGGGGCTCGCCCAGGCGGCGAAGAAGGCCGGGCTCACCGCCCAGGTCGCCGGCGAGGCGCCCGTGTTCGAGATCTACTTCACCGACCAGCCCATCATGGATTACCGCGCCACGCTCACGGCCGACCGCGCGCTCCACGCGGCCTTCACCCAGGAGATGATCCGGCGCGGCGTCGTCAAGGCGGCCGCGAAGTTCTACGTCTCGCTTGTTCACGGGGAGGAAGAAGTCCGGCGGACAATTCAGGTCTTCGAGCAGGCGCTCGAGACCGTCGCGCAGCAGAAGCACTAACCGTCCGAGAGGAGGGCACGACATGGCTGAGAAATGGAAAGACGAGCCCTGGGCAAAGGATGAGGGCTTCTGGTACAGCGGCAAGGTCACCCGCCGCCGGCTGCTCGGCGTCGGCGCGGCCACGGCCGGCGCCCTCGGCGCCAGCATGCTGGTGCCCGCGCCGTGGCGGGCCGCGTTCGGGCAGGCCAAGCCCCTGAAGATCGGCACCCTCCAGCCGCTCAGCGGCGCGGCGGCGGCGGGCGGCAAGACGGCGCTCGTCGGTACTCAGATGGCCGTGGACCGGATCAATAAATCCGGAGGCATCAACGGCCGCATGATCGAGCTGGTGATCGCGGACTACGAGTCCAAGCCCGACGTCGGCCGGCGCAAGGCCGAGAAGCTGGCGGTCGAGGACAAGATCGACGCTCACGAGGGCGGGTTCCTGTCGAACGTCTGCCTGGCCTGCATGCCGGTCTTCGAGGAACACAAAATCCTCAACATGATCGGCGTCTGCCTCGACACGACGATGACGACCACGAAGTGCAGCCGTTACACCTTCCGGCCGTTTGACTACGCCCCCGCCCAGGCCGTGGCGTTCGCGCCCTACCTGGTGGGCAAGATGGGCAAGAAGTGGCACATCGCTTTCGCCGACTACTCCTGGGGGCAGTCCACCCGCGACGCCTACGCCGAGCAGATCAAGAAGGCCGGCGGCGAGGTCGTCGGCACCACCGGCATCCCGCTGGGCACGGCGGACATGACGCCGTTCCTCTCCAAGATCACCGGCAACTTCGACGGGTTCTTGGGGATCTTCTTCGGCAAGGACGGCGTGACCATCGGCAACCAGGCCTACGATCTGGGCATGACCAAGAAGTACAAGTGGGCGGGCGACGGCGCCATCGCCGAGGCGACCAACCTGCCGGCCCTCGGGAACAAGATCGAGGGCTTCGTCGGTATCAACCGCTACGTGCCGGTGCTGGACCCGCCGCTCAACACGCCCTACCACAAGAAGTTCTTCGATGACGCGGTGGCGCGGCTCAAGCAGATCGACCCGTCGGGCCCTCTGCCCGACCGCTACGTCCAGTCCAACTTCGAGGCCATGAACGCCCTCAAGGTGGGCATGCAGAAGTCGGGCTTCCGCGGCCGCGAGGACACCATGAAGCTCATCGAGGCGCTGGAAGGGCTCGAGATGAAGGAGAGCGACGACTTCTTCCAGGGCGACAAGACCCTGCGCAAGGCCGATCACCAGGCCTTCCTGCGCGAGTTCATCTTCGACATCAAGGGCGGCAAGCACCACATCATAGAGGTCGTACCGAAGGAGAAAACGATGTTCCCGCCGGCCTGCACGTTCGCCTAGTGACGGTCGACCGCTCCAGCAGCGCCCCTCACCCTGCCCTCTCCCCCGAGGGGAGAGGGGAAGGGGTGAGGGGCGGCGTCGCTCCCATGCTCAGCCTCGAAGCGTTGACGATCCGCTTCGGCGGTCTCACCGCGCTCAACAAGGTCAGCCTGGCCGTCTCCGCGGGCGAGATCCGCGCCATCATCGGCCCCAACGGAGCGGGCAAGAGCACGCTTTTCAACTGCGTCACCGGCGTGCTCCGCCCCACGGCGGGGCGCGTCCTCTTCGACGGCGAGGACATCACGGGGCTTCCCCCCGACCGCATCTCGCAGAAGGCCATCGCCCGCTCGTACCAGATCACCAACGTCCTGCCGAATGCCACCACGCTCGAGAACGTGCGCATCGCCGCCCAGTCCCGCCGCCACTCGTGGAGCCTGCTGACCCACTACCGCGCCTACCGCGACATCATGGACCGGGCGCTCGCGATGCTCGAGGCCGTCGGCCTTCGCGGCAAAGAGGACGAGCTGGCCGCCAACCTCTCCCACGGCGAGCAGCGCAACCTCGAGATCGGCATCGCGCTGGCCACCGAGCCGCGCCTGCTCTGCCTCGACGAGCCGACGGCGGGCATGAGCGTGGCCGAGACTCACGCCACGGTCGAGTTGATCCGCCGCATCGCCCGCGACCTGACCATCCTCATCGTCGAGCACGACATGGCGGTGGTCATGGGGCTGGCGCGCACCATCACCGTCCTGCACTACGGCGAGGTGCTGGCTGAAGGCACGCCCGCCGAGATCCAGGCCAACCCGCGGGTGCAGGAAGTCTATCTGAAGACCTGATGCTGGCCCTCGACGACGTCCACACCTATTACGGCAAGTCCCACATCCTGCACGGCGTGTCCATCGAGGTCGGCGCCGGCGAGGTCGTCGGCCTGCTGGGCCGCAACGGCGTGGGCAAGAGTACGACGCTCAAGACCATCATGGGGCTCGTCCGCCCGTCCCAGGGCCGCGTGCGCTTCGACGGCCGGGACGTCGCCGGCCTGGCGCCCCATCACCTCGCCCACCTGGGCATCGCCTACGTCCCCGAGGACCGCCGCATCTTCCGCCTGCTCACCGTGATGGAGAACCTGCGCACCGGGCTCGACCGCCGCGGCATGACCGACGAGCGGAGGCAGGCGCTCCTCGACAAGGTCTACGCCCACTTCCCGGTGCTGGCCGAGCGGCGCGGCCAGGCGGGCGGCACGCTCTCCGGCGGCGAGCAGCAGATGCTGGCGATCGCGCGGGCCATGATGCTCGAGCCCAAGATCATCCTGCTCGACGAGCCGACCGAGGGCCTGATGCCCCGCATGGTCTCCCAGATCCGCGCGATCATCGACGTGCTGCACCGGGACGGCGTCGCCATCCTCCTGGTCGAGCAAAACGTCCCGCTGACGCTCGAGACCAGCCAGCGCGTCTACATCATGGAAAAGGGCGTGGTCCGCCACCACGCGCCGGCCGCCGACCTGCGGCGCAACCAGGCCGTGATCCACCAATACCTGGGCGTCTGAGCCATGGCGATCCCGTGGGACCAGATCCTGATCCAGACGGTCAACGGCATCGTGACCGGCATGATCCTGGCCCTCATCGCCTCGGGCCTGACCCTGATCTTCGGGATCATGGACGTGGTCAACTTCGCCCACGGCGAGCTGTTCATGCTCGGCGCCTACGTGGGCGTGATCACCCTGGCCAACACCCACAACTTCTGGCTCGCGCTCGTGGTTTCCTCGGTGACCGTCGGGCTGCTGGGCGCCGTCATCCAGGTCACGACGCTGCGTCCCCTGCTCGGCCGCGACCCCCTGACGACCATCCTGGCCACGTTCGGCCTCTCGCTCGTGCTCCAGAACTACGCCCTCTGGCAGTTCGGCCCCGTGGCGCGGAAGATCCAGGAGCCCTTCACCGGCCACTTCAAGCTCTTCTATCTCGAGTACCCGTGGTACCGGATCGTGATCGCCGTGCTGTCGGCCGCGATCATCGGCGGGCTCTGGCTCTTCATGAAGTACGGCAAGTACGGCGTCTGGATCCGCGCGACCACCCAGGACCGGCTCATGGCCTCGGCCATGGGCATCCCGGTACCCCGCATCCACACCCTCGTCTTCGCCATCGGCGCCGGCATGGCCGCGGCCAGCGGCGTGCTGTTCGGCCCGCTGGTGGGCGTCAACCATGCGATGGGGCTCGACTGGGTGCTCAAAGCCTTCATCGTGGTCGTGGTGGGCGGCATGGGCAATCTCGGTGGCTCCGTCCTGGCCTCGATCTTCATCAGTCTGCTCGAGGCCTACGCGTCGCTCTGGGTGAGCCCGGCCCAGGCGGTCATCGTGTCCTTCGTCGTCCTGATCCTCACTCTGCTTTTCCGGCCCACGGGCCTGTTCGTCCCCACGCCCAAATGACGCCCCGACCCGCCGTCGCCTACTGGACAGGCTTCGCCATCATCCTGGCCCTGCTTATCGCGGCGCCCCTGGTGCTGCCCGAGTTCTGGCGGCGCTTCGTCACCGAGATCCTGATCTGGGGGCTCCTGGCCATGTCGTCCGACATCCTGATCGGCTACACGGGGATGGTGTCCTTCGGCCACTCGGCCTTCTTCGGCCTCGGAATGTACGGCGCGGCCGCCGCGCTCCTCACGGTCCGGCCGCCCAACCTGGGGCTCGCCATTGTGTACGGACTCGTGGGGGCGGCCGTGATCGCGGCCTTCGTGGCCTATTTCTCCACGCGGCTGCGCGATATCTACTTCTCGATCACAACTTTGGTGTTTGCGCAGATCTTCTACGTCATCATCTTCACCTGGACGGCAGTGACGGGCGGCGAGAACGGCCTGACCTTCCGGCGCCCCGAGCTCGCCGTCCCTGGCCTCTTCTCGATACCCTTCACCTCCAACACGCTCCACTGGTTCGTGCTGGCCGTGGTCGCGCTTTCCTATCTCCTGCTGCGGCGGATCACGCGGTCACCCTTCGGCATGGTGCTCCAGGCCATCCGGGAGAACGAGCCCCGCACCCGGGCCATCGGCTATCAGGTGGAGCGCTACAAGATGGTCGCGGTGATGCTCTCGGGGCTCTTCGCCGGGCTGGCGGGCGTGCTCTACGCGATTCAGAACAAGTTCGCGGCGCCCGACTTCGTCTTCTTCCTGATCTCGGGCGAAGTCGTGGTCTTCAATGTGATGGGCGGCATGGGGACTTTGGTGGGGCCGGTGGCGGGCGCGGCCTTTTTTCTGCTCCTGCGCGAGGGCTTCTCGCGCTTCTTCACCGAGTACTACCTCATCCCCGTGGGCCTCATCTTCATCGCCATGGTGATCTTCATGCCCCAGGGCCTGCTCGGCTTTCTCAAGCGCCGCCTGAACCAGTAGGCGGCGACCACGGCGGCGTCCCGCTCCTCGCCGCGGCGCGTCGGGAGCCCTTTGACTCGGGCTGCCGTTCGTGCTATTCCCGCCGTAGTCTTCGGGAACGTGCGGCGTGTCGCGGTAACTCTGCGGCTCTCAGCTGTACCCCAACAGGGAGGTGTGACATGAACCCATTTCGACTCCCCCGATGGCGCTTCACGAACTGCTGCGGCCATAGCTGGGGACACCCAGCCGAGCCAAACGCGACCCCTGGTGGTCAGGGCACCAGCCGCCGCGAGTTCTTCAAGACTGCGGCGGCCGGGGCCGTCGGCCTCGCCGCCCTGGGCACCCTCAAGGACACCGCCGGGGCCCAGGTGCGCGTGTTCCCGCCGCCCCCGCCGGCCGTGAGCCCGATCGAGGGCCTGATCGACTTCCACAACCACTGCGCCCCCGATGTCTTCGGTCGTGCCGTGGATGATGACGAGATGGCCCAGCTCTACATGGCACGCAAGATGGAAGCCGTCGTGTTGAAGAACCACGTGGCCCTGACGGCGGACCGGGCATGGCTCGTGCGCAAGCACAATCCCGGCATCAAGGCCTTCGGCGGCATCGCGCTCAACGGGGCGTCGGGCGGCCTCAACCCCGAGGCCGTGCAGTGGATGTGGCGCATGCAGGGCGGCTACGGCCGGGTGGTCTGGTTGGCGACCTTCGACGCCGACAACCACGTGAAGCACTTCAAGGACGCCCCCGAGGGCATCAAGGTGGTCGGCGCCGACGGCAAAGCGCTGCCGGCGCTGCGCGAGGTCCTCAAGGTCTGCGCCCAGCAGAAACTCGTCCTCTGCACCGGTCACGCCTCACCCACCGAGTGCATGGCGATCATCGAAGCCGCGCGGGATGCGGGGTGCGACCGCATCGTCGTCACCCACGCGGAGTTCGAGGTGGTCAACATGACCGTCGAGCAGATGAAGAAGGCGGCGTCCATGGGCGCCAAGATGGAAATCGACGCCATGGGGCCGCTCATGGGCCCGAACGCCCACCTGGCTTGGATGCGCCACTGGCGGCAGGTGACGTACAAGGAGTCCGCCGCGCACATCAAGGCCGTCGGGGCCGAGAACTTCGTACTCGGCACGGACCTCGGCCAGACCGGCAATCCCTCCCAGCCCGACGGCTTCGCGATGCTGGTCGCCGGGCTCTTGGCCGAGGGGATCAGCAAGGACCAGATCAAGATCATGGGCCGGGAGGTGCCGGGCAAGCTGCTGATGGGCTGACGCGATCTTCTAAGGACCCAAGAGACTGGCGGGGGGTGAGGTGAGCTGCCCCCCGCCACTTCTTTTTGCTGACCCTTCTCTCCTTCTACATCCCCGAGCTGCCGAAGCCGCCGGCGGCCCACGCCGTGGGCGCCGAGATCGTTCATCTCAACCGGGGCCTGCTCGGCTTTCTCAAGCGCCGTCTGATCCAGGTGGTCGCCGAAGGACTCAGTAGGCTGGATGAAAAGGTCGAGCGCTTCCGCAGAGTTTCACGACAGCGTCCGGGCCACCGCCAATAGCTCCTCGTCAGTCGGAAACTTGTCGATCCCGGCCAGGCCGTCCTGAGCGCACTCGATGTTGGCCCAGCGGACAATGCCATGCCGGTCCACCAGGAATTGGCCGGTGAACTGGACCTGATGCCGCTGGAATTCTGCGTTCTCGCTCTCCGTCGGCTCGAAACCGTCCAGCCGGCCAATGACATCGCGAGCCTGGTCGTCCGGTACCGCGAGTTTCAGGTCCCGCGCCAGATTCCGATAGGCACCGTGGATCGCTTGCATGACCTCGGGCGTGACGCCAGTTTTCGGCACGCCGTAGGCGCGGTGCGTGCTCACCTCGGGGTCAGCCCCAACGGCGCAGCGAACCGGGCGATACCGGAAGAACAGGCGGGCGCGCTCGGCTTGCGAGGCGACGATCCCCAGGGTTTCGACGCCCATCGCCTGAAGCCTCTCTGCGGTCTTCCCTAGCAGCACAACTTGCCGCCGGCAGAATGGTCAGTACAGACCGCGGAACAGAGCCAGCAGCAGCGGGCTTCGGCCTCGGTAATCTGCCAACGAGACGGTACCCTCCCTGTTCGCTGCCGGCAGCGTGAAGTCCGGTGCGGGCTCCCCTGGCTGCACCGGCGGTCTTTGTTCATCAGTCGTCATCGATAAGCCTCCTCGCGAGGCCCAGTCTACACTACGTCCGGAAAGAGGATCAACTGGACGCCTCCACCGCCTCGGCTTACTCTTGGAGGGTGATCTGCTCCGGCTGCAACTTTGACGCCCCCGCTGACTTCGCCTTCTGCCCCCGGTGCGGGCGCAAGCTCGAGCGCGAGGCGGAGGCCGACCGGCGCACGGTCACCGTCCTCTTCGCCGACCTCTCCGGCTTCACCGCGCTCGCCGAGCGCCTCGACCCCGAGGACGTCCGCGCCTTCCAGAGCGACCTCTTCCAGGAAATGGCCGCGGCGATTCAGCAGTACGACGGCTTCGTCGAGAAGTTCGTCGGCGACGCCGTCATGGCGATCTTCGGCGCGCCGGTGGCCCACGAGGACGACCCGGAGCGCGCCCTCCGCGCCGCGCTGGCGATGCAGGAGCAGATGGCGGGGCTCAACGACCGCTGGCAGGCGCGCCTCGGCAAACCGCTCACCCTCCACGTCGGCGTCAACACCGGCCCCGTCGTCGCGGGGAGCATCGGCGCCGACAAGGGCGGCGCGTACGCGGTCACGGGAGACACCGTGAACACGGCGTCGCGCCTTCAGAGCGCGGCGCCGCCCGGCCAGATCCTCGCCAGCTCGGCGACCTGGCTGCTCGCCCAGCACGCCTTTGCCTTCGAGCCGGCGGGCGACCTCCAGGTGAAGGGCAAGGCCGAGCCCGTCGCCGCGTACCGGTTGGCGGGTCTCCTCGCCGCCCCGCGCTCGGCGCGCGGCCTCGAGGCCCACGGCCTCGTCGCCCCTCTCGTCGGGCGCGAGGCCGAGCTCGGCACGCTCCTGGCGACCTTCGACACGATGCTCCAAGGGCGTGCGCAGGTCGTGAGTCTCATCGGCGAAGCCGGGGTCGGCAAGTCCCGCCTCGTGCGCGAATTCCTCCACACGCTCGAGGCAAAAGGGCGCCTCAGCGGGGTGACCGTGCGCCAGGCCGCCTGCTCGGCGCTCGGCCAGCAGGCCTACGGCGTCGTGGCCGCGTTCCTCCGGCAGGCCTACGAGGTCGCCCCCGAGGATCCGCTGGAGCTGGCGCGAAAGAAGCTCGTCGCGGGGCTCACGGCGCTGGGCGCCCGCGAGGACGAGATCGCCGGCATCGCCCCTCTCCTCGGCCGGCTCCTCGGCCTCGAGCCCGGCGCCCCAGCGGCCGCGCAGGTGGAGCCCGAGCAGGTCAAGCGCCAGATCTACCTCGCCTCCCGTCTCCTCCTCGAGTGGCGCCTCCGTCAGGGCCCGCTCGCCCTCGTCGTCGAGGACCTGCACTGGGCTGACGCCGCCTCCGTCGAGCTCCTCGGCTTCCTGGTGGACCACCTGGCCGACCGCCCCTTCATGCTGCTGGTCACGCGCCGCGCCGCGCCCGACGGGCAGGGCCTGGCGCCCGAGCGCGCGACCCATACCGTCCTCAGGCTGGAGTCGCTTCCGGCCGGCCAGACCGAGGCCCTCCTCGGCGCCCTCTTCGGCCGTTCCGCGGCGCGGCTCCCCGCTGCCCTCCGCGACCTGATCGTCCAGCGCGCCGGCGGCGTGCCGTTCTACGTGGAGGAGATCGTCCGCGGCCTGATCGCCAGCGGCGCCCTCGTCCAGGACGAGGCCGGCTGGACGTGCCGGGAGGACGTCGCGGCCGTGGACGTGCCGCCGACCCTCCAGGGGCTGCTCTTGTCGCGCGTGGACCGCCTGCCCCCGCCGGCCCGGCGCACGCTCCAGGAGGCGGCCGTCCTCGGCACCGACTTCGACGAGCGGCTGCTGCGCCAGGTCGTGAGCGAGCCCGATGCGGCCAACGCCTCGCTGAAGCTGCTCTGCGAGGCCGAGTTGCTCGAGGCGGGCGCCGACCGGCAGTACCGCTTCTCCCACGCGCTGGTCCAGGAGGTCGTCTATCAGAACCTGCTGCTCCGCCGGCGCACCGAGCTCCACGGGCGCGCCGGGCTCGCGCTCGAGGCGCTCGCGGGCGGCAGCCCGGAGCGGCTGGAGGACCTGGAGGCGCTCGGCCATCACTGGAGCCTCAGCGCCGACAAGGCCAAGGGGGCGCGGTACCTCGTCGCAGCGGGCGACTGGGCCCGGGCGATCTACGCCAACGAGGACGCCCTCCGCCACTTCCGGCGCGCGCTGGCCACCCTCGAGCAGTGCGAGGGCTGCGATCCCGAGCGCCTGGACGTCCACGAGCGGCTCGGCGATCTGCTGGGGCCGACGGGCGGCCGCCCCGAGGCTCTCGAACACTACGCCGCAGCGCTCGCCGGGCACACCACGAACCGACCCGCCCAGGCGCGGCTCCACAGGAAGCTCGGCGGCCTCCACTGGGAAGCGGGCGACCGCTCCCGGGCCCTCGCTTGTTTCGAGACCGGACTTTCGCTCCTTGACGGTCAGCCCGAGGACGTGGAACTGGCCCGCCTCTACCAGGAGATGGGCCGGGCGGCCTTCAGGAGCGGCGACAATGCCGGCGCTATCGAGTGGGCCGAGCGGGCGCTCGCCCACGCCGAGCGGCTCGCCGCCGCCTCGGGCGACCCCGCCACCCGGAAGGAGGCGGCCGCGGCCATCGCGCACGCGCGGAACACCCTCGGCATCGCGCTGGCCCGCATCGGGCGCCTCGAAGCCGCCGCCGCCCAGATCGAGCGGAGCGTGGCCGCCGCCCTGGCCGAGGAGCTCCTCCAGCCGGCTTGCCGCGGCTACACGAACCTCTCCGTCCTCTACGGCACCCTCGACCCCGGCCGCGCCATCGAAACCTGCCAGCGCGGGCTCGCCATCGCGCGGAAGATCGGCGACCTGGGGTTCCAGGCGCGCCTTCACGCCAATCTCGCCGTGGCCTACTGCGCCCTCACCAACCGCTGCGAGGAGCAGGGCATGGGCGCCGCCCAGGCGGCCATCGAGCTCGACCGCCGGCTCGGTCAGCTGGACCACCTGGCCATCCCGCTGATCGTCCTCGGCCAGATCTACCAGTGCCACGGCGGCGATCCCGCCGAGGCGCGTCGCTGCTACGAGGAGGCCCTCAGTCTCGCCGAGCCCGCGGGCGACCCCCAGCTCCTCTTTCCCTGCTACGACGGACTCGGCACGCTCTACCTCGACCAGGGAGACGAAGCCCGGGCGGAGCAGTACATGCAGAAGGCCCAGGAGGTCTGCGAGCGCGCCGGGATCGACCCCGACTCCCTCGTCGTACTACCGTTTCTCGAATAAGGAGGATCGATGACCACCTCTCCGCCGCGACCGCTACAGCCCGGCGACCGGGCCGCTGGCTTCAGCCTCCCGGCCGTGAACCGCGACGGACGCATTGCCCTCGACGACTATCGGGGCAAGAGTCCAGTGCTGGTGGGCCTGTTCCGGGGGCTTGAATGAGGGTTCTGCCGCCGCCAGCTCGTGCAGCTGGCCACGACGGCGGAGAAGCTGCACACCATGGGCATCGAGACGCTGACGATCGTGATCACGCCGATCGAGCGCGCGCGTTTGTATTTTAAGTATCGGCCGATCCGCATCGCGGTGGCCTCGGATCCGGACGTGATGGCGCACCGGGCCTTTGGATTGCCCCGATTCGAAGTGATGCGCGACGAGGGCGCGCAGGCGCAGTGGCCGCTCGGTGTGACACGCGAAGACTTCAGGGCCGTCCGAAACGACGCCGGTGGCGAATTGCCGGCGCCCCTACCGCTGGTGGCGGCGCGGGATGAGCTCAATCAGCGGGACGGCTTCGAGCTGACCGAAGTCGACGTCGAGATTCGGGAGAAGCACTGGTCGCAGCTGACCGGTCACTTCCTCATCGATCGGACGGGCATCATCCGCTGGACGCATGTCGAGGCGGAACGCGGCATCAGCGACTTTGGGAGGTCCCCGGGCGAAGAGGAAATCCTGGCCGCCGCCCGCGCGCTTCCGCGCTAGGGCAGGCACAGAGGAGGATCCATGACCACGACTCCGCAGCGACCCATTCAGCTCGGCGACCGGGCCCCCGGCTTCAGCCTCCCCGCCATCAACCGCGAGGGCGCCGTCTCCCTCGACGAGTACCGCGGCAAGGAGCCCGTGCTGGTGGGCCTCTTCCGGGGGCTCCACTGACCCTTCTGCCGCCGCCAGCTCGTGCAGCTGGACGCGATGCAGGAGCAGCTCAAGCGCGCGGGGGTCGAGACTCTGGCCGTCGTCAACACTACCCTCGACCGGGCCCGGCTCTACTTCAAGTACCGCCCGGTGCGCATGCCTCTGGCCGCCGACCCGGAGGCCAGCACCCACCGCGCCTACGGGGTGCCAGCGTTCGAGGTCGGCGACACCTCCCAGTGGCCGTTCCGCGCCACCCCGGACGAGCTCATGAGCCTGCGCGTGAATCCCACGGGCGAGCTGCCGGAGGCCCTGCCGGTGCCGGAGGCCGCAGCCGAGCTAAATCGACGGGAGGGATTTCAGCCGACCGAGGTGGACGAGCAGATCGCCGCCGCCCACGGCGGCCAGCTGGACGGCTTCTTCCTGCTCGACCGGGAGGGGATCGTCCGCTGGGCCCACATCGAGGCCGGAGAGCGGATGACCGACATGGGGAAGTTCCCGACCGAGGCGGAGATCCTCGCCGCCGCCCGGGCGCTCGCGCGGTGAGCCTGATAGCCGACATTTCGAAGCCATTGCCGAAAGCTTGCGGGCAGAGAAGGAAGCGCGTGGCGGGCAGGAAACGCGGGTTTGAGTACCGCGCCGCGAGTCGAGTCACATCCCCGTGCTGCCGAAGCCGCCGGCGGCGCGGGCCGTCGCGCCGAGCTCGCGCACCTCCACCGGGGTTGCCCATGCCACGGGCTGGATCACCAGCTGGGCGATGCGGTCGCCACGGCGGATGACGACGGGCTTCGCGCCGTGGTTGATCAGCAGCACGCCTACCTCGCCGCGGTAGCCGGCATCGACGAGGCCGGGGGCGTTGAGCACGGTCACTCCGTCCCGCAATGCCAAACCAGAGCGCGGCAGGATGAGTCCCGCGTAGCCCTCGGGCACGGCGATGCTGAGCCCGGTCGGAACCAGTTGACGCTCTCCCGGGGCGAGGGTGATGTCCTTGGCCGCGCCCAGATCGAGCCCGGCGTCGCCCGCGCGGGCGTAGGCAGGCAAGGGCAAGGCGGGATCGAGCCGGACGATCTCCAGGCGGACCGGCTCGGGGCGCACGGGGACGGGGCTCATCCGCCCAGGTCGAACCGCACGCCGTACTGGCCGGCCAGGCTGCGGAGCTCCTCGTGGACGACCGCGCTCACGGGGATGCCATCGGCCAGGCGCTGGGCCCTTTTGCGGAACTCGATCTCGCCGGCGACATAGACCTGCTTGACGCCCATCGCCTTGTCGGAAGACCGGATGTGGCGGATCAGCCGGTCCACGCGCGAGCGGAACTCCTCGAGCGGCATGAAGCACTCGGGGTTGATCGCCATGTAGAACGCGCTGGTGACGAGCGGCTCCTTGCCGAAGGTCTTCATCGCGGGCACGTCGCGGCCGAAGAGCCCTCCCGAGAGTACGCCTGACAGCGCTTCCACGACCGTGGCCAGCCCAAAGCCCTTGTAGCCGCCCGCCCACTGGAGAAAGCCATGGAAGATGGCCTCCCGGGGATCGGTGGTCGGAATACCGCGCCGGTCGAGGGCCCAATTCTCCGGGATGGGCAGGCCCTTTTTGGCCGCCAGCCGGAGCTTGCCGCCCGCGACCACGCTGGTGGCCATGTCGAGCACGATGGGTTCTTCCCCGCCGGCGGGGAACGCGGCGCTGAACGGATTGGTCGCCAGGGTCGGCGTGGTGCCCCCGAAGGGCGGCAGAATGGTCGGCCCGTTATTGCAGGACAGCCCGATAAAGCCGCGCCGGGCGGCCATCATCGGGTAGAAGCCCACCATGCCCGTGTGGGTGACGTTGCGCGCGGTGACGCAGGCGATACCGGCGCGCGCCGCCTTGTCGAGCGCCAGCTCCATGGCGCGCTTGGCGACCACCATGCCGAAAGCGTTGTCGCCCTCGAGCATGGCCGTCGAGCCGGTCTCGCGCAGCACTTGGACCTTGGGCCGCGGGTTGAGCAACCCGAGCTTGATCATGCTGAGGTAGCCGGCGACGCGCGTGCTGCCGTGTGACTCGACGCCACGGAGATCGGCTTCGACGAGGATCTCGGCCACGGTCTCGGCGTCGGCTGCGGGCGCGCCCGCGGCCTTGATGAGGCCGGCAATCAGGGGCCTCAGCTTCTCGGGCCGGACGAGGGTGACGGCCGGATCCTTCGCGCGATTGGGGGATGGCCGAGCGGATCGCTTGACGGAGGGCTTGGCGCGCTTCCGGGCCTTGGCCACCTCGACGGCCTCCTTGTGACGGTATCGGTTGCTGGTCCTGCCCCTTCGGGGCGAAGCGAGAGTAGCAGAATCGGTAGTCCGCGTGACAATTTTGGTTGATCGAACCGTCCCCACCCCCAACGAAAGTAGCCGACTTCTCAACGCTTTTACCGTGGCTTGGCTCTTGCTTCGTGATGAGGGTGCCCGGGGCGGAGGTGTTTCAAGCGACCTGAGGCCGCCGCATGCACCGGTTCTGTGGCGGCCCAAGTTCCTCCGCCTCGGGCGCCAAGCTTGACCTGGGAGGGATAGATGGGACTTGGGCTGGGTCCGTCGGGCTTGATTCGGCTGGCCGTGATGGCCGGCCTCGGGCTGTCCCTGCTCCTGTCCGGCTGCGCCTCCACCGCCCCGCGGACGGCGCAGAGCGCGCCGGACGAGAAGAACTGGGGCCAGTGCGACCGCTCCCGGATCGTCAACGTCACCTTCGTCTGCTACCAGCGTTAGGCCGCCCCGCGTGATCCGTTTCCTGGCCGTTCTCCTGGCGCTCGCCGCGCCTACCGCCGCATTCGCCGACACCCACCGCGATCTCGCGCCGGAGATCGCGCGCCTGCGCGCGCGCCTGGCCGCCGGCGCGGCCCAGGAGCACCAGTGCCTGGCCGGGGCGACCCAAAAGGTCTGGGGCGGCGCCACCACCAAGGACCTCCAGCAGCTCAAGGACCGCGCCCGGCAGATGCAGGAGCGCGCCCAGCGCGGCGGTGGCGCAGGCGGCGACACGGAGGCTTGGCGCGCGCTTCAGCAGCGGGTCGAGCAGCTCGAAGCCCAAGCCCGCGCCGATGCGCGGTCGGGAGCGGATCTGCTCTCGACCCAGGCCATCGGGATGGACTGCCTCGACCGCTTTGCGGGGGAGCGTGAGGCGCTGCGGGCTTCGCTGGAGCTGGTCCTGGCCGACCCGGACGCCTACAAGGCGTCGCTGCGAGAGGCGCGGGACGGTGGCGCGAGCCTCCGGTGGGATGTGACGACGCTCCATGCCCGCGCGCTTGCCTGGGCCGCGCGCTTCCGCGCCCAGGCGTCCTTCGAGCAGCTGGCCGGCGAGGCCGCGAGCCTCGGACAGCAGGCCGCCGCGCTCAGGCGCCGGCACGCCGCGGCGCTCGAGAGCGAGCTCAACCGCGCGCTCGCCGAGCCGGTGCTACGGGCGGCCGAGCTGCTCGTCGGCACCCTGTCGGCGTGGCAGGAGGAGCGCGCCGCGGGGAGCACCGCGGCGCGCGCCGACGCCTCGCAGCTCAAGCAGATGCGCTGGGGCAATGCCCAGCGGCTCCTCAGCGAAGCCGCGCGCGCCGCAAACTGAGGCGGCGCCTAGAACCTGCGCGGGATCGCGGCCGGCGTGCCTGCGCCCCGCCAGTGCATCCGCGACTCCACGATGAGAGTCCCCAGCTTGGTGCGCTGCTCGGGCGTGAGTTGAGCTTTTCCCGCCTCGATGGTGCGGATGCGCGCCAGCCGCTGCTCGGCCCGGAGCCGCTCGAGCTCGCGCACCTTGGCTTCGACCTTGCTCATGTCCACCTGCTTGCCCACGTCGGCAACGTCCGTCCGGGTCAGCGTCGACAGGTCCAGATTGGCCACTCGGATCTCGGCGCCGCGCCGGATCGCCTCACGCCGGAAATCGTCCCGGAGCCGCTCGAGCGTCTGGACCTGCGCCGGCGACAGCCCGAGCTCCTGGCGGTGCCTCAGCGCGAGGCTGATGATCGGGCGTCCGCCGGAACCGCCGCGTCCCCTGAAGTGGCCGCGCCAGCCCTGGCCCATCCCATGGGCCTCGCGGGGCATATTGTCGAAGTTTTTGCTCATCTCCTCTTGAGCGGCCGGGGCCGCCGGCGGCGGCTCGGCCGCTGCGGCCGGCAGGACCGGGGCCAGAATCAGCGCTGCGAAGGACAGGATGACCGTGGTGCGCATGGTGACCTCCCGGTATCGACTGAGTTCACTGCAACCGTCGAGCGTTGGACGGAGGGCCGGGGCCCCTATTCGGGCGGTGTATCCCACTGGACGCGTTGACGGGGCCGCCCGGCCTTCTCACACTGGCTCCATGCTGGCCCGCGTGCGGTGCGCCACGCTCTGCGGCATCGAGGCCGCAACCGTCTCGGTGGAGGTGGACGTGACCTCGGGCCTGCCGTCCTTTACCACCGTCGGGCTGCCCGACTCGACGGTGCGGGAGAGCCGCGACCGCGTGCGCGCGGCCACGCGCAACGCGGGCTTCGAGTTCCCCATCGACCGCATCACGGTCAGCCTGGCGCCGGCCGATCTCCGCAAGGAGGGCGCGGCCTTCGACCTGCCCATGGCGCTGGGCATCCTTGCGGCCACGGGGCTCATCAAGCCCGAGCGGCTCGAGCGCGCGCTCGTCGTGGGCGAGCTGGGGCTCGACGGCCGCGTCAGACCGGTGTCGGGCGTGCTGCCGGTGGCGCTGCACTGCCGCCGCGAGGGCCTGAGCCCGCTGCTCGTGCCCGCCGGCAATGCGGCCGAGGCCGCCGTCGTCCGCGGCGTGGACGTCATCCCGATCGCGACGCTCCAGGAGGCGGTCGAGTACCTGAACGGCGAGCGCGAGATCCCGCCGGCGGCGGCCGACCCGGGGCGGCTGCTCGCCGCGGCGCCGGCGGACGCCGCCGACTTTGCCGACGTGCGCGGCCATGCCCACGCCAAGCGCGCCCTCGAGATCGCCGCGGCGGGCGGCCACAACGTGCTCATGATCGGCCCGCCGGGCGCGGGTAAGACCATGCTGGCCCGGCGCGCCGCCACCATTCTGCCGCCGCTGTCGCTCGAGGAGGCGATCGAGGTCTCGACGGTATGGAGCGTGAGCGGGCTCCTGCCCGCCGAGCGGGGGCTCGTGACCGAGCGTCCGTTCCGCGCGCCTCACCACACGGCCTCGGAAGCCGGGCTCATCGGCGGCGGCGGGATCCCTCATCCGGGCGAAGTCAGCCTCGCCCACCACGGCGTGCTCTTCCTCGACGAGCTGCCCGAGTTCTCCCGGCGCGTGCTCGAGTCGCTGCGCCAGCCGCTCGAGGACGGCCGCGTCGTGGTCTCGCGCACCGCGGGCAGCGCCATCTTCCCCGCGCGGTTTCAGCTCATCGGCGCCGCCAACCCTTGCCGCCGCGGCTGCCCGTCCCTCGAGGCCTGCGGGTGCTCCCCCGGCGAGCGCGTCCGCTATATGTCGCGCCTGTCCCGGCCGCTCCTCGACCGCATCGACCTGCATCTCGAGATCCCGGCGGTGCCCTATGCCCAGCTGGCGGCGCCGGGTTCGGGCGAGCCGTCCGCCGCCATTCGCGCCCGCGTGATCGCGGCGCGCGAGCGCCAGGCGGCCCGGTTCGCCGGCACCCTGGTCCGCGCCAATGCGTGGATGAGCGGACGGCAGGTCCGCCGCTGGTGCCCGCCGCCCGCCGACGGGGCGCGCCTGCTCGGGCTGGCCGTGACGCGGCTCGGCCTCTCGGCGCGAGGCCATGACCGCGTCCTCAAGGTCGCCCGCACTATCGCCGATCTGGCCGGGTGTGAGAACATGGCAGCCGAGCATGTCTCCGAGGCCATCCAGTACCGGGGGCTCGACCGTGGCCTGTGAGGGCTCCGGCGCACGGTTGCGCGCCGTCGGCATCGCCCTCGTGCTACTCGCTGCCCTGCTGGCCGGCTGCGGGACGGAGAAGTGGACACCCTTCCAGTCCGACGCGGACCATTTCTCGTGCCTGCTCCCGGGCGAGCCGCAGTACAAGACGTCACAGGCCCAGCTCCCCGGCACTCTGTTCACGCTCGACCACCACAACTTCACGGTGAAGCCGCGATTTGGCTTCGGTGGACTCGCGTACGACGTGGGGTACACGGATTACACGGTCCCGACAGCAGGTGTCACGGTCGGTTTCGACGCTGACAAAGCGCTCGACGGCTTCAGGGACAAGATCCTCCAGACGAGCAGGGGCAAGATCACGCTGATAGCCGAGAAGCCTATGCGGATCGTGGAGCACAGCGGGAGGCAGTTCGAGTTCGACACTCCCGACGGTCTCCTGACGACGCAGGTGTTCTTCCGGAAGAACCGCGCGTACACCCTCACCGTCCTGCACTCGAAGGGGCGGGATTTCTCGCGGGAGAAAGAGCGATTCTTCAGCTCGTTCCGGCTCGTAGGCGGATGATCTGATGGCCGCGCGCGCGCGCCGCCGGACGAGCAAGCGGGCCCCCGCGAAGGCGCGCCGCCCTGGGGCGGCGCCGCCCGACCGCGCCCGGGCGCTGGCGCACGTGAATCTCACCATCTCCTCGTCCATGGACATGGGCGAGGTGCTCAACGGGATCGCGAAGGCCGCCACCAAGATCACGGGTGCCGCGTTCGCCTCGTTCTGGATGATGGACGAGGCGGCGCACGCTCTCAGACTCGGGGCCGTGTCGGACGACCGCACGTGGCGTGACTACCCGAACCACGTGCTGCCGCTGGCCGACGGCGTGATGGGCGAGGTCGCGCGCACGCGACGGCCGATCAGCATCCCCGACGTGTTCCGCGACCGGCGCATCCTGGCTCCAAAGTGGTTCCGGGCTCACGGCTTCACCAGCTTCTTCGGCATCCCCATCGTGCACGATCGGGCCGTCCTCGCCGTGTTGAACCTCAACGGCCGCGCGCCCTTCCGTTTTGACGCCGACGACCGCGATCTGCTGGGCGCCTTCGCCGCGCACGCGGCATCCGCCATCACGAACGCCCAGCTCTTCGCGCGCGAGACGGCGGCGCGGGCCCGGTCCGAAGCCTCCGAGCGGGCCCTCCGCGAGAGCGAGGAACGCTTCCGTTCGGTCGTCGAGAACGCCTCCGATCTCATCACGGTCCTGACGCCCAAGGGCATCATCGAGTACGAGAGCCCGTGGCTCGAGCGCCTCCTCGGCTGGCGTCCCGAGGAGCTGGTCGGCAAGCAGCTCATGGACTACGTGCATCCCGACGACACCGGGCTGCTCACCGAGGCCATCGCCACGCGGCTCGCGGATCCGGCCGCCGTGAACCCTCCGGTCGAGTTCCGCGTCCGCGCCCGCGACGGGTCCTGGCGGATCCTGGCGACCACGAGCCGCGTGTCCCGGAGCGAGACGGGGGCCGTGACGCTCGTGGCGACATCCCGCGATATCACGGAACGGCGCGCCCTCGAGGTGCAGCTCCGCCAGGCGCACCGCCTGGAGTCCGTCGGGCGGCTGGCGGGCGGCGTGGCCCACGACTTCAACAACCTGCTCACGGTGATCGGCGGGCGCGCCCACCTCATCCTGACCCGGCTGAGCCCGGATGACCCGCTGCGCCGGGACATCGAGCTCATAAAGAAGACGGGCGCGCGGGCGGCCCAGCTCACCCAGCAGCTGCTCGCCTTCAGCCGGCGGCAGGTCCTCCAGCCCAAGGTCCTCGATCTCAACGGCGTCGTCTCCGCTCTCGAGAGCATCCTCCAGCGGTTGATCGGCGAGCACATTGAACTGGTGACCTCGTTGGCGCCCGGCCTGGGCGCGGTCAAGGCGGACCCCGGCCAGCTCGAGCAGGTCATCATGAACCTGGCCCTCAACGCCCGAGACGCCATGCCGACGGGCGGACGCCTCACGATCCAGACCGCCCAGGCCGTCCTCGGCGCGCAGCGCCCGGCGAGCGTCAAGGAGCTCGAGCCCGGCCCGTACGTCCTGCTCACGGTGAGCGATTCGGGCATGGGGATGGACGAGGCCACCCGGTCGCAGATCTTCGAGCCGTTCTTCACGACCAAGGAGATGGGCCAGGGCACGGGGCTGGGCCTGGCCACCGTCTACGGCATCGTGAGGCAGAGCGGCGGCCACATCACGGTCGAGAGCGAGCCCGGCCGCGGCGCGAGGTTCACCATCTACCTGCCCGAGGTCCCCGATGCCGCCCGGCCGCGGGAGCCCTCGCCCGCGACGGAGGACTCGCCGCGCGGGGACGAGACAATCCTCCTGGTGGAAGACGAGGCGGCGGTCCGCGATCTGGCGCGCGACATCCTCGAGCTGGGCGGCTACCGCGTGCTGGAGGCCACCACCACGGCCGAGGCCGAGCGCATCTGCCGCGAGGAGCCCAACCCGATCCACCTCCTGCTGACGGACGTGGTGATGCCCCAGATGAGCGGCCGGGAGCTGGCGGGCCGGCTCACGGTGGCGCGGCCCGCGATGCGGGTGCTCTACATGTCGGGCTACACCGACGACGCCATCGTCCACCACGGTGTGCTGGGTCAGGGGCCCACCTTCCTGCCCAAGCCGTTCACCCCCGGCGATCTGGCGCGCAAGGTGCGCGAAGCGCTGGACGCCGGCGCATGAACGCGCTGATCGCCGGGGTCCACGAGTTCCCCGAGCGGAAAACCGCGCGGAGCGCGCTCGAGATCCAGGCCCTCTCAGCCCGGGCCGCGCTCGACGAGGCCGGGCTCACGCCGCGGGACGTGGACGGCTACTTCACCGTGGCGGGCTCGGGCGGCACGGGCCCGCTGCCCATTCTCGACTATCTGAACCTCAACCCGCGCTACGTCGACGGCACGAGCGTGGGCGGGGCCTCGTTCGTCGTCCACACCCACCATGCCGCCGCCGCCATCACCCAGGGACGCTGCCGCGTGGCCCTCGTCACCTACGGGAGCACCGCGCGGTCCTCGGGCATCCCGGTCGGCACGCGCGAGCGCATCGCCGGGGACTACCTCGATCAGTTCGAGGGCATCTACGGCACCTCGACCGTGGGCCTGTACGCCATGGTCGCCCAGCGGCACATGCACGAGTACGGAACGACCGAGGCCCAGTTGGCGCAGATCGCGGTGGCCTGCCGCCGCCACGCGGGGCTGAACCCGGCGGCGCTCTACCGCGACCCCATCACGGTCGAGGACGTGCTCACATCCCCGGTCATCTCCACCCCCCTGCACCTGCTCGATTGCTGTGTGATCACCGACGGCGGCGGGGCCGTGGTGCTCGTGCACCCCGACTTGGCGCGCAACCTGCCCAAACCGGGGATCCGGATCCTCGGGGCCGCGGAAGCCGTGGCCCATACGTCGGCCGGACGGCGCGACTACCTGATCTCCGCCGCCGCCCAGACGGCGCCACGGGCCTTCGGCGAGGCGGGCGCCTCCCACACCGACATCGACATGGCGATGATCTACGACTCGTTCACGATCACGGTGCTCATGACGCTGGAGGACTTGGGCTTCTGCAAAAAGGGCGAGGGCGGCCGCTTCGTCGAGGGCGGCCGGCTCGATCTGGGCGGCGAGCTCCCCATCAACACCGACGGCGGCGGGCTCTCGAGCAATCACCCGGGCATGCGCGGCATCTTCCTCATCATCGAGGCGGTGCGCCAGCTGCGCGGTGAGTGCGGCCCGCGGCAGGTCACAAACTGCCGGCTGGCGCTGGTGCACGGCACGGGCGGGGCGCTCGGCAGCCGCCACTCGGGCGCCACCCTGATTCTGGGGCACGCGTGAGCGCGCGGCAAGGCGCGTGATGGCCGAGTACAAGAAACCGCTGCCGGATATCACGCCCGAGTCCCGCCCCTTCTGGGAGGGCTGCCGCCGGCGCGAGTTCCTCATCCAGCGCTGCCGCGGCTGTGGCGAGCTTCAGCACTACCCGCGCGGCGTCTGCGCCCGCTGCTGGAGCAGCGAGCTGGAGTGGCTGAAGAGCGCGGGGCGGGGGCGCGTGTACACGTTCACCGTGACGCACCGGACCCAGGCGCGCGGCTTCAAGGACGAGACGCCGTACGTCCTGGCCTACGTCGAGCTCGAGGAGGGCGTCCAGGTGCTGGGCAACGTCGTCGGTGGCGATCCCACCCGCCTCGCCGTCGGCATGTCCGTCCGCGTCACGTTCGAGGACGTCACGCCGGAAGTCACCCTGCCCCGCTTCGAGCCCGCCTGACGGCCCGCCCCTTGCGAAGAGCGGGGAATGTGAGAGGATAACCGCTATCCCCTGATCCCCGGCTCGGGAGGCCTCGATGAGTCAAACCGCCGCATCCCATCCAATGACGCTCACCCGCGAGGGCACCACGCTCGTGGTGCTCGACGTCCAGGAGCGCCTCTTCCACGCCATGGACGCCGACCACCGCGAGGAGGTCATGCGCAACATCAAGGTACTGGCGACGGCGGCCCGGCAGCTCGGCGTGCCGACCCTCGTGACCGAGCAGTACCCGAAGGGGCTGGGCCACACGCTCCAGGAAGTGAAGGACACGCTGGGTCCCGGCGTCGAGCCCTTGGAGAAGGTGACCTTCTCCTGCTGCGGCGTGGAGGCCTTCCGGGCCCGCCTCAAGGCCACAGGCGCGCGGCACGTGGTGCTGACGGGCATCGAAGCCCACGTCTGCGTGCTGATGTCGGCGCTGGACCTGCTGGCCGCGGGCTATACCGTGCACGTGGTGGCCGACGCGGTCACCTCGCGCACCCAGGGCAACTGGCGCCTGGCCATGGATCAGCTGCGCCAGGCGGGCGCCGTGGTGACGGCGACGGAGACGGTGCTCTTTCAGCTCCTGCGCCAGGCCGACACGGACGACTTCCGCGAGCTGGCCCGGCTGATCCGCTGATGCCGCGGTACTTCGACATCCGGACCACGGTGCTCATCGTGGTCGGGTACGGAATCCTGCCGGAGGAGGAGGACCGTCCCATCGCCTACGAGCTGAAGCGCGCCATCGATTCTCGCGGCGAGGGGGCGGAGAACCGCAGCGCGGTCGTCATCACCGACGTGTGGATGCTCAACCAGGAGATGGCCGAGCTGTTCCCGGCCATCGCCGTGGGCGGGCCCGGCGTCAACGCCTTCGCGGCCCAGATCTACGAGGAGCTGCCGCTGGCCTTCACGCGCGACCAGCAGGTGTTCGTCCAAATGGACCCGGACGTCGGTAAGCGCGCCGCGCTCTGGGGCATGGACAAGCGCTCGACCCGGGAGGCCATCGAGGTCTTCGTCAAGGACGGCTTCCTCGACCGCTTCCTGGACCTCGTCTGGCACCGCGAGAGCTGAGCCTCCCCGCCCGTCCCCCCGGGCGCTTCGCGTGAAAGGTCTCCCGCTGCGCGGATGACCGATCCCGATCTCCTCTCAGGCATCCCCTACTTCCGCGTGCTCTCAGCGAGGGACCGGGCGGCCGTCCTGGCGCGCTTCCGGGAGCGCCGGTTCCGCAAGGGCGCAACGCTCTTTACCGACGGCGAGCCCTGCGACGGGCTGTGGGTCGTGGCCGAGGGGCGCGTGAAGGTCTTCCGGGTTTCGGCGGGCGGCCGCGAGCAGGTGCTCCACGTGGAAGGCCCCGGCGCGACGCTCGGAGAGGTCCCGCTCTTCGACCGGGCGGGCTACGTGGCCTCGGCGGCAGCCGTGGCTCCGGCGCGGCTGCTCTGGCTGCCGCGGCGCGACCTGGACGCGCTGTGCCGGCGGCACCCGGAGGTCGCCCTCGCCATCATCGCCACGATGGCCCGGCGAGTGCGGGCCTTCGCGGGCCTGGCGGGGGATCTGGCGCTGCGCCCCGTCCCGGCCCGGCTCGCGCTGCTGCTCCTCGAGCACGTCCGGAGCGCCGGGCGCAGGACCCCGCGCGGCGTTGAGATCACGCTGCCCGGCACGCGCGAGGAGATCGCGGCGCGAATCGGCACCGTGCGCGAACTGGTGTCGCGGTCGCTCGCGAGCCTGGCCAAGCAGGGGCTGATCGCGGTGCGGGGACGGCGGTGCGTGCTGCTGGACGTGGCGGGGCTGGAGGCGGTGGTCGGGGCCGCGCGCTAGGGCCCACGCTCAGCGGGACTGGGGCGGGGTATTGCTGTAGACGACCGTGCCGTCCGGGGAGACGGAGCGGTAAATCACCGGAACCGGCCGCGCGCTGCGCGCGGCGCCCACCGCGCCCCCGTCCAGGATGCGCTGGACGTACTGCTGGGTCTCGGCATAGGGGGGAATGCCGCGGTAGTAGTCCACGGCGGTCTCGCCCGCGTTGTAGGCGGCCAGGGCCAAGGCCACGTTGCCGGGATAGCGGTCGAGCAGGTAGCGCAGGTGGCGGACCCCGCCGTCGATGTTCTGGCGCGGATCGAACGAGTTGCGCACGCCCAGCGCCGAAGCCGTCTGGGGCATGAGCTGCATGAGGCCGCGGGCGCCCTTGCGCGAGACCGCCCATGGGTTGAAGGCCGACTCGGCGCGGATCACGGCCTCCACCAAAGTGGGGTTGACGCCGTGCCGATCCGAGGCCTCGCGAATCTCGTCGGCATAGCGCGCGCGGACCGCGTCCGGGATCCGCAGCCAGCCCCTCGCCGTGCCCGACATGCCGGGCACGGGGCGGAAGCGCGGGTCCGTGGGCGCATTGGTGATGTGGGTGACGCCGTCCTCGTCGGTGAGACGGTAGGCGCCAGCCGCCAGGGCCAGGCCCGGGGCTCCGAGCAGGACCACAAGGCCGATCAGGGTCGCGTAGAGCACAGTAAGACGACCATAGCGAAGCGTGGGCCTTGGCGCAAATCAAAAAGGCCGCCTCCGGGCGTGGCGGCCCTTTTCCCTTCAGCAGCAGCTAGTTACGGACGTTCAGGAGCGATTCCCGGATGCGGTTGCCGCGGGGGATGGGTTCCTCGAGGGCCAAGTCCAGGACCTGGTCCACCGAGTCCACCAGGTGGAAGGTCATGCCCTCCCGGGCCTCCCGCGGCACGTCCTCCAGCAGGTTCTTCTCGTTCTGCTTGGGCAAGATGACGATTTCCACCCCGGCCCGCCGGGCCGCCAGCACCTTTTCCTTGATGCCGCCCACGGGCAGTACGCGGCCCGAGAGCGTGACCTCGCCCGTCATGGCCAAGCGGGCGCGCACGGGGCGCTGGGTCATCAGCGAGACCAGGGTCGTCACCATGGTCACCCCGGCCGATGGCCCGTCCTTGGGGATGGCCCCCGCCGGGACGTGGACGTGGATGTCCGAGGTCTCCCAGTAGTCGGACCGGATGCCCAGCTCCATGGCATGGGAGCGCGCCCAGGACAGCGCCGCCTGGACCGACTCCTTCATGACGTCGCCGAGCTGGCCGGTGAGCGTCAGGGTCTTGCTTCCCTTCATGCGCGTGGCTTCGACGAACAGGATGTCGCCGCCCGCCGCCGTCCAGGCCAGCCCCACGGCCACGCCGGGCACGCGGGTGCGCTCCTCGATCTCCTCATGGATGAACTTGGGCGCGCCCAGCAGCTCGCCGACCAGGGCCGCGGTGACGTCCGCCGGCGCCGTCTGCCCTTCCACGCGGCGCTTGGCGATCTTCCGGGTCATCGCCGCAATCTCCCGCTCAAGATTCCGCAGCCCCGCCTCGCGGGTGTAGCTCCTGATCAGCAGGCGCAGCGCCGCGTCGGTCCAGCGAATGTGGTCGCCCTCGGTCAGCCCGTGCTCGCCCGCCTGCTTGGGCACGAGGTGCCTACGCGCGATGTGCAGCTTTTCCTCTTCCGTGTAGCCCGCGAGCTCGATGATCTCCATCCGGTCGCGCAGCGCCGGCGGCACCGTATCCAGGATATTGGCCGTCGTGATGAAGAGGACCCTGGACAGGTCGAAGGCCACGTCGATGTAGTGGTCCCGGAAGGCCACGTTCTGCTCGGGATCGAGCACCTCGAGCAGCGCCGAGGCCGGGTCGCCCCTGAAGTCCATCCCGAGCTTGTCGATCTCGTCGAGCATGAACACGGGGTTCTTGGACTCGGCCCGCCGGAGTCCCTGGATGATCTGCCCGGGCAGCGCGCCGATGTAGGTCCGCCGGTGGCCGCGGATCTCGGCCTCGTCGCGCATGCCGCCGAGCGAGATGCGGTGGAACTTGCGGTCGAGCGCCCGGGCGACGGAGCGGCCCAGGGAGGTCTTGCCCACGCCCGGCGGCCCCACGAAGCACAGGATGGGGTCCTTGCCGGCGGGGCGGATGCTCTTCACGGCGAGGTACTCGAGGATGCGGTCCTTGATCTTCTCGAGCCCCCAGTGGTCCTCGTCGAGCACGACGCGCGCCTTGGCCAGGTCCAGGTTGTCGGCCGTCTCCTTCGCCCACGGCAGCGCGACCAGCCAGTCGAGGTAGGTGCGCGCCACCGTGTATTCGGCCGCGGCGGGCGGCATCTTGCCCAGCCGGTCCAGCTCGCGCAGCGCCTCCTTCCGGGCCTCCTCGCTCATGCCGGCGGCCTCGATCTTCGCGCGCAGCTCGTCCAGCTCCTGCGCACGGTCGTCGGTCTGCCCGAGCTCCTTCTGGATGGCCTTGAGCTGCTCGCGCAGGTAGTACTCGCGCTGGCTCTTGCCGACTTCGGACTCGACCTGGGACTGGATCTTCGAGCCCAGCGCGAGGACCTCGACCTCCTTGGTCAGCGCCGCCACCAGCCGCGCCAGGCGCGCCTTCACGTCGGCCGTCTCCAGCAGCTCCTGCTTGGCGACGGTGCCGAGGGCCGGCAGGGTGGCCGCGATGAGGTCGGACAGCCGAGCCGGCTCGCTCACGCTCTCGAGGGCGGCCGCCAGCTCGTCGGGCAGCATGGGGCTGAGCTCCACGACCTGGCGGAACACGCTTGCGGCGCTGCGGACCAGCGCCTCGGTCTCCAAATCTCCCGCCGGCGGCAGGATGTCGGCGACCTCCTCCACGCGGGCCAGGAGGTAGGGGCGGCTTTGAGTGATCTCCACGATGCGGAAGCGCCGCAGCCCCTGCACCACGAGCCGGACCGTGCCGTCGGCCTGCTTGATCAGCTTGTGGATGGCCGCGAGCGTGCCCACCCGGTGCAGGTCCGCCTGCTGGGGCTCCTCGATCGCCGGGTCGCGCTGCGCCACCACCCCGATCGGGCGGCCCGCGCCCAGGGCCTCCTCCAGCAGCTTGAGCGAGGACGGGCGCCCGGCACCGAGCGGGATCACGGCCTGCGGGAACAGCACGGAGTCGCGAAGCGGCAGGATGGGGAGCGTCTCGGGCAGCGCGGCCTCGCCGCGGCGCGGCGTCTCGGGGGCTCTCGTCGGGTCAGTCAGCATGAGCGGTCTCCCTTCCCCTCAAAACAGATCCACGGGCGAGAGCTGGCTCGAGGCCGCCCGAACCAGGGCCTCGGTCTTGCCGCGGCTGCCCGGATCGGCCGACTGGGCCAAGTCGGCCCGCACGTGGTTCATCAGGGTCTCGATCTGCGCCTGCATGTCCAGCATGCGGCGCCTCATCTTTAAGATGATCTCGACGCCGGCGAGATTCACCCCGAGGTCGCGGGCCAGCCGGGTAACGCGGCCGATATCCTCCACGTCCTCCGGGGAGTACATGCGCGTCTTGCCCACCGTCCGGCTCGGACGGATCAGCCCCTTCTTCTCGTACATCCTCAGAGTCTGCGGGTGTAGCTTGAGCATCTCCGCCACCACCCCGATCATGTAGAGCGGCTTGCCCCGGTCGTTCATGCGCGCGCCCCTCCCGTCACCACACGCGAGTCCTCGGGCAGCAGCCGGCCCAGCTCGCGGAAGAGCTCCTGGGTGCGGGCGTCGAGGCCCCGCGGGATCTCGATTCGCGCTGTCACGTACAGATCCCCGCGGCCCCCGCCGGCCAGGCGCGGCATTCCCTTGCCGCGCAGCCGGAAGACCCGGCCGCTCTGGGTGCCCGGCGGGACGACCAGATCGACGGCGCCGTCCAGGCCGAGCAGGCGCACACGCGCTCCCAGGACCGCCTCGACGATGGTCACAGGCGCCTCGCAGTAGAGGTTGTCGCCCTTGCGGGTGAAGACCGGATCCTCATGAACGCGGGCGATCACGATGAGGTCACCGCGCGGGCCGCCGAAGGGCCCCGCGTGCCCCTCGCCCGGGAAGCGGAGCTGGCCGCCGGTATCCATGCCGGGCGGCAGGCCCACGCGCACGGTCGCCCGTGACGGCCGTACCCCGCGCCCGCGGCAGGCCGGACACGGCTCGGTCACGCGCGCTCCGGCGCCGCCGCACGCCGCGCAGGGCTCCGGACGCAGAAGGCCCTCTCCACTCCAGACGCTGCCCAGCCCGTCGCAGTGCGCGCACGGAGTCGACACCGCGCCCCGGGCCGCACCGGTGGCGCCGCAGGGCCCGCAGGGAGTGAGCCGCTCGAGCGCCAGGCTCGCCTCGAGGCCCAACGCTGCTTGCTGAAAGGACAGGTCCACCGGCACGTGAAGGTCGTCGCCGCGGCGGCCGCCACGCGAGCGCGCCGGCGCCTCCGGCTCCGACACGCGCGCGGCCATCGTCCCCTGGCGGTCGTAGATGGAGCGCGCGGTCGGATCGCTCAGGACCCGGTAGGCTTCCGCGATCTCATCGAACAGCGCCTGGGCCTCGCGCTCCCAGAAGTTGACGTCCGGGGAGTAGCGCCGGGCCAGGCGCTGGTAGGCGCGCCGGATCTGGACGGCCGTCGCGCCCGTCTCGACCCCGAGCACCGCGTAGTAATCTCTCCTCACAGCTCACCTCGTCCGGCGCGTGCGCCTTACTCTTTCTTCTTCTCTCCCAAGTCTTCGAACTCGGCGTCGACCACGTCGCCCTTGGGGCCGCCCGCCGCCTGGCCGGCCGAGCCATCGCCGGCGCTCGGGCCGGAACCCGGCTGCTGGGACTTGGCCTGGACCTCGCGGTACATGACCTCGGCCAGCTTGTGCGAGGCCTGGGTCAGCGCCTCCTGGGCCCTCTTGATCCGGTCCAGATCGTCCGTCTTGAGCGCCTCGCGCGCCTCGCCCATGGCCGACTCGATGGCCTGCTTGTCGTCCACCGGGATCTTGTCCGCGTGCTCCCGCAGCGTGCGCTCGGTGGAGTACACGAGCGAGTCGCACTGATTCTTGGTCTCGATGGCCTCGCGGCTCCGGGCGTCCTCGGCCGCGTGGGCCTCAGCCTCCTTCTTCATCCGGTCGATGTCGTCCTTGGTCAGGCCGGACGAGGCCGTGATCGTGATGTTCTGCTGCTTTCCGGTCGCCTTGTCGCGCGCCGACACGTTGAGGATGCCGTTGGCGTCGATGTCAAACGTCACCTCGATCTGGGGCACGCCGCGCGGCGCCGCCGGAATCCCGTCCAGGTGGAACCGCCCCAGCGTCCGGTTGTCTCGCGCCATGGGCCGCTCACCCTGCACCACGTGCACCTCGACCGACGGCTGGCTGTCGGCCGCCGTGGTGAAGACCTCGGCCTTCTTGGTCGGGATCGTCGTGTTGGCCTCGATCAGGCGCGTCATCACGCCCCCCAGGGTCTCGATACCCAGCGACAGCGGCGTGACGTCGAGGAGCAGGAGGTCCTTCACCTCACCGGTCAAGACCGCGGCCTGCACCGCGGCGCCCACCGCGACTACCTCGTCGGGGTTCACGGTCTTGTTGGGCTCCTTCCCGAAGAGCTTCTTGACCTCGTCCTGGACCTTGGGCATGCGCGTCTGGCCGCCCACCAGGATCACCTCGTCGATGTCACCGGCCGTCACACCCGCCTGCCGCAGGGCCTCGCGGCACGGAGTCAGGCTCCGCTCGATCAGCTCGGCGACGAGCGCCTCAAGCTTGGCCCGCGTGAGCGTCAGCACGAGATGCTTGGGCCCCGTGGCGTCGGCCGTGATGAACGGCAGGTTGATCTCGGTCTGGACCGTCGTCGAGAGCTCGCACTTGGCTTTCTCGGCGGCCTCCTTGAGCCGCTGGAGCGCCATGCGGTCCTTGCGGAGGTCGATCCCGTTCTCCTTCTTGAACTCGTCGGCGATCCAGTCCATCACGCGCTGGTCGAAGTCGTCGCCACCCAGGTGCGTGTCACCGTTGGTGGCCTTGACCTCGACCACGCCCTCACCGATCTCCAGGATCGAGATATCGAAGGTACCGCCGCCCAAGTCGTACACGGCAACGGTCTCGTCCTTCTTCTTGTCCAGGCCGTAGGCCAGCGCCGCGGCCGTGGGCTCGTTGACGATGCGGAGCACCTCGAGGCCGGCGATGGCGCCGGCATCCTTGGTCGCCTGGCGCTGGCTGTCATTGAAGTAGGCCGGGACCGTGATGACGGCCTGGGTGATCTTCTCGCCCAGGTAGGCTTCAGCCGCTTCCTTGAGCTTGCGAAGCACCAGGGCCGAGATCTCGGGCGGCGAGTACACCTTGCCGCGGATCTCCACCCGCACGTCGCCGTTCTGGACCTTGATCACCTTGTAGGGGACCAGCTTCATTTCCTGGAGCACTTCGTCGTAGCGGCGCCCCATGAAACGCTTGATGGAAGACACCGTGTTGTCCGCGTTAGTGATGGCCTGACGCTTGGCCACCTGCCCGACGAGGGTCTCGCCCTCCTTCGTGAAGGCCACCACCGAGGGCGTCAGGCGGCTCCCTTCCTGGTTGGCAATGACGGTGGGGTCGCCCCCCTCCACCACGGCCACCACGGAGTTCGTCGTTCCGAGGTCAATGCCGATCACCTTCGCCATGTCTCGCTCTCCCTTAAGGTACTGGCATCTCGTTGTCCTGGCCAGATATGAGTCTGATTAGCTTATATCTTATGAGCCTGTTAATGTCAAGTCCTGGCCATAATTTCGTGGAAGAGGTAGAAATTCCAATACCTTTGACTGTGCGAAGGGCGGAGTGCTACGGTCGGCTCATGAAGCTGGGATGCATCGGCTGCCTTCTGATGATCATCCTGATCCTCGTGGTCCTGCTGGCGGCCGCGGGAATCGTCTTCCTCTCGGCCAACATCTACGGCGTCCCCGAGGTGGTCGTGACCGAGTTCACCCGCAGTGACGGTTACGCGGCCCAGCAGAAGATCTTCGAGGTGCTGCAGCGAGAGTCGGGCCGCTCGAGCCGCAAGGACCCCATCGTCCTCAGCGACCGCGAGGTGAACGCCTTCCTCTCAAACCACCTTGCGCAGAGCGCCGGGCTGACCCTCTCCCCGCTCAGCGTGCGCTTCTCCCGGGGGGAGGCCCTCGTCCAGGGGCGGACCCCACTGCGCAAACTGCTCCAGGGCCCGCCCTTCGCCCAGATCTTGCCCTATATCCCGGACCAGCGCCTGGACCGGCCCGTGTGGGTGACCCTGCGGGGGCGCCTCAGCGTTGACAGCAGCATCGGAAGCGGCGCCGCGCGCTACGGCAAGGTGTCGCTGACCGACCTCTCGCTCGGCAAGCAGCCCGTGAGCGGCTGGCTGCTCACCATCATGATGGGACCCTCCAGCACGTACCTGCTGCGCTGGCAGGTGCCCCCGATCGTCGAGAGCATCGACATCGAGGAAGGCCAGGTGGTGATCAGGACCCGCTAGGAAGGCCTCCGCCCGACGCGCGTACGAAGCGCAGCTGCAAGTCGTAGAGGATCTCCTCCAGCAACCGGCTCTCCTGCTCCGTGCGGTTGCCTCGGGTCTTGTCCCGGAGAAGCAGCAGCATATCGATGGCGTCTTCGGCTTGGTCGAGGTCCACGTGCCGCGCCCCGGTCATGGGATCGGCGGCCTCCCCCAGGTTGATGAGGGCCGAGCTGGCCA
>JBGPZD010000035.1:0-22250 GCA_041493605.1 Methylomirabilia bacterium
AGATGCTCGTCTTCGAACTCGCTCATAGCCATCCTCCCGACCAGATCTGGGCGGCCGGGTCCCCTCGCGCGTGAACCGATTCAGAACGGAGTGGCCCCGGTTGCCCTGGATTCTGGTAACCCCCTCAGAGGCGTGACACTCCAAGTCTCATGCTACCCAAAGGCCAGACGGGAAGCAAGGTTGTCTTCGGTCCGACCGCCCGACCGGGGCGGCCTCCGGGCTAGAGCTCGAGCAGCTCGAGCTTCGGGGCCCGGGTGAGGTTGCGGCAGCCTCCGTCCTCGACCAGCACCATGTCCTCGATCCGCACGGCCCCGCGCCCCGGGTAGTAGAGGCCGGGCTCCACGGTGACCACTTGGCCGGCCTCGAGCCGCTGGTCCAGCTTGCTCACCCGCGGGGGCTCGTGGATGTCGAGCCCCACCCCGTGGCCGGTGCCGTGGAAGAACCCCTGGTTCCGTCCATTGACCACGCCGGTGGTGTAGCCGCGGGCTTCCATGGTGCGGGTCACCTCGGCATGGATGGCCGCCCCCGAGGCCCCGGCCCGGACCAGCTCGATGCCCCGGATCTGCGCAGCGAGAACCGCGCCGTAGATCCGCTTGAGCTCGTCCGGGGCCTTGCCCTTGACCACGGTGCGGGTCATGTCGGCGAAGTACCGGCTCTGGGAGGAGCGCGGGAAGATGTCGAAGATGATGCCCTGGTTGGGGCGGATGGGGCCCGAGCCCTGGTTGTGAGGGTCCACGCCCGCCTCGCCGCAGGCGATGATGGTGTGCTGGGCGATGCAGTCGTTCTCCATGAGGGCGACGTTCACGACCTTCTTGAGGTCCTCGGCGGTGAGCGGCCGGCCCTTCCAGATCACCTCGTCCTTCCGCACCACGCTCTCTCTCAGCGCGTTCAACGCCGCCTCGAGGGCCGCTTCCGTATGCCGTTGGGTCTCTTCGATGGCGGCCACTTCGTCGGCCGACTTGATGAGCCGCTGGGGGAAAAAGGGGTGCGACCGCGCCGTCACCGTGACGCCGTGCTCCCGCAGGCGGTCGGCCAGCTCCAGCGGGAAGTCGGCGGGGACCTCCACGACCTTCACGCCGTAGTCTTCGAGCAGCAGGCTCACGGTATCCGTGAGCCGGGGCTGCGCCCACTTCTGCCGCGCCTTGGCCTCCCAGGCCGAGAGCGAGAGGACCTCGTCCACCCGGGCCTGGGCGCGCGCGCGGTCCACCTCGAGGTCCGACATCAGGAGGATCTTCTTCCCGCCCACCTCGAGATAGACGAACGGGTCCGGCGCCACGAAGCGGCAGGCGTAGTAGAGGTTCGAGTCGGCCTCGCTGGCGGCGATGATCAGGGACGCCGAAGACGACGTCATGCGGCGGCTCCTCGTCGGGCCTCGTAGCGGATCACGGGGTTGGTCTCCCGGGTCACGTCCTCGAGATTCGCGATGCCCAGCTCGCCGCGCTGGAAGAGATACTCCACGTGGGCCCCGGCCTCCTCGAGCGCCAGCAGCCGGGTGTAGCCGTCCTGGCGGCCGAACAGGCGCTTGGACACGTCCGCCAGCGACATCGCCTCCCCGCAGATCTCGAGCACCTGGTTCAGGCGGCGGTCGTGGTGGGCCACGATGCCGTCGATGCGTCCGGGCAGGTCCGCGATCGGCGCCTCGTGGCCCGGCAGCGACATGCTGACGCCGCCCACCAGCCTGATCTTCTCGAGCGACTGG
The DNA here is from genome assembly GCA_041493605.1 of Methylomirabilia bacterium. Classification (GTDB taxonomy): domain Bacteria; phylum Methylomirabilota; class Methylomirabilia; order Rokubacteriales; family CSP1-6; genus DASSSH01. Next base: position 1,700 of record JBGPZD010000035.1, read on the forward strand.
AGATAAAGCTCCAGCCCGCAGAAGGGCGTGATCGACGCGGGCGACTGGTGCGGGGTGATCCGCGAGAGCACGTGGTCGGCCGTGAAGAGCAGGTCTTCCACCTCGAGGCAGATCTGACCCGGGCAGTGGCCCGGGGTGTGGTGGACGCGGTAGCCGTTGATGATTCGGTCGCGGTCGCGGACTACATGGTCGATCTCGACCGACTTGAAGAAGCTCTTGGAGAACCGGTACATCTCCTCGAGCGCCGCCTGGACCTCGGGCTTGACGCCGGAGCGCTCGAGGAACACGTGCACGTCCTTCGAGGCCAGCACGATGCGCTCCTCGAAGTTATTGAGCACGCGGGCGTCCAGCTCGTGCACGTACACGGCGGCGTCGGTGTTGCGCGCGAAGTGGCCGACCCAGCCGAAGTGGTCGATGTGCGCGTGGCTGATGACGACGTGCTGGACGTCGTCCAGCGTGGCCCGCTCGCCGAAGCGCTCGCGGACTTCACCCATGCGCGCCTTGAGCCCCTCGATGGAGTCCGGCGTCCCCGATCCGACGTCGAAGAGCGTGATCAGGTCGCCGTCGAGGATCAGGTAGATGTTGTTGACGTGGCCGGGGAAGGTTTCCACGGGCATCTGGTAGACGCGGATCCCCGACCGGCTCACGAACTTGGTCACATCCATGGCCTCTACCGTAGCATGGGGTCAGGTCTTGAATTCCAGCAACCCAAGACCGCCCATGTCGTAATTCAAGACCTGACCCCATGTTGGAGGAGCTCGATGAAGGCGGCCACGGCGGGCGCCAGCCGCCGCCCGCGCCGGTGGATGATGCCGATGGGCCTCACCAGCCCGGGGATCGCGAGCGGCACTGCCGAGAGCGTCCGGATGCCGATCTCCTTGAGCACGGTGGCCCGCGGCAAGATGCCCACCCCAGCGTTGATCCCGATGGCCTGCTTGATCGTCTCGACGTTGTCGAACTCCATCACCACGTCCACCTTGACCCCGTGCTGCTTGAGCGCCCGGTCGATGGCCTTGCGGATGGGCAGGTCGTGGTCGAAGGCGACGAACTTCTCTCCGGTCAGGTCGCCCGGGCTCACCGAGCGGCGCCGGGCGAAGCGGTGGGAAGGGTGCGCGACCAGCACCATGGGCTCCGAGCGGAGCGGCAGCACGCTGAGCGCGCGGGTGGCGGTCGGGTAGGACAGGATGCCCACGTCCGCTTCGTCGTTGACGACCGCCTCCACGACTTTGTGGGGATGCAGGCACTCGAGCAGCACCCGCGCCTGCGGGTAGGCCGACATAAAGGGCTGCATGTGGCGGCTCATGTCGTGCAGGCCGACGGAGTAGATCGCGGCCACTCGCACCGTCCCCTCGACGCGCTGCCGGGACGCCGCCAGGTCGGCGCGCGCCTTGTCGAAGCCCTGGAGCAGGGTCCGGCAGGCCTCGAAGAAGGCCGTGCCCTCCTCGGTGGGCTGGAGCGGGCGACGGGAGCGGTCGAGCAGGGCCATGCCGAGCTCCCCTTCGAGCTGCTGGATGGCCTGGCTGGCGGCGGATTGCGAGACGCCGTTGGCCGCCGCGCCGCGCGAGAAGCTCCGGAGCCGGACCACGTCGCAGTAGAGCTTGAGGGTGTCGAGGTTCACGGGCGCCAGAATACATCATTAGCAAAGCTAATGCGATGTTTTCTTACTTTGGGCTTGGCTAATGCTCCGGTTCAGTGTAGGCTCAGCGATCAAAGCTGTACGCTGTTCGGATGATTCACAAGGCCGGCGGCCGGGAGTGGGCCGGCGGGAGCGTCAATGACGACGACAGGTCCGGGGACGACGACAGGTCCGGGGACGACGACAGGTCCGGGGACGACGACAGATCCGGGGACGACGACAGATCCGGGAGCGACGCGGGATCCGGGGCCGCCCGCGGCGCAGGGGCTGTACGATCCGGCCCACGAGCACGATGCCTGCGGCGTCGGCTTCGTGGTGGACATCAAGGGTCGCCGCTCCCATGCCATCGTGAGCCAGGCCCTCACGGTGCTCAAGAACCTGCTGCACCGGGGCGCCTGCGGCTGCGAGGTCAACACCGGCGACGGCGCGGGCATCCTGATCCAGATGCCTCACGCCTTCCTCAGCCGCGAGTGCGGGACGCTGGGGGTCACCCTGCCCGCGCCCGGCCACTACGGGGCCGGCCTGGTCTTCCTGCCGCGTGACCCGGCCCAGCGGGCCGAGTGCCAGCGGGTGTTCGAGCAGATCGTGGCCGAAGAGGGTCAGAGCCTGCTCGGCTGGCGCGATGTGCCCACCGACGATTCCCCCGTGGGCCCCAGCGCCCGCTCCGCGGAGCCCGTCATCCGCCAGGTCTTCATCGGCCGCGCCGCCTCGGTGCCGGACCGCGCGGTCTTCGAGCGCACACTCTACGTGATCCGCAAGCGGGCCGAGCACGCGATCGGCCGGGGCCCGCTCTCCGAGCGGAAGTACTTCTATCTCCCGAGCCTCTCGGCCAACACCCTCATCTACAAGGGCATGCTCTCGGCCGACCAGATCGAGACCATGTTCCCCGACGTGACCGACCCGCTCGTCGACTCGGCCCTGGCCCTGGTCCACCAGCGCTTCTCGACCAATACCTTCCCGTCGTGGCCGCTCGCGCACCCGTACCGCTACATCGCCCACAACGGGGAGATCAACACGCTGCGCGGCAACATCAACTGGATGCACGCCCGCGAGGCCCTCTGCCGCTCCCGGCTGCTGGGCGACGACCTCAAGAAAATCCTGCCCATCGTCCTCGAGGGCGGCAGCGACTCGGCCATCTTCGACAACGTGCTCGAGTTTCTGGTGATGGCGGGCCGGCCCCTTCCCCTGGCCGTGCTCATGATGATCCCCGAGGCCTGGAGCGGCCACGAGTCCATGAGCGAGGAGCGCAAAGCCTTTTACGAATACCACGGCTGCCTCATGGAGCCCTGGGACGGCCCCGCCTCGATCGCCTTCACCGACGGCACGGTCGTCGGCGCCGTGCTCGACCGCAACGGCCTTCGCCCCTCGCGCTACTACGTCACCAAGGACGGCCTGGTCGTCATGGCCTCCGAAGTCGGCGTGCTCGACATCCCGCCCGAGCGCGTCCTGCTCAAGGAGCGGCTCCACCCGGGGCGCATCTTCCTGGTGGACACGGCCCAGGGGCGGATCGTCGACGACGCCGAGCTCAAGCACCTCTACGCGACCCAGCAGCCGTACGGCGAGTGGCTCAAGACCTATCTCAAGCCGCTCGAGAGCCTCCCCGAGCCGCCCCACGTGCCCGAGCCCGACCACGAGACGGTGCTCGAGCGCCAACAGGTGTTCGGCTACACGCACGAGGACCTGCGTATCCTATTGGCGCCCATGGCCACCGCGGGCGAGGAGCCCGTGGGCTCCATGGGCACCGACACCTCGCTGGCGGTGCTGTCCAACCGGCCGCGGCTGCTCTACGACTATTTCAAGCAGCTCTTCGCGCAAGTGACCAACCCGCCGCTGGACGGCATCCGCGAGGAGCTGGTCACCCAGATCGCGACCAGCATCGGCCCGGAGGGCAATCTCCTCGAGCCCGCGCCCGAGGCGTGCCGGCAGATCAAGGTCAAGACACCCATCCTCGGCAACGAGGAGCTGGCGCGCATCCGCCACGTGGATCTGCCGGGCTTCAAGGCCGCGACCATCTCCATGCTCTTTCCGGTGGCCGAGGGCGGCGCGGGGCTCGCGCGGGCCGTCGAGGGGCTCTGCCTCAAGGCGAGCGAGGCCGTGGCCCAGGGGTGCACCTACCTCATCCTTTCGGACCGCGGCGTGGATCCTCACCACGCGCCGATCCCAGCGCTGCTCGCCGTGTCGGGGGTGCACCACCGCCTGATCAGCGAGGGCAGTCGCGTCAAGGTCGGCCTCATCATCGAGACGGGCGAGGCGCGCGAGGTGCACCACATGGCGTTGCTGCTGGGCTACGGCGCGGGCGCCATCAATCCCTATCTCGCCTTCGAGACCCTGGACGACATGATCCGCCAGGGTCTCCTGCCGGGGCTCGACCACACGACCGCGGTCAAGAACTACATCAAGGCGCTGAACAAGGGGGTCCTCAAGGTCATCTCCAAGATGGGGATCTCCACCATCCAGTCCTACCGCGGCGCCCAGATCTTCGAGGCCATCGGGCTGAACAAGGAGCTCGTGGACCGCTACTTCACCTGGACGACCTCGCGGATCAGCGGCGTGGGCATCGACATCGTCGCCCAGGAAGTGCTGGCGCGCCACCACAAGGCCTACCCCGACCGGCCCGTGGGCGAGCCCGAGCTCGAGTGGGGGGGCGAGTACCAGTGGCGGCGGGACGGCGAGTACCATCTCTTCAACCCGGACACCGTCTTCAAGCTCCAGCACGCCACGCGGAGCGGCCAGTACAAGATCTTCAAGGAGTACACGCGCCTGGTGGACGACCAGAACTGCAACCGGGCCACCCTGCGCGGGCTCTTCGATTTCAGGCTCGCGGAGACGCCGATCCCCCTCGAGGAGGTCGAGCCCGTCGAGGCCATCCTCAAGCGCTTCGCCACGGGGGCCATGTCCTACGGGTCCATCAGCCAGGAAGCGCACGAGACGCTCGCCATCGCCATGAACCGCCTCGGCGGCAAATCCAATACCGGCGAGGGCGGCGAGGATCGGGCGCGCTACGTCCGTGACCCCAACGGCGACTGGCGCAGGAGCGCCATCAAGCAGGTCGCCTCGGGCCGCTTCGGGGTGACCAGCGAGTACCTGATCAACGCCGACGACCTCCAGATCAAGATGGCCCAGGGCGCCAAGCCCGGCGAGGGCGGCCAGCTGCCGGGCCACAAGGTCTACCCCTGGATCGCCAAGGTGCGCCACTCGACGCCCGGCGTGGGCCTCATCTCGCCCCCGCCGCACCACGACATCTACTCCATTGAGGATCTGGCCCAGCTCATCCACGACCTCAAGAACGGCAACCCCAGGGCGCGGATCAGCGTCAAGCTCGTCTCCGAGGTCGGCGTCGGGACGGTGGCGGCCGGAGTGGCCAAGGCCCACTCGGACGTGGTGCTGATCTCGGGCCACGACGGCGGTACGGGCGCCTCGCCGCTCACCTCCATCAAGCACGGCGGCACGCCGTGGGAGCTGGGGCTGGCCGAGACCCAGCAGGTGCTGGTGATGAACAAGCTGCGCGACCGGATCATCGTCCAGGTGGACGGGCAGATGAAGACCGGCCGCGACGTGGTCATCGCGGCCCTGATCGGCGCCGAGGAGTACGGCTTCTCCACGGCCCCGCTGGTCGTGCTGGGCTGCATCATGATGCGGGTCTGCCACCTGAACACCTGCCCCGTCGGGATCGCCACCCAGGACCCGAAGCTGCGCGCCAAGTTCACGGGCAAGCCCGAGTTCGTCGAGACCTTCTTCCGCTACATCGCCGAGGAGGTGCGCGAGTACATGGCCCGGCTCGGCTTCCGCACCATGAACGAGATCATCGGCCGCGTGGACCGGCTCGACGTGAGGCCCGCGCTGGACCATTGGAAGGCGCGGGGGCTCGACTTTGCGGCCATCCTCCACCGCCCCGAGGTGGGGCCCGACGTCGCCATCCGCAAGGTGGTCGAGCAGGACCACGGGCTGGAGAAGTCGCTCGACCTGACCACCCTGGTGCCGATGTGCAAGCCGGCGCTCGACAACCGCGAGTCCGTGGACATCCGGCTGCCGATCCGCAACGTCAACCGCACGGTCGGCACCATCCTGGGCTCCGAGGTCACGCGGCGCTACGGCGCCGACGGGCTGCCCGACGACTCCATCCGCATCCACTTCACCGGCTCGGCCGGCCAGAGCTTTGGCGCCTTCGTGCCCCGCGGCATCACCCTCACCCTCGAGGGAGACTCCAACGACTACATCGCCAAGGGCCTCTCGGGCGGGAAGGTCGTCGTCTACCCGCCGCGTGAGGCGACCTTCGTCGCCGAGGACAACATCTTGGTCGGCAACGTGGTGCTCTACGGCGCCACCAGCGGCGAGGCCTACTTCCGCGGCGTCGCCGGCGAGCGCTTCGCCGTGCGCAACAGCGGCGCCCTCGCGGTCGTCGAGGGCGTGGGCGACCACGGCTGTGAGTACATGACCGGCGGTCGCGTGGTGGTCATCGGCAAGACGGGGCGCAACTTCGCCGCGGGCATGTCGGGCGGGCTCGCGTTCGTGATCGACCCGGAGGGCGACTTCAGGCGGCGGTGCAACGTGGGCATGGTGGACCTCGAGCCGGTGTTGGACACCGAGGACGTCGAGCTGGTCAAGGACCTCTTGGCCCGCCACATCCGCTACACCCAGAGCCCGCTCGCGGCGCGGCTCCTCGTCGACTGGGAGAAGACGCAGCAGAAACTCGTCAAGATCATCCCGAAGGACTACAAGCGCGTGCTCGCCGCGATGAAGAAGGCGCAGGAGACCGGCATGTCGGTGGACGACGCCATCATGGCGAGCGCCCACGGCTAGGCATGGGCAAGGTCACCGGATTCATCGAGTTCAAGCGGGACAAGCAGCTCTACCGCCCTGTCGTGGAGCGGCTCCGGGACTGGCGCCAGGTCATGCTGCCGTGGCCCACGGACAAGCTGGAGAAACAGGGCGCCCGATGCATGGACTGCGGCATCCCCTTCTGCCACCAGGGCTGCCCGCTCGGCAACCTGATTCCGGACTGGAACGACCTCGTCTACCGGAACAAGTGGCGCGAGGCCATCGACCGGCTGCACGCCACCAACAACTTCCCGGAGTTCACCGGCACGCTCTGCCCCGCCCCGTGCGAGGGCTCCTGCGTGCTCGGGATCAACGACGACCCGGTGACCATCAAGGCTATCGAGCTGGCCATCATCGACCGGGCGTTCGCGGAGGGCTGGATCGGGCCCGAGCCCCCCGCGGTCCGGACCGGCAAAAAGGTGGCCGTGGTCGGCTCGGGCCCCGCCGGCCTCGCCGCCGCGCAGCAGCTCAACCGCGCCGGCCACTGGGTGACGGTCTTCGAGCGCGACGACCGCGCCGGCGGGCTCCTCCGCTACGGCATCCCGGAGTTCAAGATGGAGAAGCGCGTCCTCGACCGGCGCCTGGCGCAGCTCGAGGCGGAGGGGGTGAAGTTCGTCGTCAAGGCCCATGTGGGCGTGACCCTGGCCGTGGACGACCTGAGGAGGGACTTCGACGCGCTCGTGCTGACCGGCGGCGCCTGCGCCCCCCGCGACCTGCCCATCCCGGGCCGCGAGCTCAGGGGCATCCACTTCGCGATGGAGTACCTCACGCTCCAGAACCGCCGCTGCGAGGGTGACGCGATCCCGGACGCGCAGTTCATCTCGGCCAAGGGACAGCGGGTGGTGATCATCGGCGGCGGCGACACGGGGGCCGACTGCCTGGGCACCGTCCACCGCCAGGGGGCGCTCTCCGTCCACCAATTCGAGATCCTGCCGCAGCCGCCCGCCGAGCGTGCGTCCGAGAACCCCTGGCCGCAGTGGCCCAATATCTACCGCGTTTCCGCGGCCCACGAGGAGGGCGGCGAGCGCGTCTACTCGGTCTCGACCAAGCGCTTCCTGGGCGACGCGCAGGGCCGGCTCAAGGCCCTCGAAGTCGTGGGCGTCGAGATGGTGAGAGACAACGGCCGCGTGTCATTCAAGGAGATCCCGGCTTCGGAGTTCGTCCTGCCCTGCGAGCTGGTCCTGCTCGCCATGGGCTTCGTGGGTGCCGAGCGTCCCGGGATGGTCGAGCAGCTCGGCGTCAGGCTCACCGAGCGCGGCAACGTCTGGCGCGACGCCAACTGGATGACCAGCGTTCCCGGGGTCTTCACGGCGGGCGACATGCAGCGCGGCCAGTCGCTCATTGTCTGGGCCATCGCCGAGGGCCGGAGCGCCGCCCGCGGCGCGGATCTCTACCTCATGGGCCGCTCCAACCTCCCCGTCCCACTCGCCTGATGCCCCTCAGCAGCGGCGAGCGGGAGCGTCTCATCGAGCAGTATGCCGCGGGACCGGCGCGGCTACGCGGCGCGATTGCCCAGGTGCCCGCCGAGGCCCGTCAGTGGCGCCCCAAGCCCGGCGAGTGGTCCGCCCACGAGGTCGTCGTGCACTGCGCGGATGCTGAGACCAATGCCGCCGCCCGCATCCGCTATCTCGCGAGCGAGAAGGATCCCCTCATCTACGGCTACGATGAGGCCCGCTGGGCCGTGACCTTCGATTACCACCACCATCCGCTCGAGCCGGCCCTCGCCGTCGTCGACGCCGTCCGCGCCAACACGCTGGCCCTCCTGCGCCGCCTTCCGGACGAAGCCTGGCAGCGCGAGGGACGCCACACGGAATCGGGCCGCTACACCGCGGAAGACTGGCTTCGGATCTACGCCGAGCATCTCGAAGTCCACGCCCGCCAGATCGAGACCACCCTAGCGGCGTGGCAAGGGGAGCGTCACGCTACTCCGGGCGAGCGGGCCTGACCCCCTCGCTCAAACGCGACTCGAGCTCGTGGCGAGCTTCCCAGGCCGGCTCGAGGAGCCGGTGGCGGAGCCAACGACGGGTCGAGCTCGATCAGCCAGAACTTCGGGCCGCCCTTCAGCAGCCGCGTCCCCTGGGAGAAGAAGGCCCGCAGCAGCTCGAGGCGCGCCAGATTCACTTCGCGGGGCTGGGCGTCGTCCACGATGGCCGAGCTCGCGAAGTTGAGCAGCGCATCGTGGCGGACCAAGATGTGTGTAATCCCCAGCGCGTGCGCGCGCGCCCGCAGCGCTGCGGCGTCCTCGGCCTCTCGCACCCACTGCGTGAGGGTGTAGGCCCCGAAGAGGTAGTCGGCGAAATATGGGCGCTCCAGATGGTAAGTGTCGCGCTGGGTGCTGATGAGCCAGATCCGGGAGCCGGGCGGAAGCTCCCGGTTGATGATCTCGTAATACGCGTAGTAGTCGAGCCGCCGGGCGAGAAATCGCTCCCGTGGCTCTCCTCCGAACACCACCTGCAGCGGATTCAGCTCAACGAACCATGCGATCACCACGAGGGCGTTCGCCGCGGCGGCGCCGAGCAGGAGCCCGCGGAGGAGGCGGCCGGAACCGGGCCGCCACTTGACGGCCGCCGCCGCCGCCGCGGCGGCGATCGCTACCGCCAGCGCCGGCATCGCCAAGAGAAGGTAACGGACCACCTGGCTCCCCATGAGCCAGAGCACGAACATCGCCACGGCGATCAGCGAGGTCAGTCGCAGCTCGACGTCGAGGCACCGCCGGCGGAACGCCCAGGCCACCACCGGCGCCCCGAGGAGAAAGGCCGGACCAAGGACCCCTTCGTAGTCTCGCGGCAGCTCGGGCTGCGCCGAGACGGAGACGTAGAGCGGTGAGAGCAGGTAGTCGAGCACGCTCGAAGAGCGTCCGTAGGCCTGGACAAGGGAGTCGAGGAGCTGGGCGCGTCCCGCGTCCCAGCCCGGCGCGTGGCCGGGCCAGAGAGTCGAGTAGAAGGGGAAGATCGGGCTGCCTGTCCAGATCCAGGTCCGGATGTACCATGGGCTCGCCAGCAGGATTCCCGCCCCGAGGCCGCAGAGCCCCATCGCCGCCGTCACACCCGCCGAGGGACGCCCATCACGGCTGGAGGCCCTTTCGATCGTGAGCGCCCGGAGCAACACGGCCACCATCAGCGGCGTGACGAGGGCGACCGCGCTCAGCTTGGAGGACAGGGCCGAGCCCACCGCCGCAGCCATGAGCCAGAGCCACCCGGACTCGAGGGTGGTCCACCAACGGCTGGCGGCGAGGAGGGCCAACGCCGAGTACCCCGCCACGGCCACGTCCACGCCCTGGCCAGCGGCGACGAAGTACACGCTCGGGATCGCGGCCGTCGTGAGGGCGGCCAGAGTGCTCCAGGTCCGGTCGAGCTGACGCGCCCTCGCCCAGCCGTACGTGACCAGCACGACGAGCGGCACGAACGCGAAGAGCGTGGCACCGGCGGCGGCCTCGGCCATGCGCGGGCTCCCCAGCCGGCCCAGCAGCATCGCCCACACGGCGTGCATCTCGACGCCGAGCGCGAAGTAACTCGCCATGTTGTCTTGCACTTCGACCAATCCTCCGCTGCTGATGTAGGCCTTCGGCATGGCCAGGTGATAGAGAAGAGCGTCGTTGGCCGTGGGCGGCGCGAGCGCTGCGACGAGCGCCAGCCCGAGGACAACGACGATGAGGATGGTGGCGACCCGAGGTCGCCGCCCTTCGGCCGGCGAGGTCGGCTCGTCGTGGCGCCACGCCCAGACGGCCAGAACCAGGCCCGCGCCCACCGCGGCCACCGCCACCGGAGTCCGGTAGAGCTTCGCCAGGCCGAGAAAGAACCAGATCGTGGACCAGGCTCCGGAACCCAGAAGACCGCGGACGCTCCAGTCGAGGGCGCGCGACCCGAGCCCCGAGCTCGGGACGAGAAGCCTGAGGATGAGACTGCCGAGGCTCCACCACGCGACGACGACGAGGACCGCGACGAGCAAGCCGCCCGAGGATTGGACGAACCCGTCGGCGCCCACCGAGGGACGACCGGCCAGCTCTCGGCCGAACTCCGCCAGCCACTGGGGAAGATAGGCCAGGTCATAGCGACGGTTCAGCAGGAAGAGAATGATGAGCGCTACGCCCCACACCGCCGTGCAGACAGGGGCCGCGATCCGCCCGATCCGGATCGACATCACTCTCGCCTGGTCAGCACGCCAGCCGCCGCCCGCAAGGGCCCGAGCATTCGCTGAGCCGGGGCAGAATCTGGAGGGGAATCGCCTGGCGGAGCTAGCGGGCGGCGCTCTGCCAGAGCACGTGTCCCACGAAGAAGGGGCCCAGCCGCTCGATGTACTGGGAGGTCTGGGTGGTCTTGCGCATGGTCTGGATGAGATGCGAGAGCGGGTGGAGGTCCTTCCCCACGAGGCCGATGACGAAGTCGTTGTCGTGGGTGTCGAGCCCGTGGCAGGCGAGGCGGATGTCGTGGGCCAGATCGGCGTCGCCGTACTGCCGTCCGAGCGCCCCGTGCTCCTTCAGAATGGCGCCCTGCTCCTGGGGCGAGAGCCGCGCGAAGGCGCCGGTCCGCCGCAGAGGATACCAGATGGCCCACGGCAGGCCGGGATTGAGCACGGTCCGGCGCGGCCTGCGCAGCAGCCAGTCCTCGAGATCCGGCTCGAAGCCGCTCGCGTAGGTCCGGCCGAGCATGGTGAACTCGGCCTTGCGGGCCAGCCCGGCGAAGGGCTCGGCGCCGAGCAGCTCGCGGAGGCGGGTGGCGAAAAAGGCGGGATCCTCGCTCATGGCGAGAACTCCGACACCCCTCGCGTCATTGATGTCGGCGTAGAGCACCGCTTCGAGCCGGCTCCGCTCGAGCGCCGCGACGAGCGGCTTCGGGTCTACGCAGCCCCCGAAGGACTGGAGCTGCATGAACAGCCGGCGCTCCGAGGTTTGCGCATTGGCGCCGCGCTCCCGCACGTCGAGCGTCGCCTTGCCGTGAACGGGCGGCGGTTGGCTCGTCGGTCGCTTGGTCATGGTCAGAGCCTAACAGCGAGGCGCGGTATTGACAATCCGCGCGCTAGCCGCCGCGAGTGTGCATCTCGAGGTGCGGGTCGCGCTTGAGCTCGCTGATCTGCACCAGCGGCCGCCGCTCGGCCAGCGCCAAGCGCTGTTCGGCGCCGCGGTCCGCGCGCCCCTCCCAGCCGGGCACGATCAGCGACTTCAGCTCGTCGCGGGAGGCCCCGCCGCGCAGCGCCTTGCGAAGATCCGTCCCCTTGGTCGCGTACAGACAGAGGTACCACATGCCGTCGGCCGTGAGGCGGCTGCGGTCGCAGGTGCCGCAGAATGGCTGGGTCGTCGAGGAGATGATCCCGAAGACGTAGCCGTCGGGGAGGCGGAAGCGGTCGGCCGGCGCCGAGCTGTCCTCGACCACGGGCTCGATGGCTCCGTACCGCGCCGCGAGCCGGGTGAGCATCTCGGCGCGCGAGACCACGCGATCCATGGACCAGTGGGTGGCGCCGCCCACGTCCATGTACTCGATGAAGCGAACCTCGGCCGAGACTGTCCGCGCGTACTCGATGATATCGGCCAGCTCGTCGTCGTTGACCCCGCGCATCAGCACCGTGTCGAGCTTGAGCCCGGGCCAGCCCATGCGGTCCACGGTCTCAATGCCTTCCAGCACCTGGGGGAGCGTGTCCCGCCGCGTCAGCGCCTTGAACCGCTCGGGACGGAGCGTGTCCAGGCTCACGGTGACCCGGCCGAGCCCCGCCCCGCGCAGCGGCGCCGCCTGCTCGGCCAGCAGCACGCCGTTGGTGGTCATCGCCAGGTCCTTGAGGCGCGGGTTCGCGGCCAGCTTCTCGACGAGCCGATACAGCTCCTTCCTCAGCAGCGGTTCCCCGCCCGTGAGCCGGACCTTGTCGACGCCGAGATCGGCGAAGACGTCCACGAGATGAGCGGTCTCTCCGAGGTGGAGGATGTCCTCGCGCGGCAGCCAGACATAATCCTCCTCCGGCATGCAGTACGAGCAGCGCAGGTTGCACCGGTCGGTCACCGACAACCGGAGGTTGCGCAGCGGCCGCCCGATGGTGTCGCGGACCATCAGATCTCCACGAACACGTCGCCGGCTTCGACGGACACGGGGAAGCAGGCCATCTTCACCGCGGGGTTGTTGGCGTTGGCGCCGCTCTTCACGTCCCAGCGCCAGCCGTGCCAGGGGCAGGTGACCACGGTGCCGTCCAGCTCGCCCTCGCCCAGCGGCCCGCCCCGATGCGCGCACGAATTGTCGATGGCGTAGTAGGCGCCGTCCACGTTGAAGAGCGCGAGGGACCGGCCCCCGGCCTCGACCACCCGGCCCTCACCCGCCGGCACATCGCTGGAGCGGACCACGCGGACGCGCGCCATGGGGCTAGGCCGGCACGGGCTGGGCCGTCCCCGCCCGCTCCCACTCGCGCAGCAGTCCGGCCTTCTTGACGCCGACGTCGAAATGGTCCCACGGCAGCGTTTCGCAAGTCTCCCGGAGACGCCGGGTGTAGAAGGCCGCGTCCCCGTCCCACTCGCGCAGCGCCCGCCGCCAGTCGCCGTCGAGCGCCGCCGCGATCTCGATGAAGCCGGCCACGCGGCGGTCGCCGCGCGCCAGCAGGGCCTGCAGCCCCGCCTCGCGCGGGTTCTCGTGGACCACGCGGACATTGTGCAGGCGCCGGGCCACGCTCTTGATGATGTCGAGCTTCTCCTCGAGGCTCCGCGGGTCGTCGAAGGGCGCCCACTGGAACGGCGTCCAGGGTTTGGGCACGAAGGAGGAGACCGACAGCGTGAGCTTGCCGAAGGGGTGGCCGTCGGGCCCGAGGACACTGAGCCGCTCGAGCAGGCGGGCCGCGAGCGCGGGAATCGCCTCGATGTCCTCCTGCGTCTCGGTCGGCAGCCCGATCATGAAGTAGCACTTGAGGTTGGGAATGCCGTACTTCCGCACCAGGTCGCACGCCGCGTAGAGCTGCTCGTCGGTGATGGCCTTGCGGACGACCAGCCGCAGCCGCTCGGTCCCGGCCTCGGGCGCCATGGTGAGCGTCCGGTGCCCGCCGCGCTGGAGCGAGGCGACGAGATCCTCGGTCAGGCTGTCGGCTCGCAACGAGGAGATGGAGACCTCGACGCCGTATTCCTCGAGGATCTTCATGAGGTCCCCGATCCACGGGTAGTCCGAGACGCAGGCGCCCACCAGCCCGACACGCTTGGACTCCTTTGCGATGCGGGCGACGGACTCGCGCAGCGAATCGAGCGACCGGTGGCGAACGGGACGGTAGACCTGCCCTTCGAGGCAAAAGCGGCAGCCGCGGCCGCAGCCCTTGCCCACCTCGAGCAGCGCCATGTGGCCGTACTCGGCCTTGGGCGTCTTGAGGATGGAGCGCGTCTCGAAGCGGTTCACGTCGCCCAGCCTCCGCTTGGCCACCACCAGCGGCACGTTGGGGTCGAGCGGGGCTACGGCCTCGATGAGCCCGTCGGCGGCGTAGCGAACTTCGTAGGCGTCAGGCACGTAGATGCCGGTCACGGGCTTGAGCGCGTCCACAACGCGGCGCCTCAGATCCCCCCCGCCGGAATCCCGGACGGCCCCGTAGGCGGCGACGATGTCGCGCACGATCTCCTCACCCTCGCCCACCACGACGAAGTCCATGAACGGCGCCACAGGCTCGGGATTGGAAAACGCGCAGACGCCTCCCATGAGGACCACCGGGTCCTCGGGCCGCCGGTCCCGCGCCCGCGCGGGGATCCCCGCCATGCGGAGGAGCCGGACCACATTGATGTAGTCGCCCTCGAAGGTGACGGAAAACCCCACCAGATCGAAGTCCGACAGCGGCCGCTGGGACTCGAGCGAAAAGGGCGGCGTCTCGGTGCGCGCGTACTCGTCGAGGTCCTCGGGGTCGGGAAAGAAAACGCGCTCGCACACCACGTCCGGGAGCGCGTTCAGGTGCTCGTAGATGGTCTGGAAGCCCAGGTTGGACATCCCGACCGCGTAGGTGTTGGGGTAGACGAGCGCGATGGACACGCGCCCGCCCCAGTCCTTGCGCACGACGCCCTCTTCTCCGGCGACGAGAGTCTGGGCTTTCTTCTTGAGTTTCCAGGACATGCGGCTAGTCTACCACGCGGGTCGACGAGGGAGAGGGCGGCCGCCGGGAGAGACTGCGCCCGCGGGCCGGGACAACCGCGCCGGGAGCCGGGGTCGGCCCCTAGACCCCCATGATCTGGATGTCGATGTTCCGGGTGCGCGGGCCGTCCAGCTCGGCGAACAGGATGGACTGGAAACGCCCGAGCGACAGCTCGCCGCCGCTGATCCCCACGGCGACGCTGCGGCCCAGCAGGGCGGCGCGCAGGTGCGCGGAGGCGTTGCCGCGCTCGCAGTCGGAGTAGCGCGGGTCGTCGTGCTTGAAACCGCCGTCGTCGGCCACCAGCCGCTCCATCATGGCCCTGAGGTCTTCCACGAGAGCGCCCTGGAACTCGTTGACGAAGAGCGCGCAGGTCGTGTGGAGGGAATTCACCAGCAGGATGCCCTCCTTGATGTCGGCACCCAGCATGATGTCACGGATCTGCTTGGTGACGTCCAGCACCTGAGTGCGCTTCTCGCTCAGCATCGTGAAGGTCTGCCGCACTACCTTCAAGGTCTGCACCTTGACTTCCTCCTGGTCCTGGGCGCCTGGATACTGCCCGCCCATGGTTGATGTCTGCCGCTCTCTTGGTGCCGAGGGAGGGAATCGAACCCCCACGGCCCTTGCGGACCAGCGGATTTTAAGTCCGCTGCGTCTCCCAGTTCCGCCACCCCGGCTCAACCGAGCGCCGACCCCGCGTATGGAGGCGGCGAGCGGATTCGAACCGCTGAATAGAGGTTTTGCAGACCTCCGCCTTAACCACTTGGCTACGCCGCCCTGCAACTCAAAGGGGCTCTCTGCCGAGCCCCGATCCGATACAAATGGAGCGGGAAACGGGATTCGAACCCGCGACCCCAACCTTGGCAAGGTTGTGCTCTACCACTGAGCTATTCCCGCGGCCCGCCATGAGTTCCTGACCGCGCCCGAGTGTAACAAACGCGTGGAATGGTGTCAACTTAGGTGGCCTTTAGTCCTACTTCGGGCCCCCGGAGGGTCCCTCGTCCCGGAGGTGCCGGGCGGCGTCTTCCGGGGGGACCGGGTTGATGAAGAACCCCGTTCCCCACTCGAAGCCCGCCACCCGGGTCAGCTTCGGGATGATCTCCAGGTGCCAGTGGAAATGATCCAGGTTCTTGGCCCTCAGCGGGGCCGTGTGGAGCATCAGGTTGAACGGCGGGTCGGCGAGGGAGCGGGCCATGCGGCCCAGGACCCGCGAGACAAGCCGCGCCAGCGGCAGCAGCTCCTCCGGCGAGGTCTCCTCGTAGCCCGACCGGTGTCCCGCCGGCAGGATCCAGGTCTCGAACGGAAAACGCGGGGCGAACGGGCAAAGGGCGACAAAGCCCTCGCCGTCGGCGATGATCCGCCCGCCGCCCTGCCGCTCCTGGCGCACGATGTCGCACCAGATGCAGCGCTTCCTGATCTTGAGGTGCTGCAGCCCCCCGGCCAGCTCCTCCTGGACCATGATGGGGACGATGGGCGTGGCGATGAGCTGGGAATGGGTGTGCTCGAGCGAGGCCCCCGCGGCCTCGCCGTGGTTCTTGAAGACCAGCGCGTACTCGAGGCGCGGGTCCTTGGCCAGGTCCAGGACGCGCTCGCGGTAGGCGCGGAACACCTCGGCCAGGTGCTCCGCCGGCAGCCGATCCAGCGCCGCGTCGTGCTCCGGCGCCTCGATCACCACCTCGTGGGCCCCCACTCCGTTCATCCGGTCGTAGAGTCCCTCACCCGCCGGCTCGAGCTCGCCCTCGATCCTCAGCGCCGGGAACTTGTTCGGCACCACGCGCACGCGCCACCCCGGCCCATTGGGAGCGCCGCCATCGGGCCTCGATGCCCAGACCTCGTCGGGCGTGCTCGCCTCCCGTCCGGCGCAGAAGACGCAGGGTCCCTCCGTGCGACGCGGCGGCGTGGGCGGAAAATCGGACGGCCGGCGGGAGCGCTCCGTGGCGATGATCACCCAGCGGCCGACGACGGGATCGCGTCTGAGCTCAGGCACGGCGCGCCTCGTCCTCGGGCCTGGGCTCGCGGGCCAGCAGCGACTCCAGCGCCGCCTGCACGGGTTTGCCGCCGAAGAGCACCGCCGCCACCTCCTCGCAGATCGGCATGTCCACCCGGGCCTGGCGGGCCAGGCCGAGGGCCGAGGCGACGGTGCGCACGCCCTCGGCGACCATGCGCGTGGCGCCCTCGACTTCCGTCAGGGCGCGCCCGCGGGCGATCTCGAGCCCCAGGGCGCGGTTGCGGCTGAGAGACCCCGTGCAGGTCAGCACGAGGTCTCCGAGTCCGGCCAGCCCGGAGAAGGTGGCCGGCTGGGCCCCGAGTGCGACGCCGAGTCTCACGATCTCGGCAAGCCCCCGCGTGATCAGCGCGGCCCGCGCGCTCTCCCCGAGCTTGAGCCCATCCGAAAGCCCCGTGGCGATGGCCATCACGTTCTTGACCGCACCGGCGATCTCGACGCCCAGCACGTCACGGTTCGTGTAAAGCCTGAAGCTCGGACCCGCAAGCGCTCGCTGAAGCGTCCGCGCGACCTCTTCGTCGGTGGAGGCAATGGCGAGGGCGGCGGGCAGGCCCTGAGCCACGTCACGGGCGAAAGAAGGACCGGACAGGACGGCGATGGGCCGGCCCGGCAGCAGCTCACCCAGGAGCTGGGACATCCGCCGGCTCCGCCTCGGCTCGAGGCCCTTGGTGGCCGACACCACCATAGCGCCGCGCGGGACCGAGGGCGCGAGCGCGCCAACCACCTGCTCGGCGAAATGCGACGGCACGGCCACGATGACCACGGGCGCGCCGTCGAGCGCGCCACGCCCGTCCGGCGTGGCCTGGACGCCGGACGGGATCGCGACGCCCGGCAGATAGCGGGTATTTTGGCCGGTGGCGCGGATCTCCTCGGCCAGGGCGGGGTCCCGCGCCCACAGGCGCGCCTGGGCGCCAGTCCGGCCCAGGTGGATGGCGAGCGCGGTGCCCCAGCTGCCGGCACCGAGGATGGCGATCGGGCGCCCCTCGCTCCGGCCCGGCCCGGTCATGCCGGGTTCGCCTGCTCTCCCAAGCGCCGCTCGGTGCCGCTCAGCAGGCGCCGGATATTTTCGTGGTGCCGCCCGACGATGATGACCGCGGCGGCCAGCGCCGCCTCCGCCGCCGGCCATCCGTAGCCCAGCGCCAGCACGCCGAGCGGCAGGCCGAGGCAGGCCAGGATGGACGAAAGCGAGACATACCGGAAGCTCGCCGTCACCACGATCCACACCAGGGCCGCGGGCGCCGTGGCCCAGGGCGCCAAGGCAAGGAAGGCGCCGAAGGTGGTGGCCACACCCTTGCCGCCGTGGAAGCGGAGGAACACGGGCCAGCAGTTACCCACGATGGCCAGCACGGCGCCCGCCGAAGCCCAGCCGGGGGCCGGCCCGAGCCGCGCGGCCACCCACACGGCCGCGTAGCCCTTGGCGATGTCGCCGAGCAGGGTCACGATGGCGGGCAGCGTGCCCAGCGTGCGCAGGACGTTCGTGGCGCCGATATTGCCGCTCCCCGCGCTGCGGATGTCCACGCCGCCGGCGATGCGCGCGACGAGGAAGCCGACGGGAATGGCGCCGATCAGGTAGGCGAGCACGAGACCCGCCACGCTCACGGCCAGCGTTCGCGGTCCTTCACGAGGGCCTTGGCCCCGGTGCTGGTGAAAAAGCGGTAGAAGTAGTCCGCGCCCGAAAGCACGGTCAGCGCCAGGGCCACCCACAGGACGACCAGCGAGAGCAGGTGGAAGGGCACGAACTCCTCCGGGACACCCTTTTCCAAGAGGACACCCTTTTCCAAGATGAGAAGCGTGATGGCCACATACTGGGAAACCGTCTTGGCCTTGCCCAGCCTCGAGGCGGGCACGATGGCGCCCATGGACAGAGCCACCCCGCGCAGGCCGGTCACGGCCAACTCGCGGCCGATGATCACCAACGCGACCCAGGCGCCGATGACGTCCACCTGCACCAGGGACACGAGGGCCGCCGCCACGAGGAGCTTGTCGGCCACGGGATCGAGCAGGGTGCCCAGGCGCGTGACCTGGTTCCACCGCCGCGCCACGCGCCCGTCGAGCCAGTCGGTGAGCGAGGCCGCGATGAAGATGACGGCGGCGATGAGGACGCTCACTCGGGACGAGGAAATGAGAAAGACGATAATGAGCGGGACCAGCACGATCCGGATGAGGGTGAGGGCGATGGGCAGGTTCACCGCGTCGGCTCCGGGCCCATCCTGCGGCCTGGCTGAGTATGGGTCGCCGCGGCGAGCCCTGTCAAGGCGGCCCCGTCCGGCACGATGCTCCCGGCGTCGAACCGCGGCACCATGGCCATCCCGGCGAGCCGCAGGCACGCCCCCACGTCGCCGGCGCGCCCGCGGGCCGCGAGATGCCGGGCCCAGTGGGAGTCCTGGCCGAGCCGCTCGAGCCGGGCTTCGTAGTGCTCCCCGAGCCGGACCGCCGCCAGCGCGGCGTCGGACAGCTCGAGGCCCGGGCCGGCGGCCCGCATCCGTGCGACCAGCACGCCCGCGCACACCGCGTCTTCGAGGGAGAAGGCGCCCGCTTCGCCGGCGCAGAGCACGGTCAGGTCGCGCGCCTGCCCGAGCGCCCAGCGGGCGGCGGCCTCCACATTGGTCAGGGCCGCCACGGCGGCCGCGGCGGCCGTGCCGGCGGCCAGCATGGCGCGGGTGCCGTTGGTCGTGGTCAGAATGATGGTGCGGCCCCCAACGCGCTCGGCGGTGTACTCCAGCGGGGAATTGCCGAGGTCGAACCCCGGGATGGGCTCGCCCGCCCGCTCACCGGCGAGCAGCGCCCGGTCCGCGGCAAGGCGGGCGGCGTGGGAGTTCGCCGCCTCCGCGTCGACGACGGGGATGACCCGGCGGCAGCCCGCCGCGCAGGCCGCGACCACGGTCGAGGAGGCCCGGAGGACGTCCACGACCACGGCGGCCCCGTCACCGAGCGCCAGCCCCGGGAATTCGGCCGGACTCAGCGCCACGTGAACGCGCATCGGATTGGCGCGGCGCCGCTTATCGGGCGCGATCGCGGAGCGCGCGGATCTTCAGGCGCAGGGCGTTGAGGCTGATGAACCCCTCGGCGTCCTTCTGCCGGTAGACGCGGTCGGCCTCGAAGGTGACGAAGTCGGTGCGGTAGAGCGAGCGGGGCGACTTGCGGCCGGCCACGGCCACGGTGCCCTTGTAGAGCTTGAGCTTCACCGTGCCCGCGACGTCCCGCTGGACCTGGTCCATCAGCCCTTGGAGCGCCTCGCGCTCGGGGGCGAACCAGAAGCCGTAGTAGATCATCTCGGCGTAGCGCGGCACCAGCGAGTCGCGCAGGTGCAGCACCTCGCGGTCGAGGGTGAGCGACTCCAGGGCCCGGTGGGCCACGTGCAGGATCGTGCCGCCCGGCGTCTCGTACACGCCGCGCGACTTCATGCCGACGAAGCGGTTCTCCACGAGGTCCACGCGGCCGACGCCGTGCTCCCCCCCCAGCCGGTTCAACGTCTCGAGCAGCGCCGCCGGGCTCAACCGCCTGCCGTCCACCGCCACCGGGTTGCCGCCCTCGTAGTCGATCTCGATGTAGACCGGCACGTCGGGCGCCGACTCCGGCGAGTTGGTGAGCAGAAACATCTTGGGCGGCGGCTCGACCCACGGGTCCTCGAGGATACCGCCCTCGAACGAGATATGGAAGAGGTTGCGGTCCGTCGAATACGGCCGCTCGGCCGTGACGGGCACGGGGATGTCGTGGCGCTTCGCGAACTCCATCAGCGCGGTGCGGGAGTTGAGGTCCCATTCCCGCCAGGGCGCGATGACGGTGAGCTCCGGCGCCAGGGCCGCGTAGGCCAGCTCGAAGCGGACCTGGTCATTGCCCTTGCCGGTGGCGCCGTGGCTCACGGCGTCCGCGCCCTCCTTGCGGGCCACCTCGACCTGGGCTTTGGCGATGAGCGGCCGCGCGATGGAGGTACCCATGAGGTAGGAGCCCTCGTAGACCGCGTTGGCCCGGAGCATGGGAAACACGAAATCGCGCACGAACTCTTCGCGCAGATCCAGGACGTG